>NZ_CP043505.1:1583375-1900050 GCF_008365295.1 Agromyces intestinalis
GCCCGGCGGCGGTACTCGGCCTCGGTCGCGCCGACCGTCGAGGTGAGCGCGGCCGAGTAGACCATCGACTCGGGCGCACGGCCGGCATCCGACACCGCCGCGCGCACACGCGCGAAGCCCGCCGCGATCTCGTCGTTCGAGCGGAACGCCACGTTGTACTCGCTCGCGAACCGCGCCGCGATCGCGGGCGTGCGCTTCGGGCCCGCTCCCCCGACGATCACGGGCAGCGGCTGCTGCACGGGCTTCGGCAGCGCCGGAGCATCCGTCAGTGCGTAGTTCTCGCCCGCGTGCGTGAACGTCTCACCGAGCGGAGTCGACCAGAGTCCGGTGACCACCTCGAGCTGCTCCTCGAGGATGCCGAACCGCGCCTGCGGGAACCCGAACCCGTACGCCGCGTGTTCGGCCTCGAACCATCCGGTTCCGAGCCCGAGCTCGATGCGCCCGCCGCTCATCTCGTCGACCTGCGCGACCTGGATCGCGAGCAGCGACGGGTGCCGGAACGTCGCGCTGGACACCAGCGTGCCGAGCCGGATCGTCGACGTCTCGCGCGCGATCGCGCCGAGCGTGACCCACGAGTCGGTCGGGCCGGGGCGCCCGTCGACGCCCATCGCGAGGAAGTGGTCGCTGCGGAACCACGCGTCGAACCCGAGTCGCTCGGCGGCCTGGGCCATGCGCACCTGCTGCCCGTAGGTCGCGCCCTGCTGCGGTTCGGTGAAGATCCGGAACTTCATCTCTGTCCTACTTTCTGTGGTCTGTCCGTGGACGTGCGGCCGAGTGTTTCCGTTCGCACCGACCGTGTCCGTTCGTGCGGAACCCCCCGGTGCGAACGGAAACATTCGGCGGGATGGGTGGTCAGGGTGGGTGGGTCAGGCGGGTGGGTCAGGTGGGTGGGTCAGGGTGGGTGGGTCAGGTGGGTGCGTCAGGCGCAGCAGGGGCGGATGTCTCGAACGAGACATCCGGCAGGTCCGCGAAGCGGCGGCGCATCACGGCGATCGCGTCGGGGTGCTCGTCGACGAGCACGAACCGGCGCCCGAGCGCGGCCGCGACCGCACCCGTCGTGCCCGAGCCGGCGAAGAAGTCGAGCACCCAGTCGCCGGGGCGGGTCGACGCCTGCACGATGCGGCGCAGCACACCCTCGGGCTTCTGCGTCGGATACCCCGTCTTCTCGCGCCCCGTCGGCGACACGATCGTGTGCCACCAGACGTCGGTCGGCAGCTTGCCGGCCGCCGCCTTCTCGGGCGTGACGAGCCCGGGCGCCATGTACGGCTCGCGGTCGACGGCCGACGAGTCGAACCAGTACGTTGCGGGATTCTTCACGTAGACGAGGATCGTGTCGTGCTTCGTCGGCCAGCGCCGCTTCGCCTTCGCGCCGTAGTCGTACGCCCAGATGATCTCGTTGAGGAAGCATTCGCGCCCGAACCTCGCGTCGAGCAGCACCTTCGCGTAGTGCGCCTCGCGGTAGTCGAGGTGCAGGTACAGCGTGCCGTCGTCGGCGAGCAGCCGCCACGCCTCGTCGATGCGCGGCTCGAGGAACGCCCAGTAGTCGTCGAAGCGGTCGTCGAAGCGCAGCAGGTCGCCGCGGATGCGCTCGTACTGCTTGCCGGCGAACCCGGTGATGGTACGGGGTGCGGCGAGCGCGGCATCCGGTTCTGCTGCTGAATCCGACCCTGCGAGACCGGATGCCTCCGGCCCGACGTCGACCGCGTCGCGAACCCGAACGTGCCGCAGGGCCTGTCGCGCCTGCGACCGGCCGGTGTTGAACGGCGGGTCCAGGTAGACCAGCGTGAACGCGCCGTCGGGCAACGCGGGCAGCACGTCGAGGTTGTCGGCGTGGATGACGCGATTCGACTCCTCGGATGCCACCTGCCAAGTCTGCCAGTCGCGGCTACGCTGGCGGGCAGGGGGTGGTCGGCGTGAAGGCGCTCATCGTGGTGGAGTCGATCTGGGGCAACACCGAGGCGATCGCCGTCGCGATCGGCGCGGGGCTCGGCGCGGGCGCCGAGGTGGTGCGCATCGATGCGGCACCCGACGTGCTGCCGGCGGGTCTCGACCTGCTCGTCGTCGGCGGCCCGACCCACGCCTTCTCGATGTCGCGCGTCGACACCCGCAAGGCGGCGAAGGACCAGGGGGCGACGCGCGTGCCGCGACTCGGCATCCGCGAGTGGATCGGCAAGCTCGGCACCCCGCCCCGCGGCACTCGCGTCGCGACGTTCGACACCCGCAGCGTCGCCCCGCGCCTCCCCGGCTCGGCCGCGAAGAAGGCCATGAAGCGGCTGGTCAAGCTCGGGTACGAACCGCTCGCGGCGGCCGAGTCGTTCGGCGTGTACGGCTACAGCGGCCCGCTCGAAGAGGGCGAGGTCGCGCGCGCCGAGCAGTGGGGTCGCACGCTCGCCGGCCGGCTGGCCTGAACCGCGACTGCCTGCGGCGGGAGGTCTCGTGCACGCGCTCGTCGTCGTGGAATCGTTCTGGGGGCACACCTCGACGATCGGGCGCGCGATCGCCGACGGACTTGCGGCCTCCGCGGTGCGGGTGGCCGTGGTCGAAACGGATGCCGCGCCCGGTCGCCTTCCCCCCGACCTCGACCTGCTCGTCGTCGGCGGCCCGACCCATGCCTTCTCGATGTCGACGCCCGAGACCCGACGAACCGCGGCCGAGCGCGGTGCGCCGACGGTGCCCGAGCGGGGCATTCGCGAGTGGATCAAGGCGGTCGAGCGGCCGCCGACCCGGATCCCCGTCGCCGTGTTCGACACCCGCACGCGAACGCCCGAGTTCCCCGGTTCGGCCGCGACGCTCGCGACGAGACGGCTCTCGCGACGGGGGTTCGACCCGATCGCCGAGCCGATGACGTTCTGGGTGCGCGAGCTCGACGGGCCGCTGCTCGACGGCGAGCGCTATCGCGCCCGCGAGTGGGGCCGTGACCTCACGGTCGCGCTGCTCCACACGCTCTGAGCGGCTCGCGGAGGCGAGGGCCGCGCTCAGACGTCGAGTCGAATCCGCCCCTGGAACCGTTCGGGGTCGTCGTCGTCGGGGGCATCCGACGCGAACGCGATGCCCTTGTCGCCGTCGCCCGGCAGCGGTGCGGGCGCGGGCAGCCGGCTCTGCCGATCCTGTTCGACGGCCGCCTCGTACTTGCGCGGCGCGAAGACCTCGTCGCCGATCATCATGACGCCGCCGGAACCCCCGCCACCGCGCTTCGTCTTGTCGGAGAGGTCGATGAATCCCGCGCGCTGCGCGAGCCATCCGATGCCGACGACCGCACCCGCGATCACCAGCCACACCCACCACTCCATCCCGCCGAGTCTACCGACGCCGCCCCGAGCTTTTCTCAGGAGATCTTGCGGTGGCGGCGGGCGCGATGCGGCGTGTCGTCCTGAATACCGCGCGATTCGGGCCGCGGTTCCTGAAAAAAGAACGGGGGGGTCAGGGGCCGCCTCGGGAAAGAGACGGGGGTCAGGGCACCCGGTACAGCCAGTCGGGGGTGGAGAACTTCGAGGCGACGAGCGCCTCGGCCTCGGCGAGCTCGTCGGCGGTGACCGCGCCGGCCTTCGCGCCGTAGAGGGAAGCGAACGTGTGCTTCAGCGCCTCGATGATCGCCGCCCGGCTGAGACCGGTCTGCGAGCGCAGCGGGTCGACGCGCTTGGCCGCCGACGCGATGCCCTTGTCGCTGATCTTCTCGCGGCCGATGCGCAGCACCTCGAGCATCTTCTCGTTGTCGAGGTCGTACGCCATCGTCACGTGATGCAGCACACCGCCCGAGCCGAGGCGCTTCTGCGCGGCACCGCCGATCTTGCCCAGCGGCGACGCGATGTCGTTCAGCGGCTGGTACGTCGCCTCGACGCCGATCGAGCGAAGCCCCTGCAACACCCAATCGTCGAGGAACGCATACGAGTCGGCGAAGCTCAGCCCCTGCACAAGCTCGGCCGGCACATACAGCGAGTAGGTGACGACGTTGCCCTTCTCCATCATCATCGCGCCGCCCCCCGAGATGCGTCGCACGACCTCGAAGCCGTACTTCTCGGCGCCCTCGGGGTCGACCTCGTTCTTCACCGACTGGAACGACCCGATCACCACGGCCGACTCGTCCCACTCCCAGAACCGCAGGGTCGGCTTGCGGCGCCCCTCGCCGACGCGCGTGGCGAGCACCTCGTCGAGCGCGAGATGCAGGCGCGGCGGCACGGCCGCGTCGTGCACGATCTCCCACTCGTAGTCGGTCCAGCTGCGGGCATCGGTGAGCGCGCGACGCACCGCGACCGCGACGGCCTCGGCCGAGAAGCCCAGCATCACGGCTCCGTCGCGCAGGCCCGCCGAGATCGCGGCCGCGATCTGCTTCGCATCGGAGGCCGCGGGCAGGCCCTCGAGCGCGGCGTCGATGTCGCCCAGCGCCTCGTCGGGCTCGAGGAAGAAGTCGCCCGCGACGCGCGGGGAGCGGATCACGTCGTCGACGACATCGAAATCGACGACCACGAGCTTGCCGCCGGGAACCTTGTACTCGCCGTGGAATGGGGGCATGGGCGACAGCCTACGACTGGATGCCCCGGGTAGCGCCGGTTCGCGCACGACGCCGACCCGAGACATCCGATCGTCAGCGAACCGGCGCGACCGCCGCGAGCTCGCGGTACTCGGGCAACGCGATGTCGTTGGCGAACATGTCGGTGAGCTTCATCATGCCGGCGAGCATGAGGCGGTTCTTGAAGGTGAGGTCGCGCATCGCGATGCGCCACCGGCTCGGCGGCGCGAGGAACGGCCCGGCGTTGCCGCTGCGGGCGACCTTCGAGTAGCGGAGCATCCGCTCGTCGTAGTTCGCGAACGTGACCCGGTGGTCGCCGCCGGCGGCAGCGAGCTCGCCGGCCAGCACGTATGCGCCGACGATCGAGAGCCCGGTGCCGAATCCGCCGAGGGTGTTCGCGTACCCGGCGTCGCCGACGAGCACGACCCGCCCGCTCGTGAACCGGTCGAGGTGCACGCGGTTCAGGCCGTCGAGGTAGAACTCATCGGCGGTCGCGAGTCGCTCGAGCATCTCGGGCACGCGCCAGCCCGCGCCGGCGTACGCGTCGGCGATCAGGCGCTTCTGGGCGTCGACGTCGTGCCGGAGGGCGCCGGGGTCGTCGGAGGCGAAGACGAAGAAGTCGGGCGCCTTCGGGCCGCCGATGACGGCGAGCCTGCCCGGTTCGTTGTACCAGAGGCCCGGCTGAGTGGGCACGCCGGGCACGCCGGGCGCATCGGGCGCGTCCGGTGCGTCTCCGACAGGGCGATCGGATGCCTCGGCCGCCGCCTTCGCGCCGCCGACCACGGCGTACGAGTACCCGAGGTACTTCACGAATTGCCGCTCGGGCCCGAACGCGAGCCGCCGCACGCCCGAGTGCACGCCGTCTGCGCCGACCACGAGGTCGAACCGGCCGGTGCGTCCGCTGCGGAACTCGACGTCGATGCCGTCGGCGTGCTCGTGCATGCGCTCGATGCGGTCGCCGAAGACGTACTCGACGCGGTCGGCGGTGTGCTCGTACAGCAGCTTCGCGAGGTCGCCGCGGGCGATCTCGACGTCGCCGCCGCTGAACGTGTGGGGCATGACGGCGTTCGTGCGCCCGGTCGCGTCGACGAAGTGCGCGTCGACGGCGGGGGTGCGCTGGGCGTTGATCTCGTGCCACAGCCCCATCTGCTCGAGCACCCGGCGGTGGGTCGCCCCCTTGAAGTCGACGGCCTGGCCGCCGGGGCGCAGGGAGGACGCTTGCTCCACCACGGTGATGTCGTGACCGGTGCGCGCGAGCCAGAACGCGACCGCGGGGCCGGCGATGCTCGCACCTGAGATGAGGACCTTCATGATCGTTCCCTTCGTTTCTGTGTCTACCCGACACATATTAGTGTCTGGTAGACACAGAAAGTCAAGACCCACGCTCGAACCGGGAGGAACGATGTCCGAGCCCACCGCGGCCGACCTGCTCTGGGCGCCGGCGAGCGGCACCGCGACGCGCCGGGGACCGCGCCCACGTGTGACGCTCGCCGAGCTCGTCGCCACGGGTATCCGCCTCGCCGACGCCGAGGGGCTCGACGCGGCATCCATGCAGCGCGTCGCCGACGAGGTCGGCGTCACCAAGATGGCGCTCTACCGGTACGTGCCGAACCGCGACGCGCTCATCGCACTGATGGTCGACACCGCCATGGGGCCGGTGAGCGCTCCGAAACGAGCGGATGATCCGGATGCCTCGCCGGCGTCCTGGCAGCCGCGCCTGCGCGCCTGGGCGCACGCCGTGCACGACGTGTTCGCCGCCCATCGCTGGCTGCTGACCGCGGCGGTCGGCGCGCGCGTGTTCGGGCCGAACGAGCTGAGCTGGACGGAGGCCGGGCTCGGCGTGCTCGAGGAGCTGCCGCTGACCGCGGGTGAGCGGCTCGACACGCTCACGCTGGTGAGCGCGCACGTGCGCGGGCTCGTGCAGCAGGAGACGCAGCCCGACCTCGAGGCGCAGCTCGCCGAGACGCTCGGCGCCGTGCTGACGGCGAACGCCGACGCGTATCCGCTCGCGGCCGCCGCCTTCGCCGACGCGGCGACGGACACGGCCCAGGACGCCGCACTGGAGTACGGCCTCGACCGCATCATCGCCGGCATCGCCGCCCTGGTCGCCGCGCGCGGCTGACCACCCCGCCCGCGCCGCGCCCGCGCGCGCCCGGCGTCTGCGCCCGCGCGCATCCCCGGCGTTGGTAGGACAAACGCCGGAATGCAGGTCGCGCAGCAGCGTGCGCGACCTGCATTCCCTGCGTTGACCTACCAACCCTCCCTGCAGCGTCCTACGAACTCACGGACATGCGCCGGGCGGCGCGGGTCAGCTCGTGCAGGGTGCTCCGTTCAGCTCGAAGAGCCAGGGCACGGTCGCCGGGTCGGCGCCCTTCCCGATGAACCCGATGGTCGTGCGGGCGCCGGGGGCGAGCGCGGCGTTCCACGACAGCGACGAGGCCGTCACCACCTGGCCCTGCTGCGACCAGTCCGCGCTCCAGCCGTTGCCGATGCCGAGGTCGCCGCGGAAGGTCCACTCGAGGGCCCACCCGTTGATCGGCGTCGTGCCGGTGTTCTCGACCCAGATCTGCGTGTTGAAGCCCCCCGGCCACGTGCCGTGCACGAGGTACTCGATCGTGCACGCCTGCGCCGCGATCGGCGGGTTCGCGAGGGCGACGAGTTCGCGCGCCTGCTGCGGGAACCACACGCCCGCAGCCGGGTCTTCGATGCCGCGCACGGGGTCGAGTGGGCCGCCGGTGCCGCGGAAGCACTTGCCGTCGCTCTCGCCGGGCACCTTGATCCAGAGGAAGGCGTCGATGAGCGCCGTGCCGGTGTCGGTCGTCGGACGTTCGCCGATGCCGCGGTCGGGCGGGTTGCACCACACCTCGGGGTCGGGGTAGACGCCTGCGGGCGCAGTCCACGGGCCCTGGCCGTTGCGGCTCGTGTCGATCACGAAGTGCGCCTGAGCGGCGGGGTCGCGCGTGAGCCCGGTGTCGGCGTAGGCCTGGTCGTAGGTCGCGTCGGTCGCCGTCCAGGTGTCGAAGTCGGCTGGGTTGGCCGGGTAGTACTGGCTGCCGCACCACGCGGGCTCCCACCACGAGTTCTGCGAGAGGTGGATGCACTCCGAGATCCAGGTGCCGTACTTCTCGAGCTTGCGGGTCTCCTCGTAGTTCGACGCGTTCAGGAAGAACCCGTCGGTGCGTTCGACGCCCGCCCGGATGAGTCGCGCCGAGATGTCGCCCACGCCGAGCCATCCGGTATGGGTGCCGTCGAGGTAGACGTGCGTGCCGGCGAGCGCGGTGAGCCGGTCGACCGCGCCGTTCACCTGCACGTACCGGTCGTCGGCCGCGGTCGCCGGGTCGAGCTCGGCGGGCTGGCACCACTCGGCGTTGCCGTTGCCGTCGGTGTTCCAGGGGATGATTCCGAGCCCGTCGGGCTCGAGGATGACGATCGCGTCGCGGTCGCCGATGCCGGCGGCGACACCGTCGACCCAGGCCAGGTATTCGGCGGTGTCCGCTGCGCCGCCCGCCGAGTACTGCGCGCAGTCGCGGAACGGCAGGTTGTAGACGACGATCGTCGGCACCTGCCCGAGCGCGGCGGCGGCGTCGACGATCTCGTCGACGGCGGTCTGCGCCTCGGCGGGCGTGCCCTTCGTGATCCAGTCGGCCGACGGGATGCTGCCGAGCAGCTGCGCGTCGGCGCGGGCCCGCCCGCTCAGCGACTGCGCCGCTTCGAGCGTGGTGCTGTACGGGTTGCGGTAGAGCTCGGCTCCCTGCAGGGCACCGTCGTCGGCGGCGGCGTTCGCCGGGGCTGCGGTGATGCCGCCGATCGCGCAGATCGCGACGGTCGCGGCGGCCAGCGCGACCGCGCGCGGAAGTGGTCGTGGGGTCATGTTCGCTACTCCAGTTGGTCGTCGTCGACCTCGGTCGACTTCGTCGTGGACCGTTCGGTGGTGCGGGTTCGCATCGATTCGTGAGAGCGCTCTCACGGACGCGAGTTCAAAATGGCACGACCGCGGGACGGCTGTCAAGAGCGAAGCAGACGGATGTCCCGGGGCCGGCGTGCGAGCGGGGATACGATCGCGGTGTGACCACCTTCTTCCTCGCGCGTCACGGCGAGACCGAATGGCATGCCGATCACCGGTACGCCGGCAACTCCGATGTCGGGCTCACCCGGCACGGACTCGGTCAGGCGGCCGCACTCGCGGCCTGGGCCGTGGACGCACGGCTCGACGCGATCGTGTCGTCACCCCTCAGCCGCGCCCGCCGCTCGGCCGCACCCTCGGTCGAGACGACCGGCCTCGCGCTGCGGATCGACGACCGGCTCGTCGAGATCGACTTCGGCGTGGGCGAAGGGCTCACACCCGAGGAGATCGCCGACGGCTACCCGGCGGAGTGGACGGCCTTCTGCCGGGCACCGGCGTCGAGCCCGCTGCCCGACGGCGAATCCGGTCGTGCCGGCATCGCCAGGGCGCTGCCCGTGCTCGACGAACTCGTCGCGGAGTTCCCCGACGGGCGCGTGCTCATCGTCGCCCACGCGACGCTCATCCGCCTGCTGTTCTGCGAACTCGCGGGCATGGACCCCGACGGCTACCGCGACCTGCTGCCCGTGCTCGGCAACTGCAGCGTCACCACGATCGTGTACCCGTGGCTCACCGAGTCGACGGCGGCGCATCCGAACCATCCGCGGATGCGCCTGCTCGGGTTCGACGTCCCGCCCGACCGCGCGAGCGTCGTCGACTGACGGCAAGCACCCGCCGCGAGGCATCCGCTCAGTCGACCGCGTAGCGCTCGTCGAGCCATCCGACCAGGTCGTCGCGCACTTCCAGCCGATTCAGCTCGTTGAAGACCTCGTGCCTGGCGTCGGCGTACACGATGACCTCGACGTCGACCAGCCCCGAACGCGACACGTACGCCTGCGCGAGCCGACGCGCGCTCTCCTCGCCGCCGAGCGTGTCGTCGGAGCCGACCATGATGAGCAACGGCAGCTCGCTCGGAATCGCCGGCGCCGGCGCCGGACGCCCCAGCAGCCGCACCGCGTCGAGGGTGCCGAACAGCTTCCGCAGCGGGGTGGTGGTCGTGTACGGGTCGGCGACGAACGCCTCGGCGACGGCCGGGTCGCGGCTGAGCCATTCGGCCCCCGTGCTGCCGAGGTGCTTGTGGCGACGATTGAGGCGCTCGCCCGGATCCATCCAGCGCAGCGTTCGATAGGCCGTGCCGGTGAGTACCGCCCCGTCGTAGCGCGCTGCGCTGCGGTTGAGGATGATCTGCGCCATCAACGAGCCCCACGAGTGTCCGAGCAGCACGAGCGGCACGTCGTCGCCCTCCGTCTCGCGGATGACATCGGTGAACCGTTCGACCGCCGCAATCGTCGCGCGCAGGCCGCCCGGCCCGAGCCGGCCCATGCGATCGAGATCGCCGCCGTGCTGCTCGAAGCCGGTCTGCCCATGGCCGCGATGGTCGTCGGCCCACACCGAGTACCCCGCCTCGTTGAGCGCGGCGATCAGCTCGCGGTACCGGCCGATGTGGTCGCCCACGCCGTGCGCCAGCTGGATCACCGCGGCCGGGTCAGGCACCCGGTGCGCCTCGTAGTGGATGCGGACGCCGTGATCGTCGGTGAACGTGGGCATGCGGCAAGTGTGACAGGTCGCGGGCCGCGCGAGCGGTCAGGCCTCGCGGGTGACCTCGACCGAGACGAACAGTTCGGATGCCCCGGGGCCGGCGTACACCCCGCGCAGCGGCGAGACATCCGTGTAGTCGCGTCCGCGACCGACCAGGACATGCAGGTCGCCGACCTGCGAGAGGTTCGTCGGGTCGTAGCCGCGCCAGTCGCCGTCGAACCACTCGACCCAGGCGTGCGACTCGCCCGTGACGGTGACCCCGACGCCCGCCGACGGGTCGGGATGCAGGTAGCCCGACACGTACCTCGCCGGAACGCCGATCGCGCGCAGCGCCCCGACCGCGAGGTGCGCCATGTCCTGGCAGACGCCCTTGCGCTCGGCCCACGCCTCGCGCGCGGTCGAGTGCACCCCGGTCGCCCCGGTCACGTACTCGACCGCCTCGCCGACCGCCCGGCACACCTCGAGCGCGGTCTCGGCGACCGGCAGCCCCTCGGCGGCGATGGTCGCGGCGAGCGCCGCGAGCTCGTCGGGTGGCGCGGTCGCCGCCGTCTGCGTCGAGAACTCGACCAGTGAGACGGTGCTGCGGCGCGCCCGCTCGAGGGCTTCCCAGTGCAGTTCGGGCGCACGCCGGTGCGGTGTCGGCTGCACCTCGACGAGGCTCGTCGCCGTGACCGACAGCTCGCGGTGCGGGGTCAGCACTTCGAACGTCGAGACCCGCGTGCCCCAGTAGTCGAGGTACGCGTGCTGCGTCGCGCCCGGGCGTATGTCGAGGCCCGCCTGCAGCACGAACTGCTCGCCGCCCGAGTGCGGCAGCATGCGCGCCTCGTTGTACGACGCGGTCGCCGGTTCGGCGTAGCCGAAGCCGGTGCGGTGCACGATGCGAAGCCGGCTCATGACACCTCCCCCGTCCAGACCGGCACGGCGCTCGCCGGGAAGTACCTGCGCCGGATCGCCTCGCTCGCGCCCGACACCACGGCCTGCACGTGCTCCATCTCGTCGCTCAGCTCGTCGATGATCTCGGTGATCGGCCGGTACTCGAGCTCGGATCGGATCTGCCCGAGCAGTCGCTGCGCCTGGTCGGTGACGCCGACCCGGCCGGCACGCGGGTCGATCTCGCGCAACGACTCCTCGGCGCGGATGACGCTCGCGATCACCGATCGAGGGAACAGCCGGTCGAGCAGCAGGAACTCGGCCGCCGACTGCGTCGACGGCAGGCCCCGATAGCTGCGCAGGTACGACTCGTAGCCGCCGCAGCTGCGCAGCAGGGTCGTCCAGCTGGGGCCGGATGCCTCGGTGAGCTCGCGTGTGGCGAGCAGTCGAGCCGTCATGTCGGCGCGTTCGATCGCGCGGCCGAGCGAGAAGAACTGCCACGCCTCGTCGCGGCTCGACGCCGAGTCGACGACACCCAGCGCGAGTGCCGTGCGGTCGCGCACCCACCGGAAGAACTCGTGCGTCTTGTCGGTCGCCACTCGACGGGGCATCCGCGCATTGGTCTCGTTCAGCGCCTCCCACAGCTCGGTCGAGACGATCTCGCGGGCGCGCCGGGCGTTCTCACGAGCGGATGCCACGGCGTGCGCGATCGACGCCGGATGGCTCCGGTCGACGCCGAGCAGGGCGATCAGGTCGGCCGGCGTCAGGTGCACATCGTCGGCGGGCACACTGCCCATGACCGACATGAGTGCGCGGCACGCGGTGTCCTCGTCGATCCACGGGTCCTCGAGGAGCAGCTGCAGGTGCACGTCGAGGATGCGCGCGGTGCCGTCGCTGCGCTCGAGGTAGCGGCCGATCCAGAAGAGCGACTCGGCGATGCGGCTCAGCATGAGGGGGCCTCGGCATTCGTCGGTCGGTGAGCCTGTTGCTGTTGCTGCTGTTGCTGCTGTTGCTGCTGTTGCTGCTGTTGCTGCTGTTGCTGCTGTTGCTGTCGCACGGGCGCCTCGTCGTCCTGCGGCGACGACTCGAGGCGGTGCACGCCCGGGTTCGGGGCATCCGCACCCACCACCGGCATCGCACCCGTCTTCGGAGCCGCCTGATGCGCGACCAACGACCCCGATGCCAGGCGGGTCTGCGCGGGCGACGACCCGGTGGTCGGCCCAGACGGCGGATCGCCGCCGAGCACCCAGGTGTCCTTCGAGCCGCCGCCCTGGCTCGAGTTCACCACGAGCTGCCCCTCGGGCAACGCCACGCGGGTCAACCCGCCCGGCAGCACCCACACCTCGTCGCCGTCGTTGACCGCGAACGGGCGAAGGTCGGCGTGCCGCGGCCGCAGGCCGTCTTCCACGAGCGTCGGGATCGTCGAGAGCTGCACCACCGGTTGGGCGATCCACCCGCGGGGGTCGGCCACGAGTCGCGAGCGCAGTTCGTCGAGCTCGCGCCGCGAGGCATCCGGACCGACCACCAGCCCCTTGCCACCCGACCCGTCGACCGGCTTGACCACCAGCTCGTCGAGGCGGTCGAGCACCTCGGCGAGCGCGTCGGGCTCCTCGAGCCGCCAGGTGTCGACGTTCGGCAGGATGGGCTGTTCGGCCAGGTAGTAGCGGATGAGGTCGGGCACATAGGTGTAGACGAGCTTGTCGTCGGCGACGCCGTTGCCGACGGCGTTCGCGATCGTAACGTGCCCGAGGCGAGCGGCGAGCATGAGCCCGGGCGCACCGAGCACCGAGTCGGGCCGGAACTGCTGCGGATCGAGGAACTCGTCGTCCACGCGCCGGTAGATGACGTCGACGCGGGTCGGGCCGGCGGTGGTGCGCATCCAGACCCGGCCGCCCGAACAGAACAGGTCGCGCCCCTCGACGAGTTCGACGCCCATGAGCCGGGCGAGCAGGGTGTGCTCGTAGTACGCCGAGTTGTAGACGCCGGGCGTGAGCACGACGACCGTCGGGTCTTCGACGCCCTCGGGCGCGCTCGCGCGCAGCGCCTGCAGCAGCCGGTTCGGGTAGTCGCCGACGGGTCGCACCCGCATGCTCGTGAACAGCTCGGGCAGGGTCTGCGCCATCACCCGCCGGTTCGAGACCACGTAGCTCACGCCGCTCGGCACGCGCACATTGTCTTCGAGCACGCGCCACTCGCCGAGTTCGTCGCGGATCAGATCGATGCCGGCGACCTGGATGCGCACACCGTTCGCACTCACGATGCCCGCGGCCTGGCGGTGGTAGTGCGTCGACGAGCTCACGAGTGCGGCCGGAATGACGCCGTCGGCGACCGCACGCTGCGGCCCGTACACGTCCGAGAGGAACGCCTCGAGCGCTCGAACCCGCTGCGCGACGCCGGCTTCGACGTGCGCCCAGTCGTCGGCGGCGATCACCCGCGGCACGGCGTCGAGCGGGAACGGGCGCTCTTCTCCGGCGAAGTCGAACGTGACGCCCTGCGCGAGGTACGAGCTCGCGAGAGCTTCGGTGCGGCCGCGCAGCTCGTCCTGGGTCATGCGCGCGAGCGCCGGGTAGAGCTCGCGGTACGGATCGCGCACGGCGGGGTCGTCCGCCGGGAACATCTCGTCCCACGGCCGGGCGCCCTGCCGAGCGGTGCCGACCGACGTGGTCGCGTAGCCGTCGAAGAGCGTGCCCATTCCCGAAGGTTCGCAGCCTGCGGTTTCGATGCTGTTTCCGGCAGACGTCGTGCCCGCGACATCCGCCCCTCCCCCACCCTGTGTGCTTTTCTCAGGAGTTTTTCGCGCGAACCGAGCTGATTCGGCCGAATTCTCCTGAGAACGGCCCGTTTCGGGCCGATCCTCCTGAAAAGAGAATAGTTAGCGAGACTAATTTGTTAGGCTAATGAGATGACCGAACCGTCTCGGCGCAAGCCGATGGCCGAGCAGAGCACCGAGCTCCGCATCGCGATCATGCGACTCGCCCGCCGGATGCGCCTGCAGCGCGACGCCGAACTCAGCGCCACGCAGTTCTCGGCACTCAGCTGGGTCGTCGCCGAAGGCCCCATGACACCCGGCCGGCTGGCCGAGGTCGAGCAAGTCACCCCGCCCTCGATGAACCGCACCGTGAACTGCCTCGCCGAGGCCGGCCTCGTCACGCGCGAGGGCTCACCCGACGACGGCCGCAAGGTGCTCCTCCGCGCGACCGACCAGGGCACCGCAGTCGTACGCGAGACCCTGCGCCGCCGCGAGACCTGGTTCGCGAAGCGGTTCGCCGCCCTCTCGCCCGACGAGCGCGCCGTGCTCGTCTCCGCCACCGACATCCTCAGGAGGTTCGCCGACCAGTGACCAACATGTTCCGATCGCTCGCGCACGTCGACTACCGCATCTGGTTCGTCGGCGCCCTCGTCTCGAACGTGGGCACCTGGATGCAGTCGACCACCCAGAACTGGGTCGTGCTCACCGAGCTGACCGAGAACGACGCACTGGCCGTCGGCGTCACGATGGCGTTGCAGTTCGCACCGCAACTGCTGCTCGTGCCGATCACCGGGCTCATCGCCGACCGGTTCGATCGGCGCATCATCCTGCTGTGCACCCAGACGGCACTGATGGCGCTCGGCATCGGGCTCGGCCTGCTCCTGCTGCTCGGCCACGCCGAGCTGTGGCACCTCTACCTGTTCGCCGGGCTGCTCGGCATCGTGAACGCGGTCGACACCCCGGCGCGGCAGACGTTCGTCACCGACCTGGTCGCGTCCTCCGACATGTCGAACGCGGTCGCGCTGAACTCGGCGTCGTTCAACGCGGCGCGCATGATCGGACCGGCGGTCGCGGGACTGCTCATCGTGCTGGTCGGCTCGGGCTGGGTGTTCCTCATCAACGCGGCGACGTTCCTCGCGGTCATCGCCGCCCTGGTCGCGCTCATGCGCCGCCCGATGCGCCGCACGCCGCGAGCGCCGCGAGCGCGGGGTGCGTTCGTCGCGGGGTTCAGGTACGTGCTCGGCCGACCCGACCTGCTCGTGGTGTTCGTGATCGTGTTCCTCATCGGCGCGTTCGGCATGAACTTCCCGATCTTCTCGTCGACGATGGCGGTCGAGTTCGGGCGCGGCGCCGGCGAGTACGGCGTGCTCAACTCGATCCTCGCGATCGGCTCGCTGACAGGCGCACTCCTGGCGGCCCGTCGCGACCGCGCGCGCATGCGCGTGGTCATCGTCGCCGCGGGGTTCTTCGGCGTCTCGGCACTGCTGTCGGCGGTGATGCCCACCTACTGGACCTTCGCCGCCTCGACCGTGCTCATCGGGCTGGGCGCGGTGACCCTGCTCACCACCGCCAACGGCTATGTGCAGACCACCACCGAGCCCATGCTGCGCGGGCGGGTGATGGCGCTGTACATGGCGATCCTGTCGGGCGGCACGCCGATCGGCGCCCCGATCGTCGGCGCGGTCGCGAACTCGTGGGGTCCGCGCTGGGGCCTCGGGGTCGCGGCGATCGCGGGCGGCCTCGCAGCGATCGTCGGCATCGGATGGCTCGTGGTCGCGCGCGGCATGCGACTGGCGAGGCATCCGCAGCGCCGCTGGTCGGCTCGCCTGACCTTCGCGGATGCTCCGACCGCCGCCATCGCGGTCGTGCCGACGCGTGCGGTGCCGATCGTGCGCGACGACACCCTCACGCCGCCACCCCCGGGCGACGAGCTCGAGCCCGCGCTCTCGGCCGAGCATCCGACGGCCGCGCAGCGCCCGGCGACGGCCTGAGGCCCCGGTGAGGATGCCTCGTCAGACCCGGCCGGCCAGGCCCGAGCGCCGTTCGCGGAAGTCCTCGCGGTCGAAGTAGGCGGCGGTCGACTGCGCGCTGAGACCGGCGATGCCGCCGACCGCCAGTGCCCCCGTTCGCACACGCGCGCTCTTCACCGCCATCTCGGAGACGGCGAGCGCCCCCGCCGAGCTCTCGGAGATCGCCACGATGCCGTGGTTGCCGAGCAGCACGAGCGACGGCAGCGCGCCGTGCGCGTCGACGTGCCCGCGCAGCCGCTCGAAGAACTCGCGCCCCAGCGCGATGCCGGGTTGCGCGTACGGCACGAACAGCGGCGTGCCGAGCACGACGAGCTCGTCGGAGTAGACGGTCTCGTCGAACGCGTGCTCGGCGTGCACGCTCGCCAGCAGCGACACGACCGCGGTCGGGTGGGTGTGGGCCACGTAGCGCACGGGCGCGAAGTGGCGCACGGCGACGTGCACGAGCGTCTCGATCGATGCACGACGCCGTGCGCCCGCGTGCTCGCCGGCGTCGAGCGCCGCGGTGAGAACGGCCTGGTCGGCATCGTCCGCGAGCATGAGCGAGACCAGTTCGGCGACGTCGACGACGACGAAGTCGTCGGGTCCCGCCGCATCCATCCGCGCACCCGAGGCCTTGACGGCGATGGTGCCGTCCTCGAACGCCTCGGAGGTGTTGCCCTCGGCGAGGATGACGAGGTCGCGCGCCGGGTCGCCGAGGGCCCGCGTGAGTTCGACGAGCTCGGGCGCGACGCGCTCGGGCTCCCAGCGTGCGGTCATCGGAGTCCTCCGTAGCGGCGCTTGGTGAGCGAGTTGAGCAGGGCGGCGAAGACCAGCACCGTGCCGAGCGCGAGCAGCTGGAACTGGGTGCCGTCGTTGCCGGGGAAGGCGAGCAGGATGCCCGCGTTGAGCCAGACGATGAGCAGGGTCGCGAGCACGACGCCGCTCACCCGGCCGACGCCGCCGGTGATGGCGACGCCGCCGAGCACCGCGATGGTGATGGCGGGCAGCGCCATGCCGTTGCCCGACGTGCCGGCGTCGGGGCGGGCCGACGCGAACTGGGCGACGGTGTAGACGGCGACGAGCGCCGAGATGACGCCCGAGAGCACGTAGGCGCTCGCGCGGGTCGACTTCGTGCCGATGCCCGCCCACACCGCGGCCGTGTCGTTCGTGCCGATCGCGTAGATGCGCCGACCCCACGTCGTCTTGTTCAGCAGCAGCCACACGATCACGATCGTGGGGATCAGGAACGTGAACAGGCCGAGCGGGAACAGCGGCAGGTACTGGCCGATGACCGGCAGCTCGATCGCCCGCGCCGCATCGTAGAACTCCTGGATCTGCGGCGAGTTGATCGGTCGCTGACCGCTCACGACCAGCGCGATCGAGCGGTACCGTCGGCGTCGCGTGCGTGGAACGGCTCTGCTTCGATCGACTGGCCCAGCTCGGCGCACCGCTGTCGGGCCGGTTCAGCTCATCCGGCGGCGGCACACACAGCCTGCTCTGGAATCGCGTGCGGGCGAGCCTGCTCGGCCGCGCCCTCGCCCTCCCGGAATCCGCGGAAGCATCGCTCGGCATGGCGCTGCTGGCCGCGTGGGGCCACAGCGGCGCGCAGCGCCCGGCGGGCGGCGAGGCATCCGGCCTGCTCGAGATCGCGCGTCGGATGAGCCGGGTCCGCACGGTCGTCGACCCCGAGCCCGCCCTCGCGGCTCGACTGGAAGAGCACTACGGTCGGTTCCGCGCGCAGCTCGGCGAGATGGGATGGATGCCCCGATGACGACGCTCTTCCTGGTGCGACACGGCCAGACCGAATGGGGTGACGGCCGGTACGCCGGCGACACCGACCTCGCGCTCAGCCCCCTCGGGGTGGCACAGGCCGCCCGGCTCGGGACATGGGCGCGCACGGCCGACCTCGACGCGATCGTCACGTCGCCGCTGGCGCGGGCCGTGGCCACGGCGGACCCCGCCGCGCAGGCCACCGGGATCGCGCCGACCGTCGACCCGCGGCTGCGCGAGGTGTCGTTCGGGCTGGCCGAGGGCCTCACCGCTGCCGAGATGGCCGAGCGCTTCCCCGAGGAGCGGGCCGCGTTCCTCCGGTCGCCGGCGACGACCGCGTTGCCCGGCGGCGAGTCGGGGCGCGCCGCGCTCGAGCGGGCGCTGCCGGCGCTCGGCGAACTGCGCGACGCGCACCCCGACGGGCGGGTGCTGGTCGTGACGCACAACACCGTGATCCGGCTCGTGCTGTGCGCCCTGCTGGGGCTCGACCCCGATCGCTACCGCGAGGTCTTCCCCGCCGTCGGGAACGCCGCGCTGACGACGGTGCGCCCGGCGACCGAGGCCCGACGACCCGCGGCTCTGCTCGGGTACAACGTGCCGCTCTGACACCGCCGGCGGTCGCTGCCGAGCCGATCCGTGCACGGTCCCGGGGAATCATCCGGCGCGCGACGCGCTTGCATCACGCATGGGGAATCCGCCTGCGACCGCCTCGCCGGGCGCCATGATCGACGCGGCGAGCATCGACGCCGTGCTCGAGCGCCTGCGCTGGCGCGTGCTCGACTTCGCCGACTACTCGCTGGTTCCGGGCATGACCCGGGCCGACCCGGGTCGGGGCATCCGGTTCCACTACGTCGCGAGCGGAACCGTGGCGATCAGCTGCGCCGGCGGCGCGATCGAGCTGCGGGCGGGCGACTTCGTGCTGCTCGCGCGCGGCGACGCGACGCTGCGCGCCGACGGCCCGACCCGACTCGTCAGCGGATCGCTGCACCTCGAGCTCGAGAGCGGCGTCGCGCTCGGGCTGATGCCCGCGGTGCTGTTCGCCTGCGGGTTCCGCACGCACGAGCCGGCGTTCGCCTCCCTGCTCGAGACGCTCCACCGCGAGGCCGACGGCGAGCGCGCGGGCCGGGAATCGGTCGCGCGCCGCATCGCCGACCTCGTGGCATCCGCCGCGCTTCGCGTGTGGTTCGAGCGCGGATGCGGCGATCCGAGGGCCTGGCTCATCGGCCTTCGCGACCCGAACCTGGGCCGGGCCATCGACGCGATGCACGCCGACCCTGGCGGGCGCTGGACCGTCGAGGCCCTCGCGCGCCTCGCGCGGGCTTCGCGGTCGCAGTTCGCCGAGCAGTTCCGGCGGTCGGTCGGCGAGACGCCCGCGAGGTATCTCACCCGGCTGCGCATGGAGCGGGCCGAGCGGATGCTCCGGGCCGGCGTCAGCGTGACCGAGGCCGCCGCAGCGCTCGGCTACGACAGCGATGAGGGGTTCAGTCGCGCGTTCCGGCGGCACGCGGGTGCGCCGCCGAGCCTCTGGAGGGCGACCGCCTGACGACCGCGCACGCCGGAACGTCGGACGCCCGGTCCGGCTACCGCCGCCCGGCCAGCATGAGCACGACCCCACCGGCGACCGCCGAGATTCCGCCCGCGATGAGCGCCGCCTGCACGCCGGCCGAGTCGACGATGAGCCCGCCGACGGCGGCGCCGGCCGCGATCGCGATCTGGAATGCCGAGACCACGAGCCCGCCGGCGCTCTCGAGCCGGTCGGGCGCGACGCGCGCGATCCACGCCTGCACGGTCGTCGGCACCGCCCCGAACCCCACGCCCCACACGAAGACGCTCACCGCGACGAGCCAGAGGCCCGAGCCGCTGAGGGCCAGCGTCGCGGTGCCGACGCCGATCGCGAACGGCACGGCGAACAGCAGCACCCCGAGTCGACGGTCGGCGATCGGACCGGCGACGAGGTTGCCGATGAAGCTCGCCACCCCGAACACCACGAGCAGGCCCGCCAGCAGGGCCGGCGACATCCCGACGATCGACTCGAACGCGGGCCGCAGGTAGGTGAATCCCATGAAGTGGCCGCCCGCGAGCAGCACGATCGCGAGCACGCCGAGCGCCACGACGGGGCGAACCGCGGTCTGCAGCAGCGAACGCACGCCGGGGGCTCCGGTCGGCGTCACCGACGGGAGGGTCACCGCCTGGAAGATGAGCGCCACGACCGCGGCCGCCGCGGCGAGCAGGAACACCGCACGCCATCCGAGCACCTCGCCGAGGTAGGCGCCGGCCGGCACTGCGGCGATGGTCGCAAGCGTCATGCCGGTGTTGACGATGGTCATCGCCCGACCGATCCGGTCGGCGGGCACGAGCTGCGCGGTGACCGCGAGCGAGAGCGCCCAGGTGCCCGAGATCGCGAGGCCGAGCAGCAGGCGCGCCGCGAGCATGCCGCCGAACGACGGCACGACGGCGACGAGCACGTTCGACAGCACGGCGAGCGCGGTGAGTCCCATCACCACGAGGCGGCGGTCGACGCGCGGCACGACGGCGACCACGAGCGGCCCGCCGACGATGCCGGCGAGACTCGTCGCGGTGACGAGTTGGCCCGCGGCGCCCTCGGTGAGTCCGAGGTCGGCGGCGATCGGCGAGAGCAGGCTCGCCGGAAGGAACTCGCTCGCGACCATCGTGAAGATCGCGAGGCCGATCGACACGACGCCCGCCCACGCCGCGCGGGTGCGCTCGGGCGGGGCGCCGAGTGCGCCGTCGACGGGTGACGTGGTGGCGGTCGCGATCGGCGCCGCGGGCACGGAGGACGTGTTCGTCATGCTGCTCCTTCAGGTCTCCCCTGGGGCAACGCGACGTCGGGCGGCGTCGATCCGACCGCGCGTCGGTATCATCCGACCGATCCGCCGGAACCGGAGGTCGGGCGGGCGCGGATGCCTCGCGCTCGGCGATCAGGCACGGATGCGTCGGGCCCGGCGTTCAGGCGAACACGGATGCCTCGGGCTCGGCCGCGACCCGCCCGCGGGCGAGCTCGGTGTCGCGCATGCCCATCGCCGAGACGCCGACGCCGTAGGTGACGAAGTCGCCGCGAGGGCGCACCGCGAAGCCGGTGATGCTCTGCGCCTCCTCGTCGGTGAACTCGAGCCCGTGCAGCAGCACGTTCGCGACGTCGGGTGCGAGGTCGGCGACCGGAACGGGCTCGGCGACGCCCGAGAAGGTGATCGTGGCGGCGGGGATGCGGATCCAGGGCAGGAACCACACCCGCTTCGAACCATCCGCGCCCAGGTCGCCCAGCTGCCCTGACCCGCAGGCGCCGCCCAGACGCTACAGCCCTGCCCTGCACGTACGGTGGGGAACACATTCGACGATGCGGAGGACGTTCTGCGGGAGAGGTGTTCCCCATCCTCGAATGTGTTCCCGTCAGTCGGGATGAACAGACCCCGGGGGGGGGCGTCACGCCAGCGCGGCGTCGAGCTCGGCCTCGAGCCGGACCACGTCCTCAGCGCGGCACAGCTCGGCGGGCGGGCGCATGGCCGTCGCGCTGCCGGCGGCGAGCGCGGTGCGGAACGCGCGCTCGATCGGCACGCCCTGCGCGAGCCGCAGCACCATCGCGGCGAGGAACGCGTCGCCCGCGCCGACCGCGCTGTGCACCGTGATCTGCGGCGCCGGCAGTCGCACCACCGCGTCGGCGGTCACGAGCACCGCGCCGCGCCCGCCCAGCGTGAGGGCGACCGCCTCGCTACGAGCGGATGTCACGAGCTCCTGTGCTGCGGCGACCTGCTGGTCGGGCGCGAGCTCGCCCTCGTGCCCGACGAGTTCGCCGAGCTCGCGCAGGCTGGGCTTGATGAGGAACACGCCCTCGTCGAGCGCCGCCTCCAGCGCCGGCCCCGAGGCATCCACCACGCAGCGCACCTCGTGCTCGCGGCAGATCCGCGACACCTGGGCGTAGAAGTCGTCGGGAACCCCGGGCGGCAGGCTGCCGCTCGCGATGAGGTAGCCGCCGACCGGCAGCGAGTCGCCGACGGTCGACAGGCAGGCACGCCACTCGGGTTCGCGAAGCGGCGGACCCTGCAGCACGAACCGGTACTCCTCGCCGGTCGAGGTCTCGACGATCGTCACGCACTCCCGCGTGCTGCCGCCGATGCGCACGACCTGACCCGCGATGCCCTCGGCCTCGAGCAGCTCGCGATAGGCGTGCCCCGTCGGTCCGCCGAGGGGGTAGACGCCGACCGACCATCCGCCGAGCGCGTTGATCGTGCGGGTCGCGTTCACTCCTCCGCCGCCCGGCGAGAGCTTGGTGGGCCCGCATCGCAGCTTGTGCTCGGGCTCGACCCGTTCGGTCGTCGATGCCACGTCGAGCGCCGGGTTCATCGTGAGCGTGAGGATCGGGGACTGGGTCGCGACCATGTTCCCGAGCTTAGGCACGCGCCGGGGCTGCGGACAGGTCGCGGCGCGGCAGGATGGGAACATGCCTCGCCTCCTCGTGACCCTGCCCGGTGCGACCCTGCGTGACGCGGTGCTCGCGCTGGGTCCGCTGCCCGAGGGCGTCGAGCTCGTGCTCTGGGATCTCGACTCCCCCGCACCCGCCGACGCCATCGACCTCGTCGTGCCGCCGTACATGGGCGCCTCGCCGAAACTCGCGGCGCTGCAGGGCGTGCGCACCCGGCTCGTGCAGTCGCAGTCGATCGGGTACGACGACGTGCCCGAGCACCTCCCGCCCGGGCAGGTGTTCGCGAACGCCGCGAGCGTGCACGAGACCTCGACCGCCGAGCTCACCCTCGCGCTCGTGCTGGCGGCGCAGCGCGGCATCCCGGGGTTCGTGCGCGCCGCCGAGCAGGGGCGCTGGGCTCCGATCCGCGCCGCGAGCCTCGCCGACCGCCGCGTGCTGCTGGTCGGCTACGGCGGCGTGGGCCGGGCGATCGAGGCGCGGCTCGAACCGTTCGAGGTCGAGGTCACGCGCGTCGCGAGCCGCGCTCGCGACGACGAGCACGGCCGCATCCACGGCATCGACGAACTGCCGTCGCTGCTGCCCGAGGCCGAGATCGTGATCGTCGGGGTTCCGCTGACGGATGCCACGACCGGGCTCGTCGACGCGGAGTTCCTCGCCGCCCTGCCCGACGGGGCGCTCGTGGTGAACATCGCTCGCGGCAGGGTGGCCGACACCGACGCGATCCTCGCCGAGGCCGCGAGCGGCCGGCTGCGCTTCGCCCTCGATGTCACCGACCCCGAGCCGCTGCCCGAGCACCACCCGCTGTTCGGACTGCCGAACGTGCTCATCTCGCCGCACGTCGGGGGCGCCTCGACCGCGATGATGCCGCGGATGGCCCGGCTCGTGCGCCGTCAGATCGATCGGTTGCTCGCCGGCGAGCAGCCGCTCAACGTGGTGCTCGAGAGCTGAGCGCGGCCGGCGGTCGAGGCGGCGGCCGCCTGCGACATCCGACCGTCTTCGTCCGTTCACCCCGGGCAGGCCGCCCGTTCACCGCTCGCTCGTACGCTCCCGAATGACCCGGGAGCACCCCATCGCGCCGCCTGGTGCGACCTCCTCGGGCCACCCCACCCGAGAGAGGACCTCCTGTGCACGCCACCCGCACACGCACGCTCGCCGCGGTCGCCCTGCTGGGCGCCGCCGCGCTCGCACTCAGCGGCTGCGCATCCGCCGACGCCTCGTCCGACGACGCCGGCGGCGTCGACGCGGCCACCGCGACCAGCGTCGCCGACTTCGGCACGTTCGCCGACCTCGAGGCCGCCGCGAAGTCCGAAGGCGCGCTGAACGTCATCGCGCTGCCGCGCGACTGGGCCAACTACGGCGAGATCATCGACGCGTTCACGGCCCGGTACCCCGAGATCACGGTCAACGAGATCACGCCCGATGCCTCGAGCGCCGAGGAGATCGAGGCCGCCAAGACCAACGCGGGCCTCGACACGGCGCCCGACGTCTTCGATCTCGGCCTCACCGTCACGCTGCAGAACACCGACCAGTTCGCGCCGTACCAGGTTCAGACATGGGACGACATCCCCGACGACCTCAAGGAGCCGAGCGGCCTCTACGTCGGCGACTACGGCGGGTTCATGTCGGTCGGCTACGACTCGTCGAAGTACCCGGCGCCGAAGACGCTCGACGACCTGCTCGGGGCCGACTACACGGGCGCCGTCGCGATCAACGGCGACCCCACGCAGGCCGGTGCGGCCTTCGCCGCGGTCGGCCTCGCGACGGTGCAGTCGGGCGGCACGCTCGACGACTTCCAGCCGGGCATCGATTTCTTCGGCGAGCTGCAGCAGGCGGGCAACCTGCTGAAGGTGGATGTCACGACCGCCACGGTCGCGTCGGGCGAGACGCCCGTCGTGTTCGACTGGGACTACCTGAACGCGAGCCACGTCGCCGACAACCCGAACTGGAAGGTCGTGGTGTTCCCGGGCACCGGGTACGCCGGGTACTACAACCAGGCGATCAACGTCGATGCCCCGCACCCCGCCGCCGCGCGTCTCTGGCAGGAGTTCCTCTACAGCGACGACGCGCAGAACCTGTGGCTGAAGGGCGGCGCGCGCCCGGTGCGCGCCGAGGCGATGGCAGCCGCGGGCACCATCGACGAGAAGCTCTGGAACGCGCTGCCCGCCGTGCCCGATGACATCGCCATTCCCACGCAGGACCAGAGCACCGCTGCCGGCGAATTGCTCGGCCAGAAGTGGGCGGCTGCGGTTCAGTAATGACCGCCATCGCTCCCGCGGTCAGCGGCGGGACGGATGCCACGCCGGCTCCGTCCCGCCGCGGCGCGGCCTCCGTCTCGACACCTGCGGCGCTGGGCCTCGTGCCCTTCGCCGCGTACGTGCTGGTCTTCCTCGCGCTGCCGACGCTGCTCGCCGTCGTCAGCGGGTTCTTCGACGACGACGGCGCCTTCACACTCGACAACCTCATCGCGCTCGGCGACCCCGTGATCGTGCAGACCTTCGTCAACTCGATCTGGCTGTCGGCGCTCACCGCCGTCGCCGGCGCGATCATCGGCGCACTCGCCTGCTACGCGCTACTGGGCCTGCCGTCGACGAGCCGGGTGCGCTCGACCGTCGACGCCGTCGCGGGGGTGCTGGCGCAGTTCGGTGGAGTGATGCTCGCGTTCGCGTTCATCGCGACGATCGGGCTGCAGGGCATGATCACGCTCTGGCTGCAGAACGTGTTCGGCGTCGACATCTTCGCCGAGGGGGCGTGGGTCTACAGCCTGCCCGGGCTGATCCTGCCGTACATCTACTTCCAGGTGCCGCTCATGGTGATCACGTTCATGCCCGCGGTGTCGGCGCTGAAACCGCAGTGGGCCGAGGCGAACCTGACGCTCGGCGGGTCGCGCACCGGGTTCTGGCTGCGCATCGGCATGCCCGTGCTCGCACCGAGTTTCCTGGCGAGCCTGCTGCTGCTGTTCGCGAACGCGTTCTCGTCGTACGCGACGGCGGCCGCGCTCGCGAGCCAGGGGTCGCAGATCGTGCCGCTGCAGATCCGCGCGGCGCTGACCAGCGAGAAAACCATCCTGGGGCGCTCGAACCTGGCGGGTACGCTCGCGCTCGGCATGATCGTGATCATGGCCGTCGTGATGTGGCTGTACTCGCTCGTGCAGCGGCGGGCGGCCCGGTGGCAGCGGTGAGCCGGGCGGCGGCGAGCACCGGCTTCGCGCCGGGCCGCACCGCCCGCTGGATCATCGGCATCCTGATCGCGGGCGTCTTCTCGATTCCGATCATCGCGATGATCGAGTTCACGCTGCGCGACCGCGACGGCGGCCACTCGTTCGTGCACTGGACCGGCCTGTTCGACCCCGCCAACGCCCCGAAGTACCAGCCGATCTGGCAGGGCCTGACGAACTCGCTGATCCTCGCGGTCGTCACGATCGCGATCGTGCTGCTGCTGCTCGCACCCACGATGATCCTCGTAACCCTGCGGTTCCCGCGCCTCAGCCGGCCGCTCGAGTTCATCGCGCTGCTGCCGATCTCGATCCCCGCGATCGTGCTCGTCGTCGGGCTCGCGCCCGTGTACCTCGTCATCGGCCGCACCTTCGGCACCGGCATCTGGTCGCTCGCGTTCGCGTACGGCATCACCGTGCTCCCGTACGCGTACCGAGCCATCCAGGCCTCGATCGATGCGACCGACGTGCGCACCCTCGCCGAGGCCGCCCGCTCGCTCGGCGCGAGCTGGAGCGACGTGCTGTTCCGGGTGCTCGCGCCGAACCTGCGCGCGGGGCTGCTCGCGGCATCCCTCATCTCGGTCGCGGTGGTGCTCGGCGAATACACCATCGCGTCGCTGCTCGCCCGCCAGAACCTCCAGACCGCGCTCGTCGTCGTCGGCAAGCAGGACGCCTACGTCGCCGTCGTCTTCTCGCTGCTCGCGCTCGCGTTCGCGTTCGCCCTGCTGCTCGTCATCGGACGCGCGAGCACCCCCACCGCCCGAAAGGCCCGTTCATGACCGTCACCCGCGAATCGGCCGCCTCGGCCGTCATCCCCACCGAGCGCAACCTGGTGCTCGCCGGCCGCGGCGAAGGCGTCGCCGTCGCGTTCGACCGGGTCGTGAAGGACTACGGCTCGGGCCCGGTGCTGCACGACTTCACGCTCGAGATCGAGGCCGGCGAGTTCGTCTCGCTGCTCGGGCCGTCGGGCTGCGGCAAGACGACGGCGCTGCGCGTGCTCGCCGGACTCGAGACCTCGACCGACGGGGTGGTGCGCATCGGCGGCGAGGATGTCTCGCGGGTGCCGACCAACCGGCGCGACCTCGGGATGGTGTTCCAGTCGTACTCGCTGTTCCCGCACCTCACGGTGCTCGGCAACACCCTCTTCGGGCTGCGGATGCGCCGGGTTGCGAAGGCCAACGCGCGAGCGCGAGCGCTCGACGCGCTCGAACTCGTCGGGCTCGGGCACCTCGCCGACCGGTACCCGCACCAGCTGTCGGGCGGGCAGCAGCAGCGGGTCGCGCTCGCCCGCGCCATCGTCACCGAGCCGCGCGTGCTGCTGCTCGACGAGCCGCTGTCGGCGCTCGACGCGAAGGTGCGGGTGCAGCTCCGCGACGAGATTCGCCGGATCCAGCTGCGACTCGGCATCACGACCGTCTTCGTCACGCACGACCAGGAGGAGGCCCTGGCCGTCTCCGACCGCATTGCCGTGATGGACCGCGGCGGCATCGAGCAGGTCGGCACCCCCGAAGAGCTCTACCTGCGGCCCGCCTCGCCGATCGTGGCCGCCTTCGTGGGGCTCAGCTCGCTCGTGCCGGCGACGATCAGCGGCGGGTTCGCCGAACTCTTCGGCACCCGCGTCCCCGTGCTCGGCGACGCGCCCGACGGCTCGGCCGAGGTGTTCGTGCGCCCCGAGAACGTGCGGCTCGCCGGCGACGACGGCATCGCGGCGACCGTGCAGGAGAGCACGTTCCTCGGCAGCTTCCGCCGCACGCTGGTCACGACCGCCGACGGCACCGCGCTGCGCCTGCAGCACGACGCCGACGAGCGGCTCGAGTTCGGTGACCGGGTGCACGTCGCCCTGGCGCCCGCACCCGTGGCGGTGCGCAGCACCGACCCATCCGCCCCCTGACCAAGCGCTTTTCTCAGGAGATCCGGTGACGGATCTCGGGCCGCGACGGCGTGTCCTCCTGAGAAACGGCGCGAAACGCGGGGCGACTCCTGAAAAAAGCATCGGCCGACGGCCGACGGGACGAGCGGCGGCAGGCGGCGGGTGGGCGGGTGGGCGGCGGCAGCGGGTAGGCGGGTCAGGCGGATGCCGCGGCGAGCGCCGCGAGCTCGTCGTCGGTGAGCACGAGGTCGATCGAGGCGAGCAGGTCGCCGAGCTGGCCCACGCTGCGCGCGCTCGCGATCGGCGCGACCACGGTCGGCTGCTGCCGCAGCCAGGCGAGCGAGACGGACGCCACGGCCGCCCCGTGCGCCGCGGCCACCGCGTCGAGCGCCGCGAGCACCCGCAGGCCGCGCTCGTCGACGTACGCGCCGGCCGCCCGCGCCCGCACGCTCGCGCCCTCGGCCGCGACCTGCTCGGCCGACCGGTACTTGCCCGAGAGGAACCCCTTCGCGAGCGAGAAGTACGGGAACACCGCGAGCCCCTCGCGCTCGGCCCGCTCGCGCAGCCCGTGCTCGAACCCGCGCTCGACGAGGTTGTAATGCGGCTGCAGCGCGACCGCGCGGTGGAACCCGCCCTCCTCGGTCACGCGGAACCACTCGTCGATGCGCTCGGGCGTGTAGTTCGAGATGCCGATCGCACGCACCTTGCCGGCGTCGACGAGCGCCGAGAGCGCGCCGATCGTCTCCTCCAGCGGAACCGACTCGTCGTCGAAGTGCGCGTAGTAGAGGTCGATCACGTCGGTGCCGAGGCGCTGCAGCGAGGCATCCGCCGCGGCCGCGATGTTCGCCGCCGCGAGACCCGTGAACGACGGGTGCGTACTGACCTTGGTGGCGATGACGAGCCGGTCGCGCGCGCCGCGCGCGGCGATCCACTCGCCGATGAGTCGCTCGCTCTCGCCGCCCGAGTGACCCTGCACCCAGTGCGAGTACCCGTCGGCGGTGTCGACGAAGTCGCCGCCGCCCGCGGTGAACGCGTCGAGCACGGCGAAGGTCGCGTCGCGGTCGGTCGTCCAGCCGAACACGTTCGTGCCCAGTGCGAGCGGGGCGATCTCGAGGTCGGATGCCCCGATACGAGCGCGGTCGGCGGTCTGGGCGGGCTCGGTCATGGGGGGCTCCTTCTACGAGTGCGGCGACCTTCGACGCTACCCCCGCCGAGCGCGACGATCTCCGCTGTGGCGAACGGTGACAGAAGCAAGCGGCAGGAGCAGGCGCACTCAGCGCAGCACGGCGGCGACCTGCCAGGCGCCGCGCCGCACGGCCCGCTCGAGGCCGTAGGCGCGCGAGTCGAAGTCCTTCGCCTGCACCGAAACCGACACCGCTCCGACGAGCCGGCCCGCGGCGTTGCGCACCGGGGCGGCGATGCACGCGAGCTTCGGCAGGTACTCCTCGATCTCGACCGCGAGCTGCTGCGCCCGCACTTCGTCGAGCTGCTCACGCAGCTTCGCGGCATCCGTCACGCTCTGATGGGTGAGCGCCCGCGCACCGTGCCTCGCCAGATAGCGCGAGAGCTGCGCCTCGTCTTTCGAGGCGAGCATCAGCTTGCCGAAGGCGGTCACATGGGATGCCTCGCTGAAGCCCACGTGCAGTTGGGTGATCTGCGGATGCTGCGGCGAGTCCTCGATGTGCGCGACCGCGATGTCGTCGCCGCGGAAGACGGTGAGGTAGGCAGGCGCATGCGCGTCGTCGTGCACCGTGCGCAGTGCCGCCCGCACCGGCGGGGTCACGACGAGCTGCGCTTGCACCGATCGGCCGAGCCGATCGACCGCGCGGCCCAGGATGTACCGGTGCTCGTCGGGCTGGCGGCCGATGTAGTCGGCGGCGTGCAGGGTCTGCAGCAGCCGGTACGTCGTCGCCTGCCCGAGCCCCAGGCGCTCGGCCACCTCGGCGGCGGTCAGGCCCGACGGCGAGTCCCCGATCGCGTCGAGCACGCGCAGCACACGCGACACCGACTGGAGGCCGGTGTCCGCGCTGCCCTGCGACGTCATGCCGCCGAGTCTAGGCATCTCGTGCGGCCGTGTCCGCACCCGTTTCGCACATCGTGCGAATCGGGGTCGCGGAGGTCGCGGCATCCGATCGAACCTGACTCCCGACCATCCCCCGGAGTACATGGAGGTACCCCCGATGTCCAAGATCCTCATCATCACCGGCGACGCGGCCGAGACGCTCGAGGTCTTCTACCCGTACCACCGCCTGCAGGAGGCCGGGTACGAGGTGCACCTCGGCGCACCGGCCAAGCGCAAGCTGCAGTTCGTCGTGCACGACTTCGTCGACGGATTCGACACCTACACCGAGAAGCTCGGCCACACGTGGGACGCCGACATCGCGCTCGCCGACGTCGACCCGGCCGACTACGTCGCCATCGTGGTGCCCGGCGGCCGCGCCCCCGAGTACCTGCGCAACAACGAGGACGCCAAGCGCATCGTCCGCTACTTCGCCGCACAGGACGCGCCGATCGCCGCGACCTGCCACGGCCCGCTGCTGCTGGGCGCCGCGGGCGTGCTCGAGGGCCGCACCTCGAGTGCATACCCCGAGCTCGCGATCGACGTCGAGACGGCCGGCGGCGTCTTCGAGAACGGCGGCGGAGTCGTCGACGGGGCGCTCGTCACCGCCCGCGCCTGGCCCGACAACGGCACCTGGATGAAGGCGTTCCTCGAGGTGCTCGCCGCCCACGAGGCATCCGCCGCCGAAGCCGCCTGACCGCGACCGGCAGCGCGGGCGGTCAGCGCCGCCCGCGCTGCTGCGACGCCGGTCCGTAGATGATGACGCCCGCGATCGGCACGAGCAGGAAGAACAGCCACGACCACGCCCAACCGCCCCACGCGAACCCGGCGATGAAGAACAGGCCGAGGGCGAGGAACGGCACGAACGCCATGATCGTCGCGCCCCACCCGCCGCCGAGGGCGCGGCTGGAGCCCCAGTTGTCGTCGGCCGGCCCCGACCCGGCGCGGCCTCCGCCCGCGCTGACCGAGCGCGGCAGGTCGGAGAACAGCGGTGCGAGGTCGCCCCAGGTGATCGCGCTGCGGGCGGAGGCCACGCGTTCCTCGAACTCGACCGGGCTCAGCCGCCCCTCCTCCCGTGCCTGGGTGAGCGCGCCGACTGCGGCGTCTCGGTCGGCGTTGCCGATGCGTTCGGACGGGCGGACGGGATTCGCGAAATCGACCATTCCCCCAGCATGCTCGGCGACCGCCCGCTACGGAAGGCCCGCCGACCAGCGGGTAGGCTCGGAGGATGGCAAGCGCAGAACCCCGGGTCGCGCTCTACTTCGACTTCGACAACATCGTCATCTCCAGATACGACCAGCTTCACGGCGACGGCGCGTACCGCAAGGACACCTCCCGCTCCAAGACGCCCTCGGCGGGCACCAAGACCGCCGAACGGCTCGTCGAGGCGACCGTCGACGTCGACGCGGTACTCGACTTCGCGGCGACGTTCGGCACCATCGCGCTCGCTCGCGCATACGCCGACTGGTCGACACCGGTCAACGCGAGCTACCGCGGGCAGCTCATCGACCGCGCGGTCGACCTGGTGCAGCTGTTCCCGCTGTCAGCCACCAAGAACGGCGCCGACATCCGGCTCGCGGTCGACGCGGTGGAAGACCTGTTCCGTCTCGACGATCTCACGCACATCGTGATCGTCGCCGGCGACAGCGACTACGTCGCCCTCGCGCAGAAGGCCAAACGCCTCGGGCGCTACGTCGTGGGCATCGGCGTCGCTGGCGGCACGAGCCGGGCGCTCACCGCCTCGTGCGACGAATACGCCGACTACGACGCGCTGCTCACGACGGATGCCTCGGTCGACGATGACGAAACGGATGCTCCGCCGGCCGCGCAGGCGGCGCCCGCCACGCCGCCCGCGAAGTCATCGCGAGGTCGCGGGCGCCGGGCGACGTCCGAGACGGTGAAGCCCGAGGCATCCGATACCTCCGAGGCATCCGACGCGTCCGCGCAGGCCGACGCGCCCGAACCGCCCAAGGCCGCCGGTCTCGCGGTCGCGTTCCAGCCACCGGTCGCGGCCGGCGAGTCGAACCCGCCGTCGCGCAACCCCGGCCGGCTGCTGCTGAAGGCGCTCGAGCTGCTGCGCGCGAAGAACGACGAGGAGTGGCAGCCGTCGGGCTCGGTGAAGAACCAGATGCTGCGTATGGATCCGTCGTTCCAGGAGCGCCGGCTCGGGTTCGCGTCGTTCACCGAGTTCCTCAAGTCGCGCGGCGGCGTCGTCGAGCTCGACGAACAGGCGAACCGCATCCGGCTCCGCCCGAAGAAGCCCTGACCCCGGCGCGCGCGCCCGCGTGCGCCCGCCACTTCTCCCGTTTGGACGCGATTCGGCGCCGGCACCCCGACCCACCCGCCGAAACTCGTCCAAACGGCGATGACCGAGGCCGAGGCCGCCGGGCGCGCGAGCGGAGCGCGGGCGCGTCAGATCACGCCGAGAGCGAGCATCGCATCGGCCACCCGCAGGAAGCCCGCGATGTTCGCACCGAGCACGTAGTCGCCGGGTGCGCCGTACTCGTCGGCGGTCTCGGCGCAGCGCTCGTGGATGCCCTGCATGATCTCGGCGAGGCGCGCGTCGGTGTACTCGGCGCCCCACGAGTCGCGCGACGCGTTCTGCTGCATCTCGAGCGCCGAGGTCGCGACACCGCCCGCGTTCGCGGCCTTGCCCGGGCCGAACAGCACGCCCGCCTGGCGGAACAGCGCGGTCGCCGCCGGCGTCGTGGGCATGTTCGCGCCCTCGGCGACGGCGACGACGCCCGCGTCGATGAGCAGCTTCGCGTCGGCATCGTCGAGCTCGTTCTGGGTGGCCGACGGCAGCGCGACCGAGACCCGGTGCTCGCGGGCGATCTGCCACACGCGCTCGCCCGGCAGGAACGTCGCACCGGGGCGCTCGGCGACGTACTGGTCGATGCGGGCGCGGCGCTGCTCTTTGACGTCGCGCAGCAGCTCGACGTCGATGCCGGCGGGGTCGTAGACCGAGCCCGACGAGTCGGAGGCGCCGACGACCTTGCCGCCGAGCGCGTGCACCTTCTCGATCGAGTAGATCGCCACGTTGCCCGACCCCGAGACGAGCACGTCGAGCCCGTCGAACGACATGCCGCGGGTTTCGAGCATGTGCTGGGTGAAGTAGACCGCGCCGTAGCCGGTGGCCTCGGTGCGCATGAGCGAGCCGCCCCAGGTGATGCCCTTGCCCGTGAGCACGCCCGACTCGTAGCGGTTGGTGATGCGCTTGTACTGGCCGAAGAGGTAGCCGATCTCGCGGCGGCCCACGCCGATGTCGCCGGCGGGCACGTCGGTGTACTCGCCGATGTGGCGGTGCAGTTCGGTCATGAACGACTGGCAGAACCGCATGACCTCGGCGTCGCTCTTGCCCTTCGGGTCGAAGTCGCTGCCGCCCTTGCCGCCGCCGATGGGCATGCCGGTGAGGGCGTTCTTGAAGATCTGCTCGAAGCCGAGGAACTTCACGGTGCCGAGCAGCACGCTCGGGTGGAACCGCAGCCCGCCCTTGTACGGGCCGAGCGCCGAGTTGAACTGCACGCGGAACCCACGGTTGATCTGCACGCGCCCGCGGTCGTCGACCCACGGCACGCGGAAGATGATCTGTCGCTCGGGCTCGCAGACGCGCTCGAGGATGGATGCCTCGACGTACTCGGGGTGCTTGTCGAGCACGCGGTCGAGCGATTCGAAGACCTCGCCCACCGCCTGGTGGAACTCGGTTTCGCCCGGGTTGCGGACGAGGACGCTCTGGAAGATGTCGGCGATGGTGCCGTTCTCGGCCATGGTGAAACTCCAACGGCGGATTGAGGGATTCCGCACGCCGAGGGAGTCGGCGGAGGCGGCTGGGAACTCCGCGCCGGGGTGGTGCGCGGGGGTGCGCCGAACGGGCGCGGGGACTTGGTCTTGCCAATAGCTGGGGACTTCGTCGACCCGTCGCCGCATTCACCCTAACCCATGTGAACTCGGTGTTTCCTGTGGTCTGACCACTTCGATACCCCGTGCTACTGTGGTCTGACCACATCCGCACCGCCGAGGGGGCACGATGGCGCGCACCGCCGCATACGAACGGCCCTCGGCGACGCCGCGCGCGTGGCAGGCCGTGCTCGAGCACATCGAGGCGCAATTGCTCTCGGGCGAGCTCGCTGCCGGCGACCGGCTGCCCGGCGAACGCCAGCTCTCGACCGACCTCGGCGTCGGCCGATCGAGCGTGCGCGAGGCGCTGCGCGTGCTCGAGGCGATGGGGCTCGTGCGCACCGCCACCGGGTCAGGCCCCACCGCCGGCGCCATCATCGTCGCCACCCCCGCCGGCGCGATGGGCGCGCTCATGCGGCTGCAGGTCGCCGCCCGCGGGTTCCCGGTCGCCGACATCGTGCGCACACGGCTCGTGCTCGAGGCATCCGTCGTGGAAGAGCTCGCCGGGGCCGACCCCGTGCCCTCCCTCGCCGAACTGACCCGTCTGCTCGATGCGATGGACGCACGCGACCTCGCCCCCGACGACTTCCTCGCGCTCGACGCCGCGTTCCACCTGGGACTCGCCGAGGCATCCGGCAACCAGGTGATCGCCGCCACCATGGCCGGCCTGCGCAGTGGCATCGAAGGGTACGCGCGAGCCGGCGTCGCCCGGCTCGCCGACTGGGGCGCGACCTCGGCGCGGCTGCGACACGAGCATCGGGGCGTGCTCGAGGCGATCCGCGCATCGGATGCCACGCTGGCGCGCACCCTCATCCGCGACCACATCGCCGGCTACTACGCCGAGACGCTGGCCGAGACATCCGCTCCCCCGACCGCCCGGCCGGCCGCTCCGATCCCCGCTCCCCCCGTTTCGAAGGAGATCCGCTCATGGTGAAGCGCCAGTTCCCGAACCCGCGCGACGTGTTCGAACTCATGCAGTTCAAACGCCCCACCTGGAACGCCACCGATCGCCGCCTGGCCCAGGCGCTCACGATCGCCGACCTGCGCACGATCGCGAAGCGCCGCACCCCGAAGGCCGCGTTCGACTACACCGAGGGCGCCGCCGAGGGCGAACTGTCGCTCGCGCGTGCTCGCCAGGCGTTCGAGGACGTCGAGTTCCACCCGTCGATCCTGCGGAGCGTGCCCGTGGTCGACACGTCCACGACGGTGCTCGACGGGCCCAGCGCGCTGCCGTTCGGCATCGCGCCCACCGGGTTCACGCGCCTCATGCAGACCGAGGGCGAGATCGCCGGGGCCGGCGCAGCGGGTGCGGCAGGCATCCCGTTCACGCTGTCGACCCTCGGCACCACCTCCATCGAGAATGTGAAGGCCGCGAACCCGACCGGGCGCAACTGGTTCCAGCTCTACGTCATGCGCCGGCGCGAGATCTCGTACGATCTCGTGCGCCGCGCCGAGGCCGCCGGGTTCGACACGATCTTCTTCACCGTCGACACGCCCGTCGCCGGCGCGCGGCTGCGCGACAAGCGCAACGGGTTCTCGATCCCGCCGCAGCTCACGCCCGCGACCGTCATCAACGCGATCCCGCGGCCCGAATGGTGGATCAACTTCCTCACCACCCCCAAGCTCGAATTCGCGTCGCTGTCCTCCACCGGCGGCACCGTCGGCGAACTGCTCGACGCCGCCATGGACCCGACCATCTCGTTCGACGACCTCGACATCATCCGCTCGATGTGGAACGGCAAGATCGTCGTCAAGGGCGTGCAGACCATCGCCGACGCCCGCGCCCTCGCCGACCGCGGCGTCGACGGCATCGTGCTCTCGAACCACGGCGGCCGCCAGCTCGACCGGGCGCCGATCCCGTTCCACCTGCTGCCCGACGTGGCGCGCGAGGTCGGGCGCGACCTCACCGTCATGATCGACACCGGCATCATGAACGGCGCCGACATCGTGGCATCCATCGCGCTCGGAGCCGACTTCACCCTCATCGGCCGCGCCTACCTCTACGGCCTCATGGCCGGCGGGCGCCGCGGCGTCGACCGCACCATCGAGATCCTGCGCGGAGAGATCGAGCGCACCATGAAGCTGCTCGAGGTCGCGACCCTCGACGAGCTCGGCCCCCAGCACGTCACGCAGCTCACCCGCCTGCAGCCCATTCGTCGCGAAGTGGCGGATGCCGCGGAGCGCGCCGCGGCGACCCCGAAGCCGCGCGGCTCGCGGGCGGGTGCGTCTTCTGCTTCCGCTTCCGCGAAGCCGGCGGCGGCCAAAGCGGTGGCGGCGGCCAAACCGGCGGCGGCCAAGCCGGCGGCGCGCAGGGCGACCCCGAAGGCCTGAGGCGGGCGAGCGGCATCTGCCGCCTCGGCCGGCCGCCAGCGCTCCGCTCGCGAAAACAGGATGAGCCGAGACATCCCGCCCCACCAGACCCCATAGACCACCTCATCCTGTTTTCGCACCGGCGCGGGCGCGCCTCAGGCGACCGGGCTGGGCGCACCCGCTCCTGCACCATCCGCACCTGCGGCGGGCGGGTCGATCACGGTGCGGCGCAGCACGATCCGCTGGCCGAGGGTCCAGGTGATCGTGACGGCGAGGTAGAGCCCCGCGGCGAGCGGCACGAACGGCACGATCACCGCGGTCAGGAACGGCAGCACCGCCGCGACGCGGGTCAGCGCCGCCAGGCCGGGAGCCGAGCCGGCGGCGGCGGTCGGCGCAGGTGTCACCGCGGCACCGGCTCGTGCCATCCGCCGGGTGAGTTCGCCGACGACCAGCGCGATCGCGACCAGCGCGACCGTCACTGCGACGAGCGCAGGCGTGAGGGTTCCGCCGGCGACCGCGCCCGCGAACGACGAGCCGAGCGGCACGCCGAACATGGTGTGCGCGAGCATCGCGTTCGCGTGCCCGTTGATCGTCGGCAGGATGAACAGCGCGTAGACCACCGAGATCACGGGCGCCTGCACGAGCGTCGGCAGGCATCCGGCGAGCGGTGAGACCTTCTCGCGCGCATAGAGGTCCATCATGGCCCGCTGCAGCTTCTCGGGGTTCTTCGCGTGGCGCCGCTGCAGTTCGGCGAGTTTGGGCGCGAGGCGCATCCTGGCGCGTTCGGCGCGCGCCTGCGAGATCGCGGTCGGGATGAGGGCGGCGCGCACCGCGAGCGTGAGCACGACCACCGCGAGCGCGGCGCTGCCCGCTCCGGCGAGGGGTTCGAGCGTGCTTGCGAGCCAGGCGAGCACGGCGTAGGCGCCGTCGATGACGGCGGCGATGGGCGGGAATGCGTAGAGGTTCATGGTGTCCTGACGGTCGAAGGGATGCGGGTCCGTTCGGCCGCGGGCGGCGGGGGTGGTCGGGTCGCTGCGATGCCCCGAGCGGATGCCCCGGGCGGATGCCCCGGGCGGCGAGCGCAGGGACGCGCACCGGGCGCACAGCACTACGCAGCGATCGGATGCCCCGCCGCAGTGTCGCCCGTCTCAGCGGACGACAGCGCGGCCGGTCAGGCGGCGGTCGGGGCTCGCGGGCGGGTGCGCCCCGGTGCGTCGGGGTCGCTCTGCGAGAGCAGGCGCGAGACGTCGACGGTCTGCCCGCGGTGCACGGAGGCCGCGGGGTCGGGCTCGGCAGGCACGAGCACGCGCAGCGCGACGAACGCGACGGCTGCGACACCGAGCGCGCCGACGATGAGCAGCACCATCGCGGGGCTGCCGGTCGCGGCGGTGGCGGCGACCGCGTCGCCCGCAGAAACGACGCCCTGCGCCACGGCAGCGACCAGCTGCAGGAAGGCGGCGAGGACGACCGTGGACATGCCGGGGAGTCTACCCGCGTGATCTGACGGCACGCTGCACACGCTTGCCCGACTTCGCGATGGAGCGGTCGAGCTCTACGTCGGTGGGCGCGACAGTCGTCTGGGCGAGGACATGCGCGGCGACGAAGTCCGACATCTTGCGCACCTGCTCGACGCGCTTGCGGCGTCGCTTCACGGTGCGTTCGTGGGCCTTGACCCGGGCTCTCGCCTCATGGGTCGCGGCGGCGAGCGGTCGCCCGCCGCCGTAGAGTTCGGGCCGGACCGGCAGGGTGCGCCCACCAGGTCCGACGCGAATCGCCTGGCGTTCGAGCAGTGCGGCGGCGTGGGCGGCGTCCCGGGCCGCGCCCCGCGGGTCGTGCCTGCGCACTCTTCGAGCCGCCCGGCGCGTGCGACGGGCGTCGGCGATCGCCGCTTCGAGGCGCGTGCGCTGCGCGCGGTCGGTGAGCACCTTCGCCAGACCGCGGGCCTCGTGCTCGGTGCGCTTCGCGGCGCGGATGGCGTCGCGTGCGGCGCGGTCGTCACGGCGCGCGAGGTCTCGCGCGAAGCCTCCGATTCTCGCGGTCATGGCTCCGGTCTACGCCCGCCGTGCCTGCGTGGCAAGGGGTTGCGCCGGTACCGAGGGGTTGCGCCGGTACCGAGGGCTTGCGCCGGTATACGGATGCCTCCCTCGCGGATCAGCCGGCCCGCCCCACGCGCGGGCACGCGTTCGGGTCCCGGCGCGGCGGGCACGCGTCCGGGTCCCGGCGCGACGCACCCGATCGGCTCGAGGTTGCCCTCCGTGAACGGCCCCGAACGAACGCGTCCCCCGAACGGGGTACGTGACCGGATGCCCCGTGCACCCCATGCTTGGCCCATGAGGCCGTTCGACTCTTCGTCTCCGGCATTCGACCGCACCCCGGTCGACGGCATGCGCGCGCACCACTCGATCGCATTGCTCGACCACCTGGTCGCCCACGGGCCGACCACGCGAAGCGAGCTCGCGTCGGCGACGGGGCTCGGACGCAGCGCGATCGCCGGTATCGCAGCACGGCTCATCGACGCGGGCGTGCTCGTCGAGCAGGCGGATGCCTCGGACGACGGTCGTGCAGTGCCCCTCGCCCTGTCGGCGGCCCACCATGTGCTCGTGACCGCGTGGCTCGCCCCCGACGCCGCCGTCGCGACGGTCGCCGCCTTGAACGGCGAGGAGGGGGCACGGTTCGCCGAGCCGTTCGCGCGTGACGGCGAGCCGGCCGCTCCCGTCGATCTGCTCGCCACCGTGCTGACACGGGCGCTCGCGCACGCGGTGCGGGCGGGGCATCCGGTCGCCGACCTCACCGTCGTGGTCGACGGCCAGGTCGCCGGCCGACCCGCCGTGGTGGTGGGCAGCGAGCGCCTCGGAGCCGAACCGTTCGACCTGCTCGGCGAGCTGCGCCGGCTGGTGCCCGCCCTCGACGAGGTGGAGCACGGCGGCCGGTCGGCTCGGCTGGTGCCGGCCGGGCAGGCCGCGGCGGTCGCCGAGTGCGAGGCTCGCGGCGAACCCGACCTGCTCTACCTCGACGGCGACGGCGGCATCGACAGCGCGGTCGTCGACGGCGGCGTCGCGCGCGTCGGAGCGCACGGGCTCGCCGGATCCCTCGCGCACCTGCCGATCGAGCCGAACGGCCCGCGATGCACGTGCGGACAGCGCGGATGCCTCGCGAACCTCGCGTCGGCCCGCCACGTGCTCGAGCATGCCGGGCTCGGCGACCTCGACGCGAGCGCGGGCCGCACGCCCGCGCTCGATGAACTCGTGCGCCGCATCGACGCCGCCGACGATCGGGCGCGGTGGGCGTGGCTCGACGCCGCGCACTGGATCGGACGAGCGCTCCAGGTCGTGGTGCCGGTGCTCGACCCGCCGGTCATCGTGGCCGCCGGCTACTGGGGAGACCTGCTCGATGAGATCGACACGAGCTTCCGCAGCAATCGGCCGACCATCGCGAGCGGTGCGCTGACGCGGGTGCCTCGGATCGAGCACGCGGTCGCCGATGCCGACGCGGCCCTGGTGGGCGCGCGCCGACTCGCACGCGACCGCCTCATCGCCGACCCCATCCTCCTCGCGGGCTGACCGGCGGGGGCGACTACGCTGCCCGGCGCACGTACTCCGAGAAGACCACGCCCGATCGGTACGCCGTCGTCGTGACCTCGTCGAGACGCTCGGGCGAGTAGGGCCGTGCGCCGAACAGCGGGATGCCCGCTCCGAAGAGCACGGGGCTGCGCTTCAGCACGAGTCGGTCGATTTCGTCGGCGAGCGTCGCGGCGAGCGCGCCGCCGCCGCAGAGCCAGATGGATGCCCCGGGCTCGGCTTTCAGGCGGCGCACCACGTCGACGGGGTCGTCGGCGGTGATCTCGATGCCTTCGCCCTCGGCCTCGTGCGAGCGCGAGAAGACGAGTTGCCGCAGGTGCCGGTACGGGCTCGTCACGCCCATCGGCAGGCCGACGGCATAGGTGTTCCACCCCATCAGCACGGTGTCGAACCTCGACCCGTCCTGCTCGACGCCGATCGCCGCCGCGAGGTCGGTGGGGATGGCGTCGGCGAACCGCTCGTTGATGGCGTCCATGTGGTCGCCCTCGATCGGGAACGCGTCGAACTCGCCGTTCGGGCCGGCGATGAATCCGTCGAGGCTGACGGCGACGTAGTACACGAGTTCTCGCATCATGCTCCTTATTCACAACATCTGTAGTGATTGAGAGAGTACAACAGGTGTAGTGATCGCGCTAGTCTTCGAGCATGGCGAAGAACGACACACGACGACGGACGATCGCCGACGCCGGCCTCGCGGTGCTCGCACGCGAGGGGTCGCGAGGGCTCACGCACCGCGCCGTCGACGAGGCGGCGGGTGTGCCCGTGGGCACGACGTCCAACTACTTCCGCAGTCGCGATGCGCTCATCGGCGGCCTCGTCACGCGCATCGGCGAGCGACTCGCGCCCACCCCCGAAGACCTCGAACGTCGCGCCGCCGAGCCGCCCGGGCGCGAGCTGTTCGCGGCGTACATCCGCGACATCGTGCGGCGCCTCACCGATCACCGCGAGGTCACCCTCGCGCTGATGGAGCTGCGCCTCGAAGCCGCACGCCGACCCGAACTCGCCGAGGTGCTCGAAGCCTGGCAGCGCGACGGGTTCGCGGCCGATGTCGCGTTCAACGAAGCGGCGGGGCTGCCGGGCGGCGCGCGCGAGATCGCCCTGCTGCACTACGCGATCGACGGACTCATGCTCGATCGGCTGACGACATCGATCGACCCCGGCACCGCGACCGACGACATCGTCGATGACCTGGTACGGGGCCTGCTCGGCAGCGGCACGGGGGCACCCGCAGGTCCGGCAATCGAGTAGCGCCTGAATCGCGACGACGACTACCCTCGCGCGGCGTTCGCGGCCGCGATGAGCTGCTCGAGCTGTTCGCGCGCGACCGGCACGCCCGGGAACGACACGAGCCGCCCCACGGGGAACGACGCCATCATCTTCGCCATCCCGTCGTCGCTGAACACGTCGGTGTCGCCGAGTCCGCTCGCGAGCCCGGCCATCGCCTGCGCGACGATCGGCCCGGCGACGGGGTCGGCCATCAGATCGGCGACGGATGACTCGAACGAAAGCGGCAGGCGCACCTCGTCGCCGACGACCGCCGCGGTCGCGGTGAGTCGGATGTCGCGACTGGACGCGCCGACCGAGACCTCGTAGTCCCCGCCCTCGACCACCCAGCGGTCGACGCGCACGTCCCAGTAGGCGAGGTCGGCACGGCGCACGTGCACGACGACCTCACGCGAGGCGCCCGCCTCGATCTCGACCGACGCGAAGCCGGCGAGCGAGCGCGGCGCCCGCTGCACGCGCGACGCGGCGAGCCCGGTGTACACCTGCACGACCTCGCGGCCGGCGCGGTCACCGGTGTTCGTGACCGTGATCCGCACGTCCAGCCCGCCGTCGGCGGCAGTCGAGACGGTCGGGCCCGAGTACTCGAACGCCGTGTACGAGAGCCCGTGGCCGAACGGGTAGCGCACCACGGCGTCGCGCGCGTCGTACCACCGGTATCCGACGAACAGCCCCTCGCCGTAGCGCACGTGCCCGAACTCGCCCGGGAAGTCGAGGTACGCGGGGGTGTCCTCGAGACGGTGCGGGATGGTCTCGGCGAGCCGCCCCGACGGGTTCACGATGCCGAACAACACGTCGGCGATGCCGCCGCCGCCCGCCTGTCCGCCGAGCCAGCTCTCGACGATCGCGGGCACGTCGTCGGCGAACGGCAGCTCGACGACACCGCCGTTCGCGAGCACGACGACGACGTCGGGGTTCGCTGCGCGCACGGCGTCGAGCAGTTCGAGCTGCGAGGCGGGCAGACGCAGGTGCTCGCGGTCGAAGCCCTCCGACTCGGCGGCGGCGGGCAGGCCGAGGAAGAGCAGCACCACTTCGGCTGCGGATGCCGCGGCCAGCGCCTCGTCGACGAGCACGCGCTGCTCCGAGGCATCCGAGACATCGCCGCCGAGCGCGAAGCCGGGCGCGAACGCGACCCGCCCGGCGCCCGCGATCCGCTCGATCTCGGCGAGCGCGGTGTCGAGCCTGGTCGGACTGATGAGCGACGATCCGGCGCCCTGGTATCGAGGGGTGCGCGCGAACTCGCCGATGACGGCGATTCGGCGGCCGGGTGCGACGGGCAGGATGCCGTCGTCGTTCTTCAGCAGCACGGCGCCGCGCGCGGCGGCTTCACGGGCGAGCGCGTGGTGCGCCTCGACGTCCCGGGCGGGCACCTCGCCGCTCGCGCCGGGGTCGGCGCCCGCGACGGCCTTCTGCACGAGTTCGACGGCGCGTTTCGCGGCGAGGTCGAGGTGCGAGACATCCAGTCGTCCCGCTTCGACGGCGTCGATGAGCTGCTGGTCGGTGCGGCCGCCCGAAGCCGGCATCTCGAGGTCGAGTCCGGCGGCCAGGCCCTCGACGCGGTCGTTCACCGCACCCCAGTCGCTGACCACGAGCCCTTCGAACCCCCACTCGTCGCGCAGCACCCGCGTGAGCAGCCACGGATCCTCGCTCGCGTAGACGCCGTTGATGCGGTTGTACGAGCACATGACCGTCCACGGCCGGGCGTCCTCGACGACGCGCTGGAACCCGCGGAGGTAGATCTCGCGCAGCGGCCGAGGGTCGACGTCGGCCGAGACGCGCATGCGATCGGACTCCTGGTTGTTCGCGGCGAAGTGCTTCAGCGAAGCGCCGACGCCCTGCGATTGCAGCCCGCGCACGAGCGCCGCGCCGAGCTCGCCGGAGACGAGGGGGTCCTCGGAGAGGTACTCGAAGTTGCGGCCGCACAGCGGCGAGCGCTTGATGTTGATGCCGGGGCCGAGCAGCACGCCGACGCCGAGTGCGCGCGCCTCCTCGCCGAGGGCACGGCCCACCCGCTCGAGCAGTTCGGGGTCGAACGTCGAGCCGAGTGCCACGGCCGGCGGGAAGCACGTCGCCGGCACGCTGTCGCCGATGCCGAGGTGGTCGGCGCTGCCGCGCTGCAGGCGCACGCCGTGCGGCCCGTCGGTGAGCACGATGCCGGGGATCCCGGCTCGGTCGACCGGCTTCGTGCCCCAGAAGCTCGCGCCGCTCGTCAGGGACGCCTTCTCGGCGAGGGTCAGGTCGGCGACGAGGTCGCCCGCCGGCCGATCGAGCGGTCGGGATGTCGCGTGGTTCGGGGTGTCGGACATCTCGCTCCTTCGACGCTGAGGCAGTGCGAACACTGTAGACGAGCGATCCCGGCATCGGTGGGTACCCTCCCCGTGGGAGGTCGGAAGCGCCCCTTCGATCGCCCGGTGTTATCGGGTGCGTCGGTTCGGTCGCGGCATCCGGGCCGCGACCCCCCACGCCGTGACCCGCACGATCGCCTCGAGCACGATGCCGAACGTCATCTTCGATCGCCCGTGCACCCGTTCGACGAACGTGACCGGCACCTCGACGATGCGCAGCCCGACGTCGCGCGCGTGCCACAGCATGTCGACCTGGAACCCGTACCCGCGGGTGTGCACGTCGTCGAGGCGGATGCGCCGCAGCGCGTCGGCACGAAACGCCCGGAACCCCGCCGTCGCGTCCCGCGCGGGCAGCCGCAGCAACGTGCGCGCGTACGCGCTGCCCGCCCGCGAGAGCCATTCGCGTCGACGCGGCCAGTTCACGACCGATCCGCCGGGCACCCACCGCGAACCGATGACGAGATCGGCCGGCTCCGTGGCATCCGCACCGCCGCCGTGCGACGCGGCCGCGCCGCCCGCGAGCGCCGCGAGCATCGCCGGAAGGTCTTCGGGCCGGTGCGATCCGTCGGCGTCGAGTTGCACGATCGGGTCGTACCCGTGCTCGAGCGCCCAGCCGAAGGCGTCGAGGTACGCCGCACCGAGCCCCTGCTTGGCGGGCCGGTGGCGCACCCGCACGGCCGGGTCTGCTGCCGCGAGCTCATCGGCGAGTGCGCCGGTTCCGTCGGGCGAGGCGTCGTCGATGACGAGCACGGATGCCTCGGGCACCGCGCCGCGCACACGAGCGACGATCTCGGCGAGGTTCTCGCGCTCGTTGTAGGTGGGAATCACCACCAGCGGTTCGGGCATCCCGTGAATCGTACCCGCGTCGAGTGTTTCCGTTCGGACACCGCGTTTCCGCCCGAAGAGACGCGCTCTGCGCGACCGGAAACGCTCGGCGCGCGACTACCGCACACCCGACATGAGCTTCAGCACCCCGCGGCTGCCGAGGGCGAGCGCGACACCCAGCACGATCGCGATGCCGCCGAGCACCCCGAAGTACACCACCTCGTTCTGGGCCGAGTAGAACTCGGCGAGCCGACCCGAGATCGCGGTGCCGAGCGCGACCGAGAGGAAGAACAGCGCGACCATCTGCGTATGGAACACCTTCGGCGCGAGCTTCGTCGCCACCGACAGGCCGACCGGCGAGAGCAGCAGTTCGGCGACCGTGAAGACCAGCAGGATGCCGACGATGGCCAGCAGCGGCGTCGAGTTCGGGCCACCGCCGGCGAACGGGATGAACAGCAGGAACGCGACGCCCATGATCATCGTGCCGAGCGCGAACTTGATCGGCGTCGACGGCTGGCGGTCGCCGAGCTTCGTCCAGATCGCGGCGAACACGCCCGACAGCACGATGATGAAGATCGGGTTGATCGACTGCACCCACGACACCGGCATCTCCCAGCCGAACAGGTCGCGGTTCAGCTGCTTGTCGCTGTAGATCGTGAGCACCGTGAACTGCTGCTGGTACAGCGACCAGAACGCGACGGATGCCACGAACAACGGGATGAACCCGTACACGCGGTGTCGTTCGACCGTGCTGATCGCCCGGCTCGCGAGGATGACCGCGAAGTAGGCGATCGCGGCGACGATCGTGCCGCCGATGATCCAGAGCACCAGGTTCTGCGCGTTCACCAGGCCGGTGAGCACGAGCACCGCGACGAGCACCACGGCCGCGATCGCGATGCCGATCACGAGCGGGCGGCGTTCGCGCGGCAGCGGGTTGGGCACCACGGATGCCTCGGGCGGAAGGTGCTTGCGGCCGAAGGCGTACTGCACGAGCCCGATCGCCATGCCGACCGCGGCCAGCCCGAATCCCCAGTGGAAGCCGAGCGTGGTCTGCGCAAGGCCGGTGAGGATCGGGCCGAGGAACGCACCCAGGTTGATGCCGAGGTAGAAGACGCTGAAACCGGCGTCGCGCCGCGGATCGTGCTCGTCGTACAACGTGCCGACGACGCTCGTCGCGTTCGCCTTCAGCCCGCCGGATCCGAATGCGACGAGCACGAGACCCACGCCGACGCCGAGGAACCCCGGCAGCAGCGCGAGCGCGATGTGCCCGGCCATGATGACGATCGCGCTGAAGAACAGCACCCTCTCGCTGCCGAGCAGCCGGTCGGCGATCCACGCGCCGAGGATCGTCGAGAGGTACACCGCCCCGCCGTACGCGCCGACGATGCCGGCAGCCGAGACCTCGTCCATGCCGAGGCCGCCGCGGGTCGCCGAGTAGTACAGGTAGATGAGCAGGATGCCCTGCATGCCGTAGAAGCTGAACCGCTCCCACATCTCCACACCGAACAGGTGCACGAGCGCCCGCGGCTGCCCGAAGAAGCCGTGATCGTTCCGTGTGTCGTGTTCACCGGTCATGCGCACGTCGGCGCCGTCACCGCCATCCCCCATGGCGAAAGGGTACTCCTCGCCCCGGTTCGGCGTACTCGACGCAGCCGGGGGCTGTCCACCGTGAGACGGGTGGGGAGCCCCCGTGACGCTCGCCGTACCCGGCGATAGCGTCGAGGACGTGAAGGGAATCGACATGACCACCACAGCTTCGCGCGTCGGCGCACTCGCCGTCGTAGCCCTCATCGCCGCCTCACTGAGCGGTTGCGCGTTCCTCGCGCCGCGCCACGTGTTCGAGGATTCCGCGTCCATCGACCAGGACATCGCGCGCATCGTGATCGACTCGAACGACGGGAGCGTCACGGTTCGCGGGGTCGCCGGCGCCGACTCCGTCTCGCTCGAGCGCACCGTCAAGTACCGCGGCGCGGAACGCGAGATCGGCGAGACCCACCGGGTCTCGGGTGACGAGCTCGTACTCGACGACTGCGGCCGAAACTGCGCGATCGACTACGTGCTCGACGTGCCCCTCGGCGTCGAGGTGTCGGGCCGCACGTCGAACGGCTCGATCGAGCTCGCCGGCGTGTCCGAGGTCGACGTCTCGACGAACAACGGGCGTATCGACCTCGACGACGTGACGGGCGCGATCACGGCGACCACGAGCAACGGGAAGATCGACGGTCAGGGCCTCACGGGCGACGAGCCGATCGTGGTCGAGACCTCGAACGGCGCCATCGAGCTCGAGTTCGACGAACCGCGCGACGTACGCGCGACGACCTCGAACGGCGCGATCCGCCTCACCGTGCCCGACGCGTCGTACCGCGTCGACGCCGAGACCTCGAACGGTCGCACCACCGTCGACGTCGTCGACGACCCTGCCGGCGAGTTCGCCCTCCTGCTGCGCACGTCGAACGGCTCGATCACCGTCGAGCCGCGGTAACGGGCCTCAGCCGTTCTTCGCGTCGCGCCAGGCGAGCCAGTGCTCGACCGGCGCCAGGTCGTAGTCGGGCCCCGAGATGCCGACCGTGAACAGGCGCGTGCCCGCGGCGTGCAGCGCCTCGGCGCGCTCGTCGTCGCCGCGACGACCGAGCTCGTTCGAGACGGTGATCTGCGAGACATCCCGCCCGACCTCGTCGCCCCAGCGGCGCAGCACGTCCAGCTTGTGCGCGATCTCGTCGGGCTGCACGAACGAGTGCCAGATGTCGGCGTGCTCGGCGACGATGCGCAGCGTCTTCTGCTCTCCCTTGCCGCCGATCATGATGGGGATGTCGCGGGTCGGCGGCGGGTTGAGCTTCGCCCAGCGGTCGCGCACCCGCGGCAGCGCGCCGGCGAGGGCGTTCAGGCGGGTGCCCGGGGTGCCGAACTCGTAGCCGTACTCGTCGTAGTCGCGCTCGAACCACCCGGCGCCCGTGCCGAAGACGAACCGGCCGACACCCGAGCCCTTCGCCGAGATGTGGTCGATGGTGCGGGCCATGTCGGCCTGCAGGTCGGCATTGCGGTACGAATTGCAGCCGACGAGGCATCCGAATTCGATGCGCTCGGTCTGCTCGGCCCAGGCGCCGAGCATCGTCCAGGCTTCGAAATGCAGGCCGTCGGGCTCGCCCGACAGCGGGAAGAAGTGGTCCCAGTTGAAGACGACGTCGGCGCCGAGGTCTTCGATGCGCAGAACGGTGTCACGGATGGTCTGGTAGGTCGCGTGCTGCGGCTGCACCTGTACGCCGATGCGAACGGGGGAATCGAAGGTCACCGCTCAAGCCTAGGTGGAGCAACAGCCGGCACCACCCGTACGGATCACCCTGCACGCCGCGACGCACCAGGTCCGTCTCGTACGCGAGCACCGCCGGGCGCACGCGATCGCGCAGGCCGAGGTGGATGATCAGGCGCGACACGTACGTCTTCGAGGCCGTGTCTCGTCCGCTGCGCGCACGAAACCCGCGCTCAGGGGTGCGATAACGCAAGGATCCCCCGTACACTCCCGAGCATGGACAACCTCGACCGCGCGATTCTCGACCTGCTGCGCCAGAACTCGCGCGCGGGGTACGGCGACATCGGCTCGTCGGTGGGACTGAGCGCGTCGGCCGTGAAGCGACGGGTCGACAAGCTCGTCGGCGACGGGGTGATCCGTTCGTTCACGATCCAGGTCGATCCCGCGGTCGACGGCATGAGCACCGAGGCGTACGTCGAACTGTTCTGCCGGGGCACCGTCGCGCCCGAGGAACTGCGGCGCATCCTGCAGGACGTGCCCGAGGTGGTCTACGCCGGAACCGTGACCGGCAGCGCCGACGCGATCGTGCAGATGCGCGCCCGCGACATCACCTCGCTCGAGGACGCGCTCGAGCGCGTGCGCATCGCGCCGAACGTCGACCACACGCGCAGCGCGATCGTGCTGTCGCGACTCGTGAACCGCGACCGGGAGTGAGGCAGCCGTGAAGTTCGCGATCGACCCCGAATCGGATGCTCCGCCGTACGAGCAGCTTCGCGCGCAGGTGCTGGAGGCGGTGCGCGAGGGCCGGCTCGTGCCCGGCGAACGTCTGCCGACGGTGCGGGCCCTGGCCGACCAGCTGGGGCTGGCCGCGAACACCGTCGCACGCGCGTACCGCGAACTCGAGCACGACCACCTCATCGAGACCCGCGGGCGCGCGGGCAGTTTCGTCGCCGTGCACGGCGACCCCGCGCACCGGCGCGCACAGGAGGCCGCGGCTGAGTACGCCGCGCTCGTCCGACGCCTCGGCGTACCGATCGACGACGCCGTCGATCTCGTCGAGGCGGCACTGCGGATCGGCACCTGAGCTCCGCCGGGCGTCTCCCCTGCCGCGCGTCTCCCCTGCCGCTTCGCTCTGTCCAAGGTCGATTCGCGTCAATGCGGTACGCCTCCGCCGACCTCGGTCGCGCAAATCGACCTTGGACAGAGCGAAGCGCCGGGAGAGGCCGGCGCCGAGGCGCTACTCGACCGGGATGGGCTGCTTCGGCAGGCGGCGCACCTTGGCACGACGCCGGCGCCGCTCGGGGATCATCGAGCGCATCTCCTCGAGCTTTCCGAAGCACAGCAGCCGGTCACCCGACTCGAGCAGCACGCCCTTGCGCGGGTTGGGGATGACGTTCGCACCCCGGTGCAGGGTGAGCACCGTGATGTCGCGCTCCCACAGGCCCGATTCGCCCAGCGTCTTGCCCACCAGGTCGGCGTTGGTGTGCACGAGCAGTTCGGCAACGCCGTACCCCGTCGAGACCGTGAGGCGCTGCCGTACATCGATCTCGGGGAACGCTACCTGGTTGGCGATGTAGTCGATGATCGCGCCCGCGACGTCCAGCTTCGTCGCCGTCTCGATGCCCTGCAGCCCGGGCGAGGAGTTCACCTCCATGACGAGGGGACCCTCGTCGCCCTCCAGCATGTCGACGCCCGCGACCTTGAGCCCCATGATCTGCGCCGACCGCACCGCGGCCTGCTCGTACTCGGGCGTGAGCTCGACCGGTTCGACGGTGCCGCCGCGGTGCACATTCGAGCGGAACTCGTCGCCGTTCGCGACCCGGCGCATCGCGGCGACCACGCGATCGCCGACGACCAGGGCACGGATGTCACGACCCCGGCTCTCGGCGATGAAGCGCTGGATCAGCACGTTCTGCTTCGTCGAGTGCAGGGTCTCGATGATCGCCTCGGCGACCTTCACCTCGGGCGCGAGGATGACGCCGATGCCCTGCGTGCCCTCGAGCAGCTTGATGACGACGGGCGCGCCGCCGACCCGTTCGATCGCCGGCCGCAGGTCGGCGCGGTTGCGCACGAACGTCGTGGCCGGCATGCCGATGTTGTGCCGCGAGAGGATCTGCGTCGCGCGCAGCTTGTCGCGCGCGTTCGAGATGCCGTTCGCGGTGTTCGGCGTGTAGACGTCCATCTGCTCGAACTGGCGGACGACAGCGGTGCCGAAGTAGGTGATCGAGTTGCCGATGCGCGGCAGGATCGCGTCGTAGTCGCTGAGCCGGCGCCCGCGGTACTGCAGGTCGGGCTCGTCGGCCGACAGGTCGATGCCGAATCGCAGGGTGTTGAGGACCTTCACGTCGTGACCGCGCTGCTGCGCTGCAGTTCGGAAACGCTGGGTGGAGTACGCCTGGGGAGCGCGCGACAGGATCGCGAGTTTCATGGAGAGCCCCTGACAAGATGGGTGGGATGACCGAGCCAGCCTATGCGAACACCGCCGTCGCCGGATGGCGCGAATGGGTGAGCCTGCCGGCCATCGGCGTGCCCTGGATCAAGGCGAAACTCGACACCGGCGCACGCACGTCCGCGATCCACGCGTTCGACGTGAAGGTGTACCGCCGGCGGGGCGCCGAGTGGGTGCGATTCAGTGTGCGTCCGTGGCAGGAGTCCGACGCCGACGCGGTCGTCGTCGAGTGCCCCGTGCACGACCGACGAACGGTGCGCAGTTCGTCGGGCCACGTGCAGCACCGCATCGTGGTGCTGATGGAGCTCGTGCTGCTCGGGCGCACCGTGCCGGTCGAGGTCACCCTGTCGAATCGCGACCAGATGGGGTTCCGCATGCTCATCGGGCGCGAGGCGCTGAAGCAGGGGTTCCTCGTCGACTCGGCGCGCTCGTTCGTGGGCGGCCGGGCGCCGAAGGCCATGCGCCGCCGCAACCGCGGGCGGATCTGACGCGGCAGCGGGGCGCCCGCGCCGACCCGCACCCGGCTCTGCGCCAAGGAGCGTGGCGCAGCACAAGCGGCTGGTGGGGCGACCCGCTCACACCGCGCGCAACGCTTCGGTCGGCGGGAGCCGCGCCGAGCGCAGCGCCGGGTAGATGCCGGCCACGACACCGACGACCAGCGCCGCGACGGGGCCGCCGAGGATCACCTCGATCGGCAGTACGACGACGCTGCGGTTCACAGCGGCGTAGCCGGCGACGACGAGCGCTCCGATGCCGAGCCCCGCGACGCCGCCGATGAGCGCGAGGATCGCCGCCTCGGTGAGGAACTGGCTCGCGATCTGCCCGCTGCGGGCCCCCAGTGCCCGGCGCAGGCCGATCTCGCCGCGCCGTTCGAGTGCCGCGACCACCATCGTGTTCGCGATGCCGATGCCGCCGACCAGCAGGGCGATCGCGGCGAGCCCGATCGCGAGCGACGAGAGCGTCGCGTCGGCGATGGCGCGGGCGCCGACGAGTTCCGACAGCTTCGAGACGCCCAGGTACGGCGAGTACGGGTTCGCCGTGCGGGCGAGCATCGGGCGCACCGACTCGACGGCGCCGGGCAGGCTGCGCACGTAGATCGACTCGATGCGCGAGGTCTGGTCGGGGTCGATGAGCCGGGCGGGGTCGACCTCGTCGGCCGGCCAGCGGGCGTCGGCCCACTCGGCTCCGACGAACGCCATCGAATCGAGTTCGGCCGCGAGCCCGAGGGGTTCGAGCACCCCGATCACGACGTGCCACTCGCCGCCGATCCACACCCGCTGGCCGATCTCGGCGCCGAGCCGAGCCGCCGCGGTCGAGCCGAGCACGGTCGTCGGCAGCGAGGCGCTCGCTTCGTCGAACCACTCGCCGTCGGCGAGCGCACCATCGAGCGCGTCGAGCAGCCCGAGGTCGGCAGCCCGCACCCCGAGCCCGCCGGTCTGGGCCGCGGGCACGATCGACGTGCGGTACACGGCGGCGGCCGCGTCGATCCGCTCCACGACGCCGACGGCGGTGACTCCGTCGACGCGTTCGAGCATGCCCGGCGCGGTGGCCGGGATGCCGACGGGCTCGCCCTGCGGATCGCTGCCGGGTTGCACGACGAGCAGGTTCGCACCCTGCCGGTCGAGTTCGGCGAGCAGCTGCGCGCGGTCGGATGCCGCGATGCCGGTGATCGCCGTCAGGGACGCGATGCCGATCGCGATGCCGAGCGCCGACAGCGCGGTGCGCAGTGGCCGCGAACGCGGGCCGGCCACGGCGGTGCGCGCCAGCTCGAGCGCACTGAGGCGGCGACGCGGCGAGCGCGCCGGCACCCCGGTCACGACGCCACCCCTTGCCCGGCGACCACGCGCCCGTCGTGCAACCCGAGCCGGTGGTCGAGCGAGGCGGCGATCTGCTCATCGTGGGTGATCACGACGACCGCGGCGCCGTCGGCGGCGGCACCGCGCAGCAGGTCGACGATGCCCGCGCCGGTCGTCGAGTCGAGCGCCCCCGTCGGCTCGTCGGCGAACAGCACGTCGGGGCATCCGACCATCGCGCGCGCGATCGCGACGCGCTGCTGCTCACCGCCCGACAGCTCGCCCGGCCGATGGTGCAGGCGATGCCCCAGCCCGACGCGCTCGAGCGCCTCGCGCGCGCGACGCCGACGCTCGGCGAGGCCCACGCCCGCGTAGAGGAGGCCCGTCGCCACGTTGTCGAGCGCATCCACCGCGGGCAGCAGGAAGAACTGCTGGAACACGAACCCGAACCGCTCGGCGCGCAGCGCGGCACGCCCGGCGTCGTCGAGCCGACCGGTGTCGACGCCGCCGACGAACACCTCGCCAGAGGTGGGCGTATCGAGGGTGCCCATGATCGAGAGCATCGTGGTCTTGCCCGACCCCGACGCGCCGACGACCGCCGTGAGCTCGCCCGCGTGCACCTGCAGCGAGACATCCTGCAGCGCGTGGACGGGCGGATGGCCCGGGTAGGTCTTGCCCACCCCGCGCAGCTCGAGCACGGGGGCGGTCACGATGCGACCACCACCGCGTCGCCGGCCTCGAGCGGGTCGGCTCCCCCGCCTCCGCTCGACGTGATCTGCACGCGTGCGTCGGCGATGAGCCCGATCTCGACGGGGATCCGCACGACCTCGCCGTCGCGCAGCACATCGAGGGCGTAGCCGTCGTCGCCGTCGGCGACGAGCGCGGTCACCGGCACGACGAGGGCGTCGTCGACGGTCTGGTCGCCCAGCTTCAGGCGCACGGTCGATGGCCCGACCGCGGCGACGACCTGCTGGCCGTCGGGCGCCGTGAGGTCGACCACGGCCCGAGCGGGGGTGGCCTTCGCCGTGTCGTCGAGCGCCGGCACCGACGGCTCGACGGCCGCGACGGTGCCGGCGACCTCGGTGCCGTCCTTCAGCGTGACGGTCACCGGGGTGCCGGTGGCGATCTCGCGTTCCTGCGCGTCGGTCAGGTCGGCGTACCCGTGCAGCTCGGTCTTCGTGTATTCCAGCACCGCGCCGCCGTCGGGTTCGCCGAGGGTCTTCGCGAGCGAGTCGACGCGGATCGACGGGGCATCCACTGCGATCACCGCGCCGAGCGCGACCGAGCCGGTGCGCTCCACTCCCAGCGCCGCCTGCCACGCCTTGACCGCGGCCGCCGTGTTCGCGGTGAACGTGTCATCGACGTCGAGGTCGAGCCCGGCCGTGAACCCGAGGTCGGCGAGGTTCTGCTCGAGTTGGCGCACGTCCGGCCCGTCGGTCACGCCGAGTTCGAGCGGACGCCAGAACGGCCTCGCCCCGCGGAACAGCACGATCGGCACGCCGTTCGCCTCGTAGAGCCGCCCGCCGATGCCGATCACCTCGCCCGCGACGGGCAGCGCGGTCACCATGCCCCAGCCGGCGCCCTGCAGCGGCATCGGGTCGCCGTAGCTCAGCGTTCCCGCCAGCAGCAGGCCGCTCGTGAGCGTTACGCGCTCGGCGGGTCGGGTCACGGGGCGATCGGATGCTCCGCCGGGCTCGCCGGACCCACCCGACCCGGGCTCGCCCGACGCACCGAACCCGCTGGGCGACACAGCCTGCATCCAGCCGACCAGGCCGGCGCCCGCGAGGCCGAGGATCACGGCGGTCGCGGCGAGCGCGACGACGCGATGCCGGGTTCGCCGCGCCGGCGCCGCCGATTCCACCGGCTCGAACCGACGCGTCATCAGCGGCTCGCCCCCACGGTGACCATGAGCCCGTGGTCGGTGAGCTCGGGATAGTCCTCGAACACCCGCCCGAGGTCGCCGCCCGGGGCATCCGGGATCGCCTCCATCCGCACCGAGAGCGGCGCTTCGCTGTCGGCGAGATCGCTGCTGCAGGCGTCGAGGATGCTTCGCAGCGTGTCCTCGTCGACCGAGGCGGGCACGACCATCGAGCCCTGTTCGGGGTCGGGGAAGTCGGTGACACCCTGCTCGCGCGCGCACTCGGCGAACGCGAGCAGCAGTTCGGTCTGCGCGGCCGCGACCTCGGGATCGAGGTCGTCGTCGGGCGCCCCGAAATCGTTCGACGCCTGTTCGAAGTCGGGCACCTCGGCGAGGCAGTCGGCGTAGATCGGCTCGATCCCCCAGTCATCGGCGAAGTCGGCGGGGTCGTCGACGCTCTGGTAGACGGCGCCGTCGATCACCTCGAGGCTGACCTCGCCTCCCGGCTCGCCCTCGGGCGGTGCGACCGGCTCGGGGATCCCGTCGGCGTCGACCTCGATCGGTACCTTCACCAGCACCCGCCCGTTCTCGGTCGTGCGGGTGTCGAGCCCGCCCGCCTGCAGGCAGGCGATGAAACGTTCGGTGGCGGCGTCGAGCCCCCGCGCGGTCGACTCGGGGGATGCCGCGGAGCACGCCGCGAGCAGGCTCACGCAGCCCGCGGCGAGCGCGGTCGCGGTGAGGGCTGCGACGGATCGAGTGTGGATGGAACGGGACATGCCGGTCTCCTCATGGTCGGTTTCGACCAGTTCTAGGCTCGGGGGCGTTGGGGCCGCGTCGCCGGCCGGCAAACGCGCGACAAACGGGCTGCGGTGCACAATCGGGGTGGAGGAGCGGAGGTGTCATGCGCGTGCTGATCGTGGAGGACGAGCGCGAGCTCGCCGAGACGCTCGCCGAGGGCCTGCGCCTCGACGGGTTCGGCGTCGGCGTCGTGCATGACGGTGCGGCCGCGCTGCAGCGCCTCTCCGACGGTGACTTCGACGTCGTGCTGCTCGACCGCGATCTTCCCGTGCTGTCGGGCGACGCGGTGTGCCGCACGCTCGCGGCCCAGGGGCATCCGGCTCGCATCCTGATGCTCACCGCGGCCGGCGCGGTCGGCGACCGGGTGCGCGGACTCGACCTCGGCGCCGACGACTACCTGGCCAAGCCGTTCGCGTACGTCGAGCTGCTGGCCCGCATCCGCGCGCTCGGCCGACGGCGGGGGGATGCCCCGGCCGACGCCGTGCTCGAACGCGGCGGGGTGCGCCTCGACCCCGTGCGCCGCACGGCCGAACGCGACGGCCGCCCCGTGCGACTGACCCGGCGCGAACTCGCGGTGCTCGAGGCACTGCTGGCCGCTGACGGCGGCTACCTCACCCCGCAGCGCCTGCTCGGCCTCGCCTGGGACGAACCGGGCGATCACACCGCCGCGACCGTGCGGCTCGCGGTGCACACCCTACGCAAGAAGCTGGGGCATCCGTGGCTGATCGACAACTCGCCCGGCCTCGGCTATCGGATCGAGTGACCATGGACGACTCGAGACCCCTGCGCCGCCGGTGGAGCTTCCGCACCCGGCTCACCGTCACGATCGCAGCGATCTTCGTCGCTGCCGGCGTCGGCCTGCTCGCCGTGCAGTACCTGCTCGTGCAGAGCTTCTTCCGCGCGGCATCGAGCGCCACGATCTGCTCGGAGGTTCGAGGGCCGGATGCCTCTGGGCCGGCGATGTCCACGAATTGCTACGTGATGACCGGCACCGGGCTCGGCGATGCGGATCATCCGCCCGGCGCCCAGATTCCTCGCGAGGCGCTCGAGGCCGCCTTCGACGAGTACTCGGGCGCACTCTCGCAGGATGTGCTCGGGAGCCTGCTCGTGGCATCCGTCGTAGTGCTCGCCGTCTTCGCGATCATCGCCGTGCTGCTGGCCGGCTGGCTCGCCCGCCGCTCGCTGCGCCGCATCGCCGAGGTGACGGAGCTGACCCGGCGTATCACGACCGACGACCTCGACCGCAGGCTCGACCTGGCTGGGCCCGACGACGAGGTGAAGGAGCTCGGCGACACCATCGACGGCATGCTCGACCGGCTGCACACCGCATTCGAGGCGCAGGACCGCTTCGTCCAGAACGCGTCGCACGAGCTGCGCACCCCGCTCACGGTGACGCGCGCCGCACTCGAGATCCCGCTCGAACAGGGCCGGGTGCCCGCCGAGCTGCAGCCCGCCGTGCGTCGCGCGCTCGCGGCGAACGCGCACAGCGAGCGGCTCATCGGGTCGTTGCTGGTGCTCGCCCGTGGGCGGGGCCGCATCGACGAACGGGTGCCGGTCGAGCTCGGCACTCCGCTCGCGGCTGCGGTCGCCGAGGTCGCGGATGAGGCGGCGGCGCTCGGGGTCGAGGTGTCGTACGACGAGCCCGCCGCGGGCGCAACCGTCGACGGTGATGCGCAGCTGCTCGAGCTCGCCGCGCGCAACCTGCTCGACAACGCGGTGCGCTACAACGACGAACGCGGGGTCGTCATCGTGCGGATCGACGCCGAACGCCCCGGGTTCACCGTCGAGAACACCGGGCGCGAACTCGGCGACGCCGAGGTGGCCGCGCTCGGCGAGCCGTTCCACCGGGGTGAGGCGTCGCGGAGTGCCGACCGCGACGGGTACGGGCTCGGGCTGTCGATCGTGCGCGCCGTCGCGGCCGCGCACGGCGGCGAGTTGGTGCTCAGGCCGCGCCCCGGCGGCGGCCTGGTCGCCACCCTCTCCCTCCCCTAACCCCGCCCGCCCCCCCTCCCTCCCCCTCCCGTCCCTCCCCTCCCCCCGCTCCTCACGAACAAGGTCGATTTGTGCGAATGAGGGCGGCTTGCGCCATCCTCAGTCGCACAAATCGACCTTGTTCGCGCGTGGAGCGGGGGGCGGGAGGGGGGCGGAGGGGCGGGGGGGGCGGGGCGGGCGGGAGGGGGCGGGGCGGGGGGGTTAGATGACGGCGGTGGAGAGGTCGGTCGGGTTGCCGAAGCGGTGGTTCGTGATCGACACGGCCTGCTCTCGCAGGAACGGCAGCAGTTCGACCCGCCCGGACGGGGTGACCGGGTGCGCCCACACGGCGACATCGGGGCGGCCGTGCAACGCGGCCGTGACCGAGGCCGGGTCGGCGCCGACGAGTCGGATGCGGTCGGCGCCGGCGCCGGCGCCCTGCGCGGCGAGGTGCTCGAGCCATCCGCGGTCGTCCTCGCGTCGCACCCGGATGTCACGTGCCTCGAGCAGCGTGCGCACGCGCTTGGGCAGCGGATGCGCCGTCGACACCGAGATCGGCGACTTCGCGAGCGTGGCCGCAGCGATGACCCGCAACCCGTCGACGAGCGTGCCGCCCTCGGCGATGCGCACGGCCACCGGCGTCGGCCGGTACCGGAACACGTTGCGCTCGACCCCGAGGCCCGAGACATCCTTCACGACGCCGTACTCTTCGGCCCAGGCGATCTCGTCCGACAGGGCACCCCGGCGCAGCAGCTCGAACTGCTCGTAGTCGAGCGACGACTGCGACGCCTCGATGAGCTCCGTGACCCGACGCTCGAGTCCGCGCAGGTGCAGCGAGGTCGACTGGCGGTCGTCGGCGGGCTCCCAGTCGCCGAGGCCGAACAGGTAGTTCGGCCCGCCGGCCTTGGCGCCCGCGCCGACGGCCGACTTCTTCCAGCCGCCGAACGGCTGGCGCTGCACGATCGCGCCGGTGATGCCCCGGTTGACGTACAGGTTGCCGGCCTCGACCCGGTCGAGCCAGGTGGCGAGCTCGTCGGCGTCGAGCGAGTGCAGGCCCGCGGTCAGGCCGTAGTCGACCGCGTTCTGCAGGCGGATCGCCTCGTCGAGGTCCTTCGCGTGCATGACGCCGAGCACCGGCCCGAAGAACTCGGTGAGGTGGAAGTACGACCCGGGCGCCACGCCCGTGCGGATACCCGGCGACCACAGCCGGCCGGTCGCGTCGAGCTGGCGCGGCTCGACCAGCCACTCCTCGCCGATGCCGAGCTCGGTGAGCGCGCTCAAGAGCTTGCCCGACGCGGGTTCGATGATCGGGCCGATCTGGCTCGTCGCGTCCTCGGGGTACCCGACGCGCATCGACGTCGCCGCGTCGACGAGCTGGCGGCGGAACCGCTCGCTCTTGGCCACCGACCCAACGAGGATGACCAGCGACGCCGCCGAGCACTTCTGGCCGGCGTGGCCGAAGGCGCTCTTCACGACATCGGATGCCGCGAGGTCGAGGTCGGCCGACGGCGTCACGATGATCGCGTTCTTGCCGCTGGTCTCGGCCAGCAGCGGCAGGTCCTCGCGGAACGAGCGGAACAGCTCGGCCGTCTCGTAGGCGCCAGTGAGGATCACACGATCGACGAGCGGGCTCGCGATGAGCTGACGCCCGAGCTCGCGCTCGCCCACGTCGAGCAGGGCGAGCACGTCGCGGGGCACACCGGCCTCCCACAGCGCTTCGACCATGACCGCGCCGGCGCGCTGGGCCAGCCCGGCGGGCTTGATCACCACGCCCGATCCCGCGGCGAGCGCGGCGAGCACGCCGCCCGCGGGGATCGCGACGGGGAAGTTCCACGGCGGCGTCACGACGGTCAGCTTCGACGGCACGAACCGGGCGCCGCGCACGTGGTCGAGCTCGCGGGCGCGCTCGGCGTAGTAGTGCGCGAAGTCGATGGCCTCGCTCACCTCGGGGTCGGCCTCGGCGATGGTCTTGCCCGTCTCGGACGCCATCACCTCGATGAGGCGGTCGCGGTTGGCGGCGAGCGAAAGGCCGGCCCGGTGCAGGATCGCAGCGCGCTCGGCGGCGGGGCGCCGGCCCCACGCCTCACCCGCGGCGCGCACGCTCGCGAGCAGTGCGGCGAGCTCGCCGGCGTCGTCGATGCGCGCGGCGCGGATCGTCTCGACGCCGAGCGCCGAGTCGGGTACGCGGGCGAGGATGCGACGGCCCCACTCGCGGTTGGCCGCGAGGGCCGGGTCGGTGTCGGGTTCGTTGCGGAAGCCCGGGGTGGTGCCAGGCCCCGCAGGCTCGGGCTCGGATGCCGCGGCGACGGGCTGTCCGTCGAGCACGGCCTCGATCGCGTCGAGCACGGCGGCCTGGTCGGCGCCCGTGCCGGTCGAGGCATCCGGGCCGCTCGACCCGCGCGCGATGTCGAGCACCGCGACGGTCAGCGACTCCTGGTCGTGCTCGGGACCGGGCGCAGGAGCGCCCGCGTGCGGCAGGTCGGCGATGGGCGTGCGGCCCTGCCACTCGGTGCGGCGGTTCTGGGTGCGGTTCGGGCGCGGTGCCGGCGTGGCATCCGTCTCGCCCGCGAGCGCCGCCAGTGAGGCGAGGTACCGGTCGCGCTCGCGCGCGAACAGCCGTTCGTCGTCGAGGTCGAACACAGCCGACATGAAGTTGTCCTGGCTGGCGTTCTCTTCGAGGCGGCGGATCAGGTAGGCGATCGCCACGTCGAACTCGCTCGGGTTCACGACCGGCGTGTACAGCAGCAGGCGGCCGACGTCGCCGCGCACGGCCGCCGCCTGGCCGGTGGCCATGCCGAGCAGCATCTCGAACTCGACGGCCGAGTTCACGCCGCGGTCGCTGGCGAGCAGCCACGCGTGCGCGATGTCGAACAGGTTGTGGCCGGCGACGCCGAGGCGCACCGCGTCGACCCGCTCGGGCGTGAGCGCCCAGTCGAGCACGCGCTTGTAGTTGGTGTCGGAGTCCTGCTTGGTGCCGTACGTCGCGACGGGCCAGTCGTGGATGGCGGCGTCGACGTGCTCCATCGCGAGGTTCGCGCCCTTCACGACGCGCACCTTGATCGGCGCACCGCCCGCGGCGCGGCGGGTGCGAGCCCACGCGTTCAGCTCCTGCATCGCGCCGAGCGCGTCGGGCAGGTAGGTCTGCAGCACGATGCCGGCCTCGAGACCCTGCAGCGACGGGCGGTCGAGCAGCGTCGTGAAGACCGCGATCGTCAGGTCGAGGTCGCGGTACTCCTCCATGTCGAGGTTGATGAACTTGGGCTTGCCGTCGGCGGACGAACGTGCCGCCAGCTCGTAGAGCGGGGTGAGCTTGGCGACGACCTTCTCGACGGCCTCGTCGAACGACCACATCGAGAGCTGGCTGACCACGCTCGACACCTTGATCGAGACGTAGTCGACGTCGTCGCGGGCGAGGAACTCGTAGGTGCCCTCGAGTCGGCGGTCGGCCTCCTGTTCGCCGAGCACGGCCTCGCCGAGGAGGTTGAGGTTGAGACGGTTGCCCGACTCGCGCAGCTTCGCGATCGCGGGGCCGAGCTTCGACGGCGTGGCGTCGAGCACGAGGTGGCCGACCATCGCGCGGAGCACACGGCGGGCGATCGGGATGACGATCCACGGGAACGCGGGCGCCAGCACGCCGCCGAGGCGCACCGCGCCGCGCAGGTACCACGGCAAGAACCTCGGCGTGAGCTTCGCGACCCGCTCGAGGTTGCGGCCGGCGACGCGCAGGTCTTCGGGGCGCATGACGCCGTCGACGAATCCGACGGTGAAGGCGAGCCCGTTCGGATCCTTCAGCACACCGGCGAGGCGCTCGGCCGAGGGGTCGGTGGGGTAGGTGCGGCTCTCGGCGAGCCAGCGTCGCACGAGGGCGACGACCTGGTCGGTGCTCACGGTCGAGTCGACGGTGGTCATGCTCACGACGGTACTTCTCTTCTCTTGTTGCGCCCACGGCGGCGCCCGGGGTGGCGCACGTGCGCCCGCGCAGCATCCTCCAACACGCAATCTGTTCGGTCAATCGGATGAATTCGACTGATACTCTTCGATGAAACCGACCAATATATTCGGATGCCACGGAGGCCTCATGCTCGATGTCCGACGCCTGCGCCTGCTGGTCGAGTTGCACCGTCGCGGCACGCTCTCAGCGGTCGCCGAAGCGCTCTCGTACAGCCCCTCCACCGTGTCGCAGCAGCTCGACCAGCTCGAACGCGAGGTCGGCGTGACCCTGCTCGTGCCGGCGGGCCGGCGCGTGCAGCTCACGCCGCAGGCCGAGGTGCTCGTCGAGCACGCTGCCGCGATCCTCGACCGACTCGAGGCCGCCGAGGCCGAGGTGGCCCGCTCGCTCACCGACGTCGGCGGCACGGTGCGGGTCGCCGTCTTCCAATCGGCCGCGCACGCGGTGGTGCCGCGCGCGCTCACGACGCTCGCCGCGGAGCATCCGACGCTGCGCGTCGAGATCACCGAGCGCGAACCCGAAGCCGGCCTGTTCGAGGTCGCCGCCCGCGACTTCGACCTCGTGCTCGCCGAACAGTATCCGGGCCGCACTCGGCCGCGACACCCGGGCCTCGACCTGGTGCCGCTCGCCGCCGACGCGATCCGGCTCGCGCTGCCCGCCGAAGCCGCCGCCATCGGCGTGGGCGCGCTCGCCCGACCGGCGACGCCGGCCGACCTCGCCGGCGGCGACGCCGCGAGCCCCGCCCAGGCGCTGGCCTGGGCGGCGACCCGACCGTGGGTGCTCGAGCCGCGCGGCACCGCGTCGCGCGAGTGGGCCGAACAGCTCTGCCGGTCGGCGGGGTTCGAGCCCGACGTGCGCTTCGAGACCGCCGACCTGATGGCGCACATCCGCCTCATCGAGTCGGGCAACGCGGTCGGGCTGCTGCCCGACCTGGTGTGGGCCGGCGACGCACCGCGGCTGATGCTCGCGGCGCTGCCCGGCGAACCGCACCGCGAGGTGTTCTCGTCGGCGCGGCTGGCGAGTGCGGCTCGGCCCGCCGTGGTGGCGGTGCGTGCGGCCCTCGCGCGCGCGGCCGACCCGAGCGCGGTGTCGCAAGCCTGACCTCTCGGCCCGCCCGCGGGCCGCGGCTCGCGCGGATGGACCCGGGCGTAGGCTCGGCCTCATGTGGGGGAATCGCAGCGCCATCGTCACGTCCGCACTCGTCGCCGCCGCGGCTGCCGCACTCGCACTCGCCGGGTGCGCGGGCGCCGGCTCGTCGGGCGGGCAGGGCGGCGACCCGATCGGCACGTGGGGCGACCCGGCGGCGACGGGCGAGCCATGGCTCTCGTTGGCGGACGACGGCGTACTCACCGGCAACGACGGCTGCAACAGCCTGCGCGGCACGTGGGAGCGCGACGACGACGGCATCGTCGACTTCAGCGGCCTCGCTGCGACGCGCATGTTCTGCCAGGGCGTCGACACGTGGTTGTCGGGCGCCGAGGCGGCGCGCATCGACGGCGACACCATGACCGTGCTCGGCGACGACGATGCCGAGATCGGCACGCTCGCCCGCACCTCGTCGACGCCGACCACGGTCCAGCCGACCCCGGCCGCGGCCGGAGAGGGCTTCATCGGGACCTGGGGCACGGATGCCACGGGCGAGCCGTTCCTCGTCATCGCCGACGACGGCACCGTCACGGGCAGCGACGGGTGCAACCGGCTCACCGGCACCTGGGAGCCCGATGACGGCGGCGGTATCGAGTTCGAGGGCGTCGCATCCACGCTGATGGCGTGCGAGGGGGTCGACCAGTCGCTGAACCGCCTCGACTCGGCGACCGTCGACGGCGACACCCTCACCGTGCTCGACGACGACGACGTGGTGCTCGTCACGCTCACGCGCACGGCCTGACCAGCTCACACTCCCCTGCCGGGGCCGCTTGTGGTCGCTTCCGCGTGTTGCGGGCGACCACAAGCGACCCCGGCGGGGTGCTCTCGTCGAGGGAGCGTCAGGCGCGCGCGGCCCGGCGACGGATGACGAGCGTCACGCCGCCCGCGACGAGCAGTGCCAGGGCGCCGAGTGCGGCGAGGCCGCCCCCGAACCCGGTCGATGCGAGGCCGCCGGCCGCGCCCGAGCCACCGCCCGAACCGCCCGAACCGCCACCCGAGCCGGGTGCCGCCGCGACCGTCACCTCAAGGCTCGCCACGACCGCCCCATCGGGGCCGACGAGCTCGATGGTGTGCTCGCCCGCTTCGACCTCGGGCACGGTGAACGTGACGACCAGTTCACCGTCGACACCCACCGCGGCCTGCGCGACCTCGATCGGATCGGAGCGGAACACCACGGTGTAGGCCCCCGCCGGGACATCCGACCCGGTCAGCTCGACCTCGTCACCGACCTCGAGGTCGCCCGACACGTCGATGGCGATGCTCGGCTCGTTCGGGTTCGCCGACCCGGCGCTGTCGATCGCCGACACGTTGCCCGCGACATCCGCAGCCCGGAAGCTGACCACCCGCGCACCCGGCTGCAGCTCGACCGGCTCCGTGTAGGCCTGCCAGTCGGCGTCGTCGCCCGCGACCGTCGACCAGAGCGCGTACTCGAGCGACGCGACGCCCGAGAGCGCGTCGGTCGCGTCGAGCGCAACCGTGCCGGCCTCGGCGTCGACCGTGGCGACGACGACCGGTGCGGTGGCGTCGACCTTGCCCGACCAGGTGGTCGAGGCGACGTTGCCCGAGTCGTCGGTGGCGCGCACCTCGACGGCGAGGTCGCCGTCGGGCAGCGCGACCGGCGCGGTGTACGCCTGCCAGTCGCCCGAGCCGATGCGCACCTCGACCGCCGGCGGCGGCGTGAAGTCATCCGTCGCGGTCGCGGTGAGGGTGGCGCCGCGGTACCAGCCGTTCGCCTGCGCGCCGTCGACGACGGCCGAGATCGTCGGCGCCGTCGTGTCGGCCGGCGGGTACGACACCAGCTGCGGGGAAGCGAACGACCCGACGGCCGGCTCGCCGGCGTCGTTGATGATGCGGTTGATGCCGCCCGTGCCGTTCAGGAACACGCTCGTCATCGACTCGAACCGCACATTCTTCGACCTCGGCGTCTGGATGCCGCTCTCGACGCGGATGTCCTGCCCGCCGTTGATCGTCTGGTCGAAGAACGAGTACACGCCGAGCCCCTGGGCCAGGTGCGAGGTGACGCCGTCGCCGACGCGGTACGACGCGAAGCCGAGCCGGTCGCCGTCCATGAAGGCGGCCTGCGTCGGCGGGTCGTACGGGATCTCGCTCTGGTAGAAGATCGTGCGACCGCCGTCGCCGTTCCAGATCACCTGGTTCTTCTGGTAATGCTCGACGAACAGGCCGAGCGCGGTGACGTCGTCGCCGTTCACGATGACGCCGTGGTCGCCGGTGTTCGAGTCCCACGCGACGCCGTCGCCGTGGTCGGCGCGCCACGCCCAGATGTGGTCGAGCAGCGTGTTCGGGCTGTTCACCTCGATCGAGGTGGTCGCCTTGCCGGCCCACGGCCCGCCGACGCGGATGAAGACGTCGGTGAGGGTGGTCGGGTCGGCCGCATCCGCCACGGATGCCCCGCGAGGCCCGACCTGCACGAGCACGTCGGAGTTCTCGAGGCCCGCGTCGACGGTGAGACCCGCGATCTTCACGCCGGCGACGTCGCCGACCTCGATCGCGGCGGTGCCGGCGGTCGGCACGAGCGAGGCGTACCCCAGGCCGAGCACGACGGTGTCGGCGCGGTCGACGTGCAGCGGAGCATCCAGCTCGTAGACGCCGGGGGTGATGAGCAGGTGCTTGCCGGTCGCGAGGGCCGCGTTGAGCTCGGCGGCGGTCGCGCCCTGCTTCGCGATGAAGAAGTCGCCGATCGCGATCGAGTCGCCGGCCGAGGCATCCGTCGACCAGTCGTGCCCGCGCGTGTCGGCCTTCGCCTTCGGCACGAACACCTTGTAGTCGTCGCCGTCGAGGTACAGGAACGGCGACTCGCGGTTGATCGGCGTCTCGTCGACGACCGTCTTGTTGCCGGTGCCGCCGCCCTCGATCGGGCCGAAGTCGTGCGCGGGTGCGCCCTCGACGCCAGAGAACACCATGTTCCAGACGCCGCCGTCCCACGTGCCGACGGTCGAGTTGCGGGTGAACCACTGCTGCTGCGACCCGGTCACGATCGTGCCGTCGACGTTCGAGTTCGCGAGGTATCCGCCCGAGGCGTATTCGCCGACCCGGCCGAACACCGTGAGCGAGCCCTCGATGTTGATGCGGCGCAGCGGCGCGGCCTGCGACACGGCGAACCGCATCTCGTGCGGCGAGGTGATGCCGCTCGGGAACGGCCGGTCGGCGTCGATGCCGACGGGCTGCTGGATCGGGTTGAACGTGAGGTTCGACATCGAGCGCCAGAACCGGGTGAGCGACCCGGGCTGCTGGCAGTCCCACGGGTTCGGCTCGCAGGCGCGCACCGGCTCGACGTGGATCGCGCCGTTGATGCGCACGTCCTCGGGCGAGGCGCCGAGACCCGAGACCGACTGGTAGTACCCGAGCTCGGAATTGATGATGTCGGTCGCGGTCAGCGGGTCGTCCTGGCCCGCGGCCGAGCCGTAGGTGCCAGGCTTGAAGAAGAACTGGTGCCGGTTGAGGCTGAACTCCTCCTCGTGCGAGGCGGCCTGCAGGGCGGCGTTGATGTCGTCGACCGACCACGTCTCGTCGAAGATCGTGACGTTCGGGCCGAAAAGATCGTCGCCGTCGGCAGCGGCGGCGGGTGCTGCGGCGGTGATGACGGTTCCTCCGAGGGCGAGGGCGGTGATGGCCGCCCCGGCGCCGATGCGGCGGGCGAGGCGGGCGGGCGGATGCTCCGCCCGGAACGGATGCGTCACAGGTTCTCCTTTGAACGAGGGGCCGGCGGCCGTCGCGCCGCCGGTCGACCGGTCAGTGCGAGTGGTGCTCGACCCGCGCCGACGGCGGCGCGGACGTGCTCGTCACTATAGCGGAATGCTTACTGACTTGTCAGTAACATTTCCGGCGCAATGCGCAGGGTGGCGGGCTCGGGGTCGCTCGGGGTCGCTTCGGCGTTCCTCGGGGTCGCTTGTGGTCGCTTCGGCGGCCGGCGAGCGACAACGAGCGTCCCCGACATGGCTCGAGGTGCGGGTTGCAGGTTGCGGGCGGCGGGCGACGGCTACGCTCGATGGATGCCTCAGACCCACGACGTCGTGATCGTCGGCGGCGGCCACAACGGGCTGACCGCTGCCGCGTACCTCGCCCGCGCCGGCCTCGACGTACTGCTGCTCGAGCGCGACGACCACCTCGGCGGCGCGGCCGTCTCGGCGCAGGCGTTCGAGGGCGTCGAGGCCCGCCTCAGCCGCTACTCGTACCTCGTCAGCCTGCTGCCGCAGCGCATCATCGACGACCTGGGGCTCGACATCCGGCTCGTACGTCGGCGGTTCTCGTCGTACACGCCCGACCCCCGCGATCCGTCGCGTGGCCTGCTCGTCGACACCGAGGCCGGCCCCGAGGCATCCGTCGCCGCCTTCGCACGCGTCGGCGCTGAGGCCGACGCGACCGCCTGGGACGCCTTCTACCACGACACTGCGCGGGTCGCCGAGGCGCTGTTCCCGACCCTCACCGAGCCGCTGCCGACGCGCGACGACGCCAAGGCGCTGGTTGCCGACGACCGGGTGTGGAACGCGTTCGTCGAGCGCCCGCTCGGCGAGACGATCGACCGATGCTTCGGCGACGACCTGGTGCGCGGCGTCGTCGCCACCGACGGGCTCATCGGCACGTTCGCCGAGCTCGACGACCCGTCGCTCGAGGCGAACCGATGCTTCCTGTACCACGTGATCGGCGGCGGCACCGGGGATTGGGACGTACCGGTCGGCGGCATGGGGGCCGTCACCGCCGAGCTCGCCCGGGCCGCTCGCGAGGCGGGCGCGGTGCTCGTGACCGAGGCCGAGGTCGTGGCGGTCGAGGCGACCGTCGGCGGGGCGTCGGCTTCACCGGCGGGCGCGCTCGTGCGCTGGCGCTCCGACGGCGTCGAGCACGAGGCATCCGCCCCGACCATGCTCGCGAACGTCGCACCCGCCGTGCTCGACCGCCTGATCGCGGCCGGTGCGGATGCGCGGCGCGAGCGCGCAACCTCCTCGGCCGGTGTCGCCCCGCGTCACGGCTTCCCCGCCGATGACGTGCCCGTGCCCATCCCGGCCGTGGTGCGCGAGCGGCTGCGCCACCTCGCCACGCCCGAGGGTGCGCAGGTCAAGGTGAACCTGCTGCTCACCCGCCTGCCGCGGCTGCGCGACGCGTCGGTGCGCCCCGAGCAGGCGTTCGCCGGCACGTTCCACATCAACGAGCTCGAGACGCAGCTCGACGCGGCGTACCGCACCGCCGCGCGCGGCGCGATTCCCGACCCGCTGCCGTGCGAGATCTACTGCCACACGCTCAGCGACCCGTCGATCCTGTCCCCCGAGCTCGTCGCGAGCGGCGCGCACACGCTCACCGTCTTCGGCCTGCACGTGCCCGACCGGCTCGTCGAGCGCTTCGGCAACGACGAGTTGCGCGCCCGCCTCGAAGAGGCCGTGCTCGCGTCGCTCGACCGCGTGCTCGCCGAGCCGATCCGCGACGTCATCATGACGGATGCCTCGGGCCGCCCGTGCATCGAGGTGAAGACCACGCACGATCTCGAAGAGGCCCTCGCGATGCCCGGTGGCAACATCTTCCACGGCCCGCTGTCGTGGCCGTGGGCCGAGCCCGGCGCCGCACTCGACACGCCCGCAGCGCGCTGGGGCGTCGCGACCGCGCACCCGAGCGTGCTGCTGTGCGGCTCGGGTGCCGTGCGCGGTGGCGCAGTCAGCGGCATCGGCGGGCACAACGCCGCGATGGCCGTGCTCGAGTCGCGCGGCTGACCGGTCCGCTCCGCGCCGGCACAGGGCGCCCGGGCTAGAAGACGAAGAGCTGCCCGAGGATCACGATCAGCACGACGAAGATGATCACGATCGCACCCACGATCACGAGCGAGCGCGCCGAGAGCTTCGCGACGCCGAAGCCGACCAGGAACGGCAGGGCGGCCAGCAGGATGGTCACGATCCACCAGAACGCCTGGTAGCCGCCGGCCGATGCCTCCTCGAGCCGGCCGCCGAAGAGCTGCTGGCTGTGCGGGTGGGTCGCGAACGCGAACGCCGCCGACAGCGGAACCGCGATGAGCGCCGCGACGATGAGGCCGGCGAGCGCCCCCCAGAGTCCCGACTTGCCCTCGCCCAGATCGAGTGTCTCCTGGTGCTTCGTTCCCTGCCCACCCTTGGAAGTCATGGCACCGACTCTAGCCGCCATCCCCTCTCCCCGATTAGCCTGAATCGCAGGGGATCGACAGGGGGATCGACGATGAACGCCAAGCCGACCGGCCACTACGTCACCAAGGGCGACGAGCTCCGACTCCAGTTCGACCGACTGTTCCACGCCCCCATCGAGGACGTCTGGTACAGCCTGACGAACCCCACCGCGACGGCCGGCTGGATCGGCACCTGGACGGGCAGTCCATCGACCGGCGGCATCCTGTTCAAGATGACCGCCGAAGACCCCGACGCCGACTGGATGAGCGTCTCGGTGCTCGAGTGCGAGCCGCCGCACAAGTTCCGCCTGCACATCGGTTCGGGCGACGCGACCCGTCGTCTGCACTGCCACGTGCGCGAGGCCGCAGGCGGGCTCACCACCCTCGTCTTCCAAGAACGCATCGTCGACCCGTCGGTGGTCGGCGAGATCGGTCCCGGCTGGGACTACTACCTCGACCGCCTGCAGGCGGCGCGGGCCGGGCAGTCGACGCCCGACTGGGGCGACTACTACCCCGTGTTCCGCGACCACTACCGCGATATGCCGGTGCCCCGAACGGCGACCCGGTGAGGTCGGTCGACCGGCTCCGCCGCCGGCAGCAGACCGAGGACCGCACCTCGATGATGTCGGCCCAGCCGTTCCGCTGGGGATTCATCGTCACGCTCGGCGTGCTGCTCGCGCTGCTGCTCGCGGTCGCCGCGGTGAACCTGCAGAGCGTCATCCTGTCGGTGTTCATCGCGGCCTTCGTCGCCCTCGGGCTCGACCCGCTGATCCGCTGGTTCCAACGACGCGGAATGAGCCGTGGCCTCGCGATCCTGGTCGTGATCCTGTTGTTCCTCGGCGTCGTGGTGGCGATCGTCTGGGTCGTGATCCCGCCGCTGGTCGAACAGATCACGGCGCTCTTCCGGGGCATCCCCGAGCTCGTGCAGCGTGCCGAGGACGCGAACTGGTACGACGAGGTCAACGCGGCGACGAACGGCCTGCTCACCGACCTGCTCGCCGGCGTGCAGCAGATCCTGAGCGACCCGAACCTGTGGGCCACCATCGGCGGCGGTGCGCTCGCGTTCGGTGCCTCGATCATCGGCGCGGTGTCGACCGGCGTGTTCGTGGTCGTGCTGTCGATCTACTTCATCGCGACGCTCGACATGACCAAGCACGCGGTGTACCAGCTCGTGAAGGCGTCGCACCGCGAGCAGGTCGTCTCGTACTCGGAGCGCATCATGAACTCGGTCGGCAAGTACCTGAGCGGCATGGTGGTGCTGGCGTTCTTCAACGCGGTGTTCTCGACGCTGCTGCTCACGATCGTGCGGGTGCCGTTCGCGCTGCTGTTCGGCGTGATCGCCTTGTTCGTCACGCTGATCCCGCTGATCGGAACCGTGCTGACCACGGCGATCATGACGATCTTCTCGCTCTTCGTCTCGCCGACCGCGGGGCTCATCGTGCTGCTCGCGATGCTCGTCTACATGCAGATCGAGGCGTACGTGCTGACGCCGAGGGTGATGGGCAAGGCGGTGCAGGTGCCCGGCACGATCGTGCTCATCTCGGCGCTGGCGGGCGGCACTCTGCTCGGTCTGCTCGGCGCGCTCGTGGCGATCCCCATCTCGGCGGGCATCCTGCTGATCATCCGCGAGATCGTGATCCCGAAGCAGGCGCGCACCTAGCGCGCCCGCCCCGGGATCACGATCGGCCCGGCCCGCTCAGCGAGCGGCGAGCTCGGGCTCGGGCAGGTCGGTCGCCCGGTCGGTCGGCGCGATCATCCGGTCGGATGCTTCGCCCGAAGCACGATCGGATGCCTCGCCGGCACGCCCTGCCGGAAGGAACAGCGCCGCGACGAACGCGAGCGCGAGCGCACCCGCACCGACGAGGATCGCCGGCACCGCGGCATCCACGTAGCCCGTCGGCGTGAGCTGGCCGCCCGCGCCCGTGAACACGGCGGTGAGCACCGCGATGCCCAGGGCGACGCCGAGTTCGCGAAGCGTCGAGTTCGTGCCCGACGCCTTGGCGTGGTCGTCGTCGGCCATGTTCGCGAGCACCGCGGTCGACATCGGCGCGAAGACGAAGGCCATGCCCACGCCGGCGATGAGGAACGGTGCGACGAGCACGCCGTAGGCGACGTTCGCGTCCATCACGAGCGCGAGCCAGGTGAGTGCGACCGTCTGCATGGCGAGACCGGCGACCATGAGCGCGCGAGTGCCGACGCGCGGTGCGATCGCCCCCGCGATCGGGGCGATGAACATCGGCGCGAGCGTCCACGGCATGGTCTGCACGCCGGCTTCGAGCGGGCTCGCGCCCTGCACCACCTGCAGGAACTGGATGAGGATGAACACGGCGCCGAACATGCCGAAGCTGAAGGCGAAGCCGACGAGGTTGGCCACCGAGAAGCTGCGGTCGCGGAAGAGGCGCAGCGGCAGAAGAGGCGCCGTCGCCCGGCGCTCCCAGAGCACGAACACGACGAGCAGCACGGTGCCGGCGGCGAGCGCGGCGAGCACCTCGGCGCTGTCCCAGCCGGCGTCGTTGCCGCGGACGATTCCGTAGACGAGGCCGAGCACGCCGAGGCCTGCGAGGGCGACGCCGGGCACGTCGATGCGCACCCGTGCGCCGAGCGAGTTCGGCAGGGCGGCCAGCGCCAGCGGGATCGCGACCACGCCGATGGGCACGTTGAGCCAGAAGATGGCCTGCCAGTTCCAGCCCTCGACGACGGCGCCGCCGATGAGCGGGCCGAGTGCGACGCCGAGGCCGGCGACCCCGCCCCAGATGCCGATCGCCGCGGGTCGGAGCCGCGCGGGCACGGATCCGGCGATGAGCGTGAGCGAGAGCGGCATGATTCCCGCGGCGCCGACGCCCTGGACGGCGCGTGAGGCGATGAGCATCCACGGCTCGGTCGAGAAGGCGGCGAGTGCGCTCGCGATGGTGAACACGCCGATGCCTGCGAGGAAGACGTTCCGGCGGCCGAGCCGGTCGCCGAGCGCGGCGGCCGCGAGGATGAACGTCGCGAACGCGAGGGTGAACGCGTTGACGAACCACTGGAGTTCCTCGATCGAAGCGCCGAGGTCGGCCCGCATGGCGGGCAGGGCGTTGGTCACGACGAGGTTGTCGAGCGTGGCCATGAACATGGGCAGGGATGCCGCGACGACGGCGAGCCACACCGGGACACGGCGTGCGGTGGCGGACATGGATGCTCCTTCTGGGTTCGGTGCTGGTGGATTCGTCGGCGGGCCGGACCGCTGTGGTAATCGACTGATTACCTCCCTCGAGGCACTGTAGTAATCGACTGATAACATGTCAAGCATGCAGACGAAGATGGATCGCATCCCCGCAACGGAGCGGCGCGAGTTGATCCTCGAGGCGGCCACGCGCGTCTTCGGCGACCTCGGCTACGCGGGCGCCACGACCGACAAGGTCGCACGGGCCGCGGGCATCAGCCAGCCGTACGTGGTGCGCATGTTCGGCACGAAGGAGCAGCTGTTCATCGAGGTGCTCGAGCGCACGTGCGAACGCATCCTCGGCGCGTTCGACGAGGCCATCCGGGCCACCGACGACGAGCGCAGCGTGCAGTCGCGCGTCGGCGAGGCGTATGTCGAGCTCGTCGAGACCGACCGCGGGATCCTGCTCGCGCTCATGCAGGGGTTCATCCTCGGCCACGACGCCGGCATCGGGCCGGTCGCCCGGCGCGGATTCATGCGCATCTACGACCGGCTGCGCACGGTGTTCGAGCCCGAAGAGGCGATGAGCTTCATGGCCCAGGGAATGCTCATCAACACGCTCATCGCGTCGGGGCTGCTCAGCCAGGTGCAGCAGCACCAGGAGAACGTCGACGAACTGCTCGCCTGCACCTTCGGCGACAAGCTCGGCATCGTCGTCGACGGGCTCGCCCGCGACGCGTGAAGCGGGAACGACCCGGGGTCAGTTCCAGACCGACGGCGCCGCCGCACGGGTCGCGGGCAGCGCGACATCCTCGCCCCAGCGGTGGATCCACTCGGGCAGCTCCTGGCCCGACGGGTCGGTGCCGAACGCCTCGATGAGCTCGGGAACCGGCACCGTGCCGCCCGTCCTGCGCAGGAACCGCCCGCGGATGAACCCCTGCGCGTAGATCTCGGGCTCGCCGTCGGGGCCGGGCCGCACGAACCGCTGCTCGACGTACACCGACTTCTCGTCGAAGCCGATCACCCGCGACTCGATCGTGAACCGCTGCCAGGGGTTCAGCGACTTGCGGAACGTGATCGTCTCGCTCGCGACGACCGGGTACCAGCCCTTCTGCATCATGGTCTTCCAGATGCCGTTGCGCACCAGCATGTCGAACCGGGCGACGTCCATGATCGAGAAGTAGACGCCGTTGTTCATGTGCCGGTTGATGTCGAGATCGGTCGGCAGCACGATGAACCGGGTCTCGGCGACGTCCCAGTGCCCGAGGTCGGGCTTGCGGCGCGACAGGAACAGGACGTGGAGCAGCGTGCGGAAGAGCATGTGCATAATCCACGAGGGTACGAGGCATCCGCCACCGTGGTCATCCGCTTGTCGCTTGCTGACAATGCACCGGTCGGATGCCTCGGGCCCGCGTTGTGGGCTTGCACCGAAACCGGCGGGCGTCGCGGTGCCCTGGTCCCTGCGCGACATCCGCCGCATCCGACCCACTACCGTGGTGCCGTGCGATCCGTGATCTCGACCACCGGGCGGCTGCTCGCGGCGACCTGGCCGCAGCTGCTCGCCTGGTACCTCGCGGGCACGCTCGCGCGGTACCTCATGATCCAGCTCGCGGGGTTCGTCGGAGCATCCACCGCCCTCGGCGGCCTGCTGCTCATGCCGATCGCGATCCTCGCGCGCCTGGTCGCGTTCGTCGCGATGCTGCTCGTGCTGCGCGGCGGGATGCGCCGGCTCGGCACCCTCGCCCCGGTTCCCGCCGATCCGGCCGCCGCGCGACGGTCGTTCGCCGACGCGGTGCTCGCGGGCATCCTGCCGTTCTTCGCGTTCTACGCGGCGTGGGGCTACCTGCGCGAGGACATGGCCGCCTACCTCGCTCGCGGCCTCGAGGTGCAGTCGGGCCGCATCATCGAATCGGCTCTGACGGGCGAGACGGTCGACACCGCCGCGACGCTCGACAACCTCGTGTTCGAGCCGATCACCGTGGCCCTCATCGTCGTCGCCTACGCCGGCCGCTGGGCGCTGAAGCGGTACCGCGAGCGACTGCCGCGGTGGCTCGCCGTCGTCTCGGTGTACCTCGAGGCGGTGTGGGTGTTCCTGTCGGTGACGCTCGTGTCGCAGGTGCTCGGGTGGGTGAGCGCCTGGATCGAGACCCGGCAGGCGATCGTCTGGATCGGCGACGCCCGAGCATGGGTCGATGCGCGGCTCGAGGTGGTGGGGTGGCTGTGGGGCGGGGTCGAGTGGCTCCTCGGCGAGGCGGGCGGCATCGTGCTGCTGCCGGTCGCGTGGCTCACCATCGCCGGTGTCGTCTACGGCCAGGCGGTCGCGGCGCAGGCGCCGCGCCTGGGCGGAGCCGTCGTCGAGCGTGCGCGCGACCGCTACTCGCGCGTGCCCGAGGCGGTGCGCAAGCGCCTGGGCGACCTCTGGTCGGACTTCGCGTCGCGGTTCACCCCGATCGGCCGGGCGATCGTGCTGATGTGGCGGGCCGGCCCGGTGCTGATCGGCGGGTACGTGCTGCTGTACACGGTCGTGCTCTGGCTCGAGGGCGCGCTGACCTTCGCCGTCACGCGGGTCGTGGGCCCGCACGACGTGCAGGCGTTCTGGCTCATCGCCGACACGGCGCTGTTGCTGCTGCCGGTGGTGCTCGTCGAACCGATCAGGGTCGCACTGGTGGCGAGCGCGTACGACGCCACGCTGGCCCGGCTGGTGCCCGCCGACTCAGTCGGCGGCGGCGCTGCCGACGCGGAACCGCAGGAATCGGGGCAGGGCGTCGGCGTCGACCACGTCGAGGGCGAAGGGCCCGGTCGCGTCGTCGGGCACGAGGAAGAGGGCGACGAGCTCGAACGGCTGGGTTCCGGCGCCGGCGCATGAGGTCGGGGCATCCGGGTCGTAGTCGGCTCCGACCTCGGAGGACGCCTCGGACCAGTCGCGACCCGCACCGGATGTCTCGCGCAGCGTCGGCGGCAGGCAGCTCGGTGCGTCGGCATCGGGCTCGATCGCGATCGTCGCGCGCAGCAGTCGCGCACCGGTCGGCACGTCGAGGTCGTGCACGTCGGCGACGGGCTCGAGCCGCGCGTCGCGCCAGGTCGCACCGCCGAACTCGACGGATGCCGCGTGCTCGACCACGACCGCGTCGGTCGGCGTGCCGGCGCGGACCGCGCTCCAGTCGTTCCAGGTGATCGCGCCGAACGTGGCCGGAACCAGCACCACGACCGCGGCGAGCGCGACCGCGTTGCGCCGCCACCAGCCGCGCGTCACGATCGCGCCCACTCGGTCGGGGCCACAGCCACGGATGCCTCGACGTCGAGGCCGCCCGGATCGAACCGCAGCTCGATCACCGAGTCGAGGCGCGAGTCGGGGTCGAGGCCGAGCCGCAGCGTCGCAGGCCCGCCGTCGAGCACGTCGGCCGGCACCTCGAACGCGAGGGCGCCCGCGCGCGGCACGCCGACCGAGAGCTCAGAGTTGCGCAGCGAAGTGGTCGGGCGCTCGCTCGCCGAGAACGTACGACCGCCCTGCTCGATGGTCGCGAGCGCGAGGCGGGCGAACTCCTCGGTCACCACGGCCTCGGCTTCGAGGTCGACCACGATCCACGTGCCCTCGGCGGACCATCCGTCGATCTCGACCTCCTCGGCCGCGCGGACGTCGGTGACGGTGACCGCGAGGTTCCGGCCCTCGACGCGCTCGCCGATCGACGCCTCGACCGGGAACGGCGATTGGACGGCGTCGGCGCCGGGCGTGACGAGCGCGACCACCCAGGCTGCGGCCACCAGGCCGACGCCGACGAGCCAGGCGAGCGCCGTGCGCGAGGTGAGCGCAGGGCGCGCAGTGCGCGAGCGGGGGCTCGTGGGCGCAGGGGACGGCGCGTGCTCGGTCGTGGTGGTCATCGGGTCTCCCCGCCGCTTCCCGACCCGACATCTTCGACGCGCACCCGAACCGTGGCGGCTGCGATGGGCTCGGCCCAGTACACATCGTCGACGACCATCGTGCCCGTGAAGAGCGAGGCGTCGCTCAGCCGCACGACGAGTTCGTCGCCGTCGCCGAACCGGTTCGCGTCGACCGCCCACGAAAGCACGAGCGTCGCCGGAACCTCGGGCTGCAGCCAGGGCGATGCCGTCGCGTCGTCGTAGCGGGCGACCCCCTCGGCAGCGACTCCCGGCAGGTCGGCGAGCTCGACGAGCCGCGACATCCCGCCCTCGCCGATCGACGACAGCGGCCGCGTCCACCGGTTCTCGGCGTCGACCACGAGCGACAGCACGCGCTGGCCTGCCTCGGGGAACACCCCGGAGCCCGGCAGGTCGTCGATGAGCACCGCGCGCCGCACCGTCGTCGAGAACTGGTCGTTCACATGCGGTTCACCCGGTTCGAGTTCGGGCAGCGGTGCCGCCTCGACGGTCGCAATGCCGCCGAACGCCGCGGTCGCGATCAGCACGATCGCCGTCGCGATGCCGGCGAACCACGACGTGGGCACGCGGTCGCTCGCGGCTCTGAGCCATCCGAACCGCTGCGACGACCGCCGCTCCGCGCGAGCGGCCCGACGCGACCGAGCCGACGCGGCGGCCGCGCTCTCCGAAGCCGGCTCGCCCGACCGCTGGGTGCTCACGGGGAGCAAGCATAGGGGGCCGCACGCCGGCTTGCGCGTCGCTGCGACGCCCCGTTCCGTCGCCCGCGACCCGACGCGCGACCCGACCCGGCCCGCGACCCGACGCGTGATCCGGCCCGCTACTCGACCGGTTCGCGTGCCGGAACCTCGCGCTGATCGACGCCGTTGTACACCGACAGCGGGCGGATCAACGCGTTCGAGGCGCGCTGCTCCATGATGTGCGCCGTCCAGCCGACGACGCGCGAGGCGACGAAGATCGGCGTGAACAGCTCGGTGTCGAACCCGATCAGGTGGTAAGCCGGCCCCGACGGGTAGTCGAGGTTCGGGTGGATGCCCTTGCGCGCGACGAACTCGTCGGCGAGCGCGTTGTACAGGTCGAGGATGTCGGGACGCTCGTAGTAGCCGACCAGGCTGTCGAGCGCCGTCTTCATGGTCGGCACGCGCGAGTCGCCGTGCTTGTAGACCCGGTGCCCGAAGCCCATGATCTTGCGCTTCTGGGCGAGCGCGTCGTCGAGCCAGGCCGACACGTTGGCCGCCTCGCCGATCTCGTCGAACGTGTGCATGACCGCTTCGTTCGCGCCGCCGTGCAGCGGACCCTTGAGGGCGGCGATCGCGCCGACGACCGCCGAGTGCAGGTCGCTCAACGTGCTCGTGATCACGCGCGCGGTGAACGTCGAGGCGTTGAACGAGTGCTCGGCGTACAGGATCATCGACACGTCGAACGCGTCGACCACCGGCAGCTCGGGCACTTCGTCGAACGTCATGAACAGGAAGTTCGCCGAGTAGCCGAGATCGTCGCGCGGTTCGACCAGGTCGAGCCCTCGCCTGCGGCGCTGGTCGTACGCGACAACGGCCGGGATCGCCGCGAACAGGCGCTTCGCCTTGCGCAGTTCGGCCTCTGGCGAGTCATCCGCCGCTTCGTCGTCGCGAGCGCCGATCGCACTGACCGCCGTACGCACGACGTCCATCGGATGCGCGGTCGTCGGCAGCTCGTCGATCACGCGCTTGACCACCGGATCGAGGTGCCGGTGCGCCCGCTCGACCTGCTCGAACTCGGCGAGCTCCTCGTCGTTCGGCAGCTCGCCGTGCCACAGCAGGTAGGCGACCTCTTCGAAGGTGACGGCCGCGGCGAGATCCTGCACGGGGTACCCGCGGTACAGCAGCGAATTGGTCTCGGGGTTGACCTTCGAGATCGCGGTGTAGTCGACCGGAACCCCGGCCAGACCCTTGTAGATCTCGGGCTGCTGATCGCTCATCGTGCTCCTCGTGGGTCGGCGGCCGCCCCAGCGCGACCGCCCATCCAGCCTAGCCATCCCCTCCGTCGCCGAAGCGTTCGCGCTGCCACTCACCGGAAGCGCGGCCGCCGCGGCCCGCCCGCCACCCACCACCCACCCACGACGCCGATTGGACGCGATTCGGCCGGGGTGCGGGGCGGCGGGCGCCGAATCGCGTCCGAACGGCGAAGCGGCTCGGACGCGAGTACTCCTCCCCTGCGCGCAAGCGCCAGGCGCAGTGCACCGTTCAGGGGCATCCGTGCCTCGGAGCCGTCGCTCGCGGACAAGCTGGCGCGGTGCCATCGCCGCAACCGCTGCCCTCCCCGCTCCGCGGGCGCGTCTTCACCGTGGGATCCGCCCTCGACATCGGCGTCGGCCGCGATCGGCTCGACCGATCGGACCTGGCTGCGCCGTTCGGCGGCGTGCGGGCGCCGGCGGCGTTCTCAGACGACTTCCACACCCGCTGCGAAGCGGCGCTGCTCGTCTCGGGCCCGGAGGCCGTGCTCTGCGGCCCGACCTCCGCCGCGCTGTTCGGCCTCCCGTTGCCGGCGCGGCACCGGCCGGGCCCGCTCACGCCGATCCACCTCGCACTTCCTGCGGGAAGCCGCGCCGTTCGTCGTGCCGGCATCACCGGCTCAGTGCTGCAATTGCCACCCCATCACGTCACGCGCTGGTTGCACCTGGCGACGACCCGCCCCGCACGCACCTGGTGCGATCTCGCCACGCGCCTCAGCCTGCCCGAGCTGGTCGCGGCGGGCGACCGGATGCTCCGCCTCCGCCTGTGCACCACCGACGAGCTCGCGCGGGTGGCCGACGAACGCGCCGATCGACGAGGCATCCGGGTGATCCGCGAGGCCCTCGACCTGCTCGATCCCGCGTCAGAATCGCCGAAGGAGTCGGAGCTGCGGGTGCTGGTGGTGCGCGCCGGGCTGCCGGCACCGCGGGCGAACGCCGAGATCCGCGACGAGCACGGGCGGTTCGTCGCGCGCGTCGACCTGCTGTTCGAGGAGTACGGCGAGATCCTCGAGTACCACGGCGACCACCACCGCACCGATCGACGGCAGTGGCGGCGCGACCGCACCCGCGAGTCCGAACTCGAGTCGCTCGGCCTGCACGTGACCGAGGTCGCCGCCGACGACCTCCGCGATCCGCCTGCGCTCCTGCGCCGAATCGCGAGGAACCTCGCCCGCCGGGGATGGCGTGGCACCCTGCGGCTCTGACGCCCGCCCGCAGCGCCCGGTCTCCCCCATCGTTTGGACGGGATTCGGCTGAGGCGAGTGCCGCCAGCCCGCCGAATCGCGTCCAAACGGCGCGGAAGGAGAACGGGGAGGGGGGCGCCGCTCAGCGCGAGATGGTGAAGTTGAAGATCCCGGTGTCGAAGTGGTTGTAGCCCTCGTAGTCGACGAGGTCGTAGAGCTCGGCGCGGTGCTGCATCTCGCCGAGTTTGGCCTGCAACGATCCCTCGGCCGCCAGCTCGTCGAGTCCGCGCATCGCCGAGCCCATCGCGAGGCGCAGCAGCGACACGGGCCAGATGACGATGTTCATGCCGACATCGCGCAGCTGGTCGACCGTGAACAGCTCGCTCTTGCCGAACTCGGTCATGTTCGCCAGCAGCGGCACGTCCACGGCCGCCCGCACCGCCTCGAACTCGGCGAGCGTCGCCATCGCCTCGGGGAAGATCGCGTCGGCGCCCGCATCGACGAGCGCCTTCGCTCGGTCGATCGCGGCGTCGAGCCCGTCGACCGCGCGGATATCGGTGCGCGCCATGATCAGGAAGTTCGGGTCGCGCCGCGCGTCGACTGCCGCGGCGATGCGCTGCAGCGCGGTGTGCTCATCGACGACCTGCTTGCCGTCGAGGTGCCCGCAGCGCTTCGGGTTCACCTGGTCTTCGATGTGCAGGCCGGCGAGGCCGGCGTCCTCGAGTTCCTGCACGGTGCGGGCGACGTTCATGGGCTCGCCGAACCCGGTGTCGGCGTCGATGATCGCGGGCAGTTCGGTCATCCGCGCGATCTGCCGACCGCGACCGGCGACCTCGCTGAGCGTCGTGAGCCCGATGTCGGGCAGCCCGAGATCGGCCGCGAGCACCGCACCCGACACGTATACGCCCTCGAACCCGCGCTGCTCGATGAGCCGTGCCGACAGCGGGTTGAACGCGCCGGGGAACCGCAGCAGCTCGCCCGTGGCGAGTCGCTCGCGGAACGCGCGCCGCTTCTCGTGCGCCGGGGTCTTCGCATACAGCATGGATGCCTCCTCAGAGGCCGACCGGCACGGAGCGCCGGCCGACAGATGGATCAGAGCAGATGGATCAGAGCAGATGCAGGGGGGTCAGAACAACCCGGTCGGCACCTCGGTCGCGGCCAGCACACCCGGTGCCGCCGTGAAGGTGAGGCCGCCGAGCTCGTCGGGCGAGAGCTCGGGCAGCCGCTGCGCGAGGTCGAGGAACCGCTCGATCTCGGCGGGCTCGAGCGCCCACTCGGCGAGTGTGCGGAACTTCTTCACGTAGTCGTCGCGACCGAACGGGCGGGCACCGAGCGGGTGCGCATCCGCGACCGCGATCTCGTCGACGATCTCGCCGCCGTCGGCGAGCTTGATCACCACGCGCCCGCCGAACGCCTTCTCGGCGATGTCGAGCGAGTGGTAGCGGCGCGTCCACTCGGGGTCTTCGACGGTGGTCACCTTCTTCCACAGCGCGATCGTGTCGGGCTGGTGCGCCCGCTCGGGCGAGTACGACGTCTCGTGGTTCCAGGCGCCGTCCTGCAGGGCGACGGTGAAGATGTACGGGATCGAGTGGTCGAGCGTCTCGCGCGAGGCATCGGGGTCGTACTTCTGCGGGTCGTTCGCGCCCGATCCGATGACGTAGTGCGTGTGGTGCGACGTGTGCAGCGTGATCGACTCGACCAGGTCGGGGTTGATGATCAACGGATACGCGTCGTGCAGCTTGCGCGCCAGGTCGATCCAGGCCTGGGCCTGGTACTCGGCGGAGTGCTCCTTCGTGTAGGAGTCGAGGATGGCCCGCTTCGCTTCGCCCGCGTCGGGCAGCGGCACTTCGTAGGATGCCTCGGGGCCGCCGAGCAGCCACGCGATGACGCCGTCCTCGCCCTCGTAGATCGGCACCGGGCTGGTCTCGCCGCGCATCGCGCGGTCGACGGCCTCGACGGCCATCTTGCCGGCGAACGCGGGCGCGTGCGCCTTCCAGGTCGAGATCTCGCCCTTGCGCGACTGGCGGGTCGCCGTGGTCGTGTGCAGCGCCTGCCCGATGGCCTGGAAGATCGTCTCTTGATCGAGGCCGAGCAGGGTGCCGATGCCGGCCGCAGCCGACGGCCCGAGGTGCGCGACGTGGTCGATCTTGTGCTGGTGCAGGCTGATGCCCTTGGCCAGGTCGATCTGGATCTCGTACCCGGTCGCGATGCCGCGCACGACGTCGCGCCCGGTGAGTCCGCGCGACGCAGCGAGGTGCTGCGCGACCGCGACGATCGGCGGGATGTTGTCGCCCGGGTGCGAGTACTCCGCCGCGAGGAACGTGTCGTGGAAGTCGAGCTCGCGCACCGCGACCCCGTTGGCCCACGCCGCCCACTCGGGGCTGGTGCGTCGGGCCGCATCGGCGCCGAACACCGTCGCGCCGTCGCCGCCGATCGACACGGGGTGCGCGAGCGCCTGGCTGCGCGCCGACACGACCGGCTTCCGGGCGATGGATGCCGCGGCCACCGCCGCGTTGTCGATCACGCGGTTCACGACCATCTCGACCACGTCGTCGTCGAGTTCGACGGGATCGGTCGCGAGCGCCGCGAGTTGCCAGGCGAGCTGGCCCTCGCGGGCGAGGTGCTCATCGCTTCGGTGGGTGCGCACGTGGTGGGTCTTCACCCGCTCAACGGTACCGGGTGGGGTGCCGGATGTCCCGGGCCGGGCGTCGCCCTTCCAATGCGTGGGACGATGGAGGGGATGACTTCGTTCGACACCGACACGGTCGGCGGCCGTCGGGTCGCCGACATCCGCCGCGACTTCCCCGCCTTCGACCCGGTCGACGGCGCAGCCCCCCGCACGTACCTCGATTCCGCGGCGACCTCGCAGCGCCCGCGGCAGGTGCTCGACGCCGAACGCGATTACCTCGAGCACCACCTCGCCGCGGTCCACCGCGGCACGAGCGCCGCGGTCGGCGAGTCGACCTCGTTCTTCGAGGACGCGCGCGAGACGGTCGCGCGATTCGTGGGCGCCGGCGAGCGCGAGCTGGTCTGGGCCGAGAACGCCACCGATGCGCTGAACATCGTCGCGCTCGGCATGGCGGATGCCTCGGCCGGACTCGGCGGGCCCGAGGCATCCGTCTTCTCGCTCGGGCCGGGCGACGAGATCGTGGTGACCGAGGCCGAGCACCATGCGAACCTGATCCCCTGGCAGCGGCTCGCCGCGCGCACGGGCGCGACGCTCGTCCCGGTGCGCGTCGACCAGCACGGCCTGTGGTCGATCGACGCGATGCGTTCGGTGCTCAACGAGCGCACGCGGGTGGTCGCGTTCGCCGAGATCTCGAACGTGACGGGGTACCTCGCGCCGGTCGCGGATGTCGCGGAGCTGGCGCATCGGCACGGCGCCCTCGTCGTGCTCGACGCGTGCCAGTCGGTGCCGCACCGCCCGGTCGACTTCGCCGCCGCCGGCGTCGACTTCGCCGCGTTCTCGGGCCACAAGATGCTCGGGCCGAACGGTATCGGCGCGCTGTACGGCCGCGCCGAACTGCTCGACGCGCTGCCGCCCGCTCGCACCGGCGGGTCGACGATCACGCTCGTCACGCTCGAGCACGCCGACTTCCTGCCGTCGCCGCAGCGATTCGAGGCCGGAACGCAGCCGGTGTCGCAGGCGGTCGCCCTCGCCGAGGCGGTGCGATACCTCGACGCGATCGGCATGGAGTCGGTGGCGTCGCACGAGGCGGCGTTCGCCGAGCGGGTGATCGACGGGGTCGCGGCGCTGCCCGGGGTGCGGGTGCTCGGACCGCAGGCGGGCGCGCCGCGGGCGGGGCTCGTGAGCGTCGCCATCGAGGGGGTGCACGCCCACGACGTGGGGCAGTTCCTCGACGAGTCGGGCGTGGTGGTGCGCACCGGGCACCACTGCGCGCAGCCGTTGCACCGGGCTCTCGGACTCACCGCGTCGACGCGCGCGTCGTCGCACGTCTACACGACCGGCGACGAGGCCGACCGGTTCGTCGCCGCGCTCGCCGAGGCGCGCCGGTTCTTCGGGGTGGCGGCATGAGCGGGCTGTCGGGTTCGGGTCTCGAGGGGCTGTACCAGCAGCTCATCCTCGAACATTCGAAGGCGCGGCACGGCGAGGGCGTGCTCGACCACGCGGATGCCTCGCATCACGAGCTCAACCCGAGCTGCGGCGACGAGCTGACCCTGCAGGTGCGTCTCGCCGACGACGGCGAGCGCATCGAGGCGGTCGCCTGGCAGGGCGACGGATGCTCCATCTCGATGGCCTCGACGTCGGTGCTCGTGGATCTCGTCGCCGGAGCATCCATCGAGGAGTCGCTCGCGCGGGCCGAGGCGTTCCGCACGATGCTGCGCTCGAAGGGCGCGGGCGAGCCCGACGAGGAGCTGCTCGGCGATGCCGTGGCGTTCCACGGCGTCTCGAAATACGTCATGCGCGTGAAGTGCGCGATGCTCCCGTGGGTCGCGCTCGAAGCTGCGGTGAAGCAGGCGGCAGCCGCCCACTGATCGCCCTCGCCGGTCGGGTCAGCCCCACACGCCGGGGTACCGCTGCTCGTCGAGCACCCGCGCCGCGAGGTCGGCGGGCACGTCGGCGAGGCGCGCGGGGTTCCACTTCGGCGCGCGGTCCTTGTCGATCACCTGCGCCCGGATTCCCTCGGCGAGATCGTGCTGCTCGATGAACCACGTCACCGCACGGAACTCCTGCTCGAGCGCGTCTTCGAGCCTCGGCAGGGTGCGCGCGCGACGCACGGCTTCGAGCGTGACGGTCAGCGCGGTGGGCGACAGGGTTTCGAGTTCATCGGCGGCGGCCGAGGCATCCGGATGCTCCGCAGTGCGCAGCCGTTCGATGATCTCGTCGACCGTGGGCGCCGAGAAGCACGCGTCGACCCAGTCGCGCGCGAGCGCGAGCTTCGATCGCCCGGGGGTCTCGTCGAAGAGCATGACGATCTCGCTCGGCGTGCCGGGGTCGGCGCGTTCGGCGAGCGCCTGCAGCAGGTGCGGCAGGTGCTCGCTCGGCACGTACGCGTCGGCGAAGCCGGCGTACAGCGCGTCGGCGGCGTCCATGGTGCGCGAGTTGAGTGCGAGGTGCACGCCGAGCTCGCCCGGCGCCGACGCGAGCAGCCAGGTGCCGCCGACGTCTGGCGTGAACCCGATGCGGGTCTCGGGCATCGCGAGCTTCGACCGCTCGGTGACGACCCGGATCGACGCGTGCCCCGCGAGCCCGATGCCACCGCCCATGGTGATGCCGTCCATGATCGCGACGACCGGTTTCGGGTAGCGCGCGATCGCGGCATCCAACCGGTACTCCTCGCGGAAGAAGCGGTGGGCGTCCTCGTGCCGGTCGCTCGTGGCCATCTCGTGGAGCTCGCGGATGTCGCCGCCGGCGCAGAATCCGCGGTCGCCGGCGCCGTCGAGCACGACCAGCCCCACCTCGGAATCGTCGCGCCACGCGTCGAACACGCCGGTGAGCAGCCCGATCATCTCGTAGCTCAGCGCGTTGATCGCCTTCGGCCGGTTGAGCGTGACATGGCCGACCCCGTCGGCGACGGTCGCGTCGATGGGTTCGCTCACGGATGTCACGCTAGCGCGTCGCCCCCGACCCCGACCTGTCGATTGGACGCGATTCGGCACCCCTCCGCCCGAGCGTCCGCCGAATCGCGTCCAATCGACGGTGCGGGGGCGACCGTTCGGTACCCGGATCCGGCGCGGCGCGTCGACGAGCGCCGCCGGGGACGTAGGATCGGCGGGTGGTCCCGGTCGAGAGTCTCATCGCGTTCGCCGTGGCGTCGATCGTGCTGATCGCCATCCCCGGCCCGAGCGTGCTGTTCTCGGTGGGGCGGGCGCTCGTGCTCGGGCGTGTCGGCGGGCTGCTGAGCGTGCTCGGCAACGCGCTCGGGCTGCTGCCGATCATCGTCGCCGTCGCGCTCGGTGTCGGCGCGTTCGTCGCGAAGTCGGTCGTGCTCTTCACGATCATCAAGATCGCCGGGGCGCTCTACCTCGTGTACCTCGGCATCCAGGCGATCCGGCATCGCAGGGCCGCCGGCGCCGCCCTCACCGGTGAGGTCGTACGCGTCTCGCGCTGGCGCCAGCTCGGGCAGGGCTTCGTCGTCGGCGTGACCAACCCGAAGACGATCGCGTTCTTCGTGGCCGTGCTGCCGCAGTTCGTGTCGCTCGAGGCCGGGTCGGCGGTGCTGCAGATGCTCGAGCTCGGGCTCGTGTTCTTCGTGCTGGCGATCATCGGCGACAGCACGTGGGCGCTCGCCGCCGGCGCCGCCCGCGACTGGTTCGTGAAGTCGCCGAAGCGTGCCGAACGGCTCGCCGGAACCGGCGGGGTCATGATGCTCGGACTCGGCGGGATCCTCGCCTTCTCGAGCAACGCCTGAGCCGGGCCCCCGCCCGCCTCTGCGCCACGTGCGCGCGCTCCGCGCCACCTCATCTGGCGCAACCGACGCGGAAGTGGCGCAGCGGGAGGGGTAGGTGGGGCGGGGGCGGGCCGGCGAGCGCGGGCCGACGGGCGAGCGCGGGCCGGTCAGGCGTCGGCCGGGTTCACCGCCGTGCCGACGAGGATGCCCCGCGCGAGCGCGTGCGGAAAGCTGCGTCCGCCCAGCACGGCGGGCGTGGCATCCGGGTCGAGGTCGAGCCTCGCGACGTCCAGCGCGGTGACGACGAAGAAGTACCGGTGCACGCCCGACCCCGCCGGCGGCGCCGAGCCCGCGTAGCGGTGCTCGCCGCTCTCGTTGCCGAGCACGAGCGCGCCGGGCGGCAGCTTCAACCCGCCCGCCTCGCCGGCACCCGCGGGCAGCGACGTGACCGACGCGGGAAGGTTCGCGACCGCCCAGTGCCACCACCCCGACCCGGTCGGCGCATCGGGGTCGTAGCAGGTGACCGTGAAGCTCTGCGTCTCGCCGGGGAACCCCGACCACGACAGCTGCGGCGATCGGTCGCCCGCCCCCTGACCCGAGGCGCGCAGCGCGAGCGGGAGCGGCTCGCCGTCGGCGAAGTCGGTACTGGTCAGCTCGAACGAGCCGACCGGCCTCAGCTTCTGCAGGGCCGCGTACGGGTCGAGATCGAGCATCGTCGCCTCCTTCGGGGCATATACGGGCGTCCTCAGCAACCCCGCCGCCAACGGGCAGGATCCTCACCTCAGGCTATGGGCATCCGCTCAACCTGCGCACGTACGATCGGCCCGTGCCGCTCGCCAAGATCCTGCTCTACTACGTCTTCACGCCGTTGGCCGACCCCGAGGCGATCCGGCTGTGGCAGCGCGACCTCGCCGAGTCGCTCGGCCTGCGCGGGCGCATCCTCATCTCGAAAGACGGCCTGAACGGCACCCTCGGCGGCGAACTCTCCGCCCTCAAACGGTACGTGCGGACGACTCGCGAGTACGCCCCCTTCCAGACGATCGACTTCAAGTGGAGCCAGGGCACCGGCCTCGATGCATCCGGGGCGAGCCTCGACTTCCCGAAGCTCAGCGTGAAGGTCCGCGACGAGATCGTGTCGTTCGGCGCACCCGGCGAGCTGCGCGTCGACGAGCACGGCGTGGTCGGCGGCGGTCGCAAGCTCAGCCCCGAAGCACTGCATGCGCTGGTGTCGATCCGCGGCGAGGAGGTCGTGTTCTTCGACGGGCGCAACGCGCTCGAGGCCGAGATCGGCCGGTTCCGCGACGCGATCGTGCCCGACGTCGAGACCACGCGCGACTTCGTCGCCGAGCTCGACAGCGGCCGCTACGACGACCTGAAAGGCCGGCCGGTCGTGACGTACTGCACCGGCGGCATCCGATGCGAGGTGCTGTCGAGCCTCATGCGCGACCGCGGCTTCGGCGAGGTGTACCAGCTCGACGGCGGCATCGTGCGGTACGGCGAGGCGTTCGGCGACGACGGGCTCTGGGAGGGGTCGCTCTACGTCTTCGACGGGCGCGGCTCGGTCGACTTCAGCGACCACGCCGCGGTGATCGGGCGGTGCGGCGGGTGCGGCGCCGCGACCAAGCGCACCGCGAACTGCCCGGATGCCTCGTGCCGCGTGCAGTTCGTGGTCTGCGAGTCGTGCGACGCGATCGCGTGCGAGGCGCATGCCGGCGAGGCATCCGCTCACCGCGTCGCGTAGCGACGGCTCGGCCGAGGCGACCCAGTCGAGGTACCGGGTCATCAGGCTGACCCCGACATCGTCGATCGGTTCGCCGCGGTTCGCCAGCACGATCACCGCGGTTCCGGCGGTGCAGTCGATGCGCAGCGACGCATACGCGCCGAGGGTCGACGGTTCGGCCGAGCGGCAGGCGGCGGCGCGAAGACCGGGTGAGCGCATGGGCTCGACGCGAGAGGGGCGGCGAGCCCTCCGTCATCGGGGTCGTCCCTGACTGGGCCGCTCCCTCGGTCGCCGCGCGTACGCGCGCGCCGGCCGGCTCGACAGCGCGAGCATGATGAGGATGTCGAGGGCGAGCGTGGCAAGGGTCTCGTCGATGGTGATCCGCTGGTCGCCCGCCCACCAGGCGGCGAAGGTCAGGCTGATGCTGACGGTCGCGAAGACCATCACGAGGATGCGCGGCCAGTTCCAGCCGACGAAGATGAACACGGCCAGCGCGAGCTGCACCGCGAGCACGACCGCGCCGACGACGATGACGACGGCGAGCGCCGCGTCGCTCGCCTCGCCGAGGTCTGCGGGGTCGAGGTCATCGAACTCTGCGGACAGCACGTTCCGCCACTCGACCGCGATCGCGACGAGCACCGCCACACCGGCGAGCACGCGCAGCAGCACGAGGACCGCCCCGACCGTCGTCGCCGCGGGGCGCCGCATCCGCGGATCGGGCCGCACCGGTCGGGCGAGGTCGCTCGGCGCCTCGAACGCGGGCCGCTTGCCCACCTCGGTCATGGCAGCGCTCCGCCCGCCGACGCCTCCGCGGGTCGAGCAGCGCCCGACGAAGGAGTGCGCGTATCGAGACCCTGTGACGTGCGCTGGGTCGCGTCGGTCTCGAGAACCGCTCGCAGATCGACGATCGGCAGGTCGCCGTCGGTCGTGATCGTGTCCCCGCCGCCGTTGCGCGAGTGATAGCCGGCGGAGAACTTCTCGATGACCGCGACGCGCACCGCGGCATCCGCACCCTGCAGCGACCGCACGATGTGGTCGCGCTCGACGTCGGTGTTCGCGTCGATCTTGTGTGTGATCTGCAGCGTGAACAGCGAGAAGCCGACCGCGCGGTCGAACGTGCCGGCGGCGAGCCAGTCGACTCGGGCGCCGCCGGGCAGCAGCCAGTCGTCGGGGGTGCGCCAGAAGCGCACGTGGTGGCGCTTGGCCGGGTTGCCGGCGACCTCCTGCTGGTACGCGAAGTCCTGCTGGCGCCCGAACAGGAACAGCGGGCTCACCGGCGCCTCGTCGTAACTGCGACGGGTGAGGGTCGAGGCGATGATGCGCCAGCTCGACGCGAGGGTGATGTCGTCGGCGCGGGTCCAGCCCGCCTCGGCGAGCACCCGGTGCAGTTGCGCCTCATCGCCGAGCAGTGCGAGGTTCACCGGGTCGCCGAGCAGGCCGTCGCTCGTGCGAGTGCGCCCCATGAAGTAGTCGGGCACGTAGATGGTGGTGAGGATGCGGTGGAACCGCGGCAGCACCAGGTAGGCGAGCAGCACCCAGAACGCGAGGAACAGCAGGATGCCCCACCAGCCGAATGCGAACGACTCCGTGAGCAGCAGGTACGCGAGCCACAGCGACGCGACGCCCGCGTAGACGAAGAAGAATCCGTCGAGCACGGCGTTGACCGAGAACCGCCTCACGCGCGGTGCTCGCCGGCGCTCCCCCGTCGCCTCGGGCATGTCGAAAGACTAGCGGGGCGGCAGTCCCGCGAGCGCGGCGACCGCGCGCGCGAGCGCATCGCCGCTCGGCACCTCGCCGTCGGGGCTGATGAGCCACAGCAGGCCGAGCCCCTGGACGAGCACGAACTCGAGCTGGGCGATCGCCTCGATCTGCGCGTCGGGGAGGTCGGGGTGGGCTGCGCGGAGGTTCTCGGCCATGCCGAGGTGGCCCGCCGCGATCGCTTGGCGAAGGTGCCGGGTCTCGTTCGAGTCGGGGTCGCGCAGCACGCGCAGGGTGTTCTCGACGCTCGCGATGAGCGCTTCGCGGTGGTCGGCGAAGACCTCGGGCATACGGTTCCATCGGTCGGCGAATCCGTCGAGCAGCGGCTGCTCGCGGGCGTCGAGCACGAGCGCCTCGATGTCGTCGCCGATGCCCGAGCCGAGTGCTTCGACGAGCGCCTCGGTGACGAGCCGGTCTTTCGAGCCGAAGTGGTACCCGATCGCGGCGAGGCTCACCCCCGCCTCGGCGGCGATGTCGCGGGCGGTCGCCTTGGCGACGCCGCGCTCGAGGATGACGCGCCGCGCGCCGGCCAGGAGGTCTTCACGGTTGCCCATGACCCCATGGTAGCGGAGCGTCTGAGACATCTGTACTAGACATTCGTCTGAATCCGGAGTAGAACATCTGTCTAAGACATACGTTTCACGAAGCATCCGCCGCCCTCCATGAAGGAATCGCCATGACCACCCGCCCCACCCCCCACGTCCTCGTCTCGGGCGCCGGCATCGCCGGCACCGCGCTCGCACTGCAGCTCATCCGCAGCGGCATCCGCACCACGGTCATCGAGCGCGCCGCCGCTCCCCGGCCCGGCGGCCAGGCCGTCGACCTGCGCGGCCCGAGCCGCGAGGCCGCCGAGCGCATGGGCCTCATGCCCGGCATCACCCGCCACCAGCTCCAGGAGGAAGGACTCATCTACGTCGATGCCCACGGCCGCGGCTACGGCCGCATGGCGATGGAGGACTTCGACGGCCAGGGCGCCGTCGCCGAGATCGAGATCACCCGCGGCGACCTCGTCGAGGTCATCGCCGAGGCGCTGGCCGAGGCATCCGCCCTCGCCGTCGACGAGGCCGGCGAGCCGCTGCTCGACCTGCGCTACGACGACGCGATCGCGTCGCTGACGCAGGACGCCGACGGCGTCGACATCCGCTTCACCTCGGGCCGCTCGCGCCGGTTCGACCTCGTCGTCGGCGCCGACGGCGTGCACTCCGCGACCCGCCGACTCGCATTCGGCCCCGAAGAGCGGTACGCGACCCCGCTCGGCGGGTACGGCGCGTTCTTCACCATGCCGAGCCCCGCCGACCTCGAGCCCGACTGGTTCTCGATGCGGCTCGTGCCGGGCGCGATGCTCGGCATCCGGCCCGACGCCGACCCCGCGACCTCGAAGGCGATCCTCACCGTGCGCGGCCCGCACGACCCGTCGCTCCGGCGCGACCGCGCGGCCCAGCAGGAGGTCGTGCGCCAGGCGATCCAGGGGGCCGGATGGCACGCCGACGCGGTGCTCGCCGCGATGGAGGAAGCCGACGACTTCTACTTCGACGAGCTCGTGCGCGTCGACGTGCCCGATCTCGCCGCCGGCCGGGTCACCCTCGTCGGCGACGCCGGGTACTCGGGCTCGCCGCTGACCGGCATGGGCACCGCGATGGCGCTCGTCGGCGCGTACGTGCTCGCCGCCGAACTCGCCGCGACCCCCGGCGACCCCGCGGCCGCCATCGCACGGTACGGGGCGGCGATCGCGCCGTTCCTCGAGCAGGCGAAGAAGATCCCCGGCGGCAGCCTTTCGACGATGCTGCCGCGCACGAAGCTGCTCTCGGCGCTGTCGAAGGCCAACGTGAAGGTGATGCTGTCGCGCCCGCTGCGACCGCTCATGAAGCGGATGTTCCTCGCCGGCCAGGGCGCCGAGCTCGACCTTCCCGCAACCTCCGCCGACGCCGCCCTCGACCGCGTGAGCGCCGCCTGACGACGGCGCCGTCCGCGGCGCGAGAGGCCGCGCCGTCCGCGGCGCCGTCCGCGGCGCGATCCACGAGCCGAACCGCGGCCGGGCACGATCCGGCCGCGGTTAGGCTCGTCGTCATGGCCTACGACGTCTCGCGCATCCGTGCGCTGTTCCCCGCGCTCGAGACCGGATGGGCGCAGTTCGACGGGCCCGGCGGCACGCAGACCCCGCGCGCGGTCGGCGAGGCGATCGCCGCGACCCTCACGGGGCCGCTGTCGAACCGCGGCACCACGAGCCCGAGCGAGCAGCGCGCCGAGGATGCCGTGGCCGGATTCCGCCTCGCGATGGCCGACCTGCTCGACGCGCACCCGCGCGGCATCGTGCACGGCCGCAGCGCGACCCAGCTCGTCTACGACTTCTCGCGGCACTTGTCACGCGACTGGGGCCCCGGCGACGAAGTGATCGTCACCCGGCTCGACCACGACTCGAACGTGCGGCCGTGGGTGCAGGCCGCCGAGCGCACCGGCGCGACCGTGCGGTGGGCCGACTTCGACCCCGCCACCGCCGAGCTGCCGGTCGCCGCGATCGCCGATCTGCTCTCGGAGCGCACTCGGGTGGTCGCGGTCACGGCCGCGTCGAACCTGCTGGGCACGATGCCGGATGTCGCGGCCATCGCCGAGGCCGCGCACGCCGTCGGCGCGCTCGTGTTCGTCGACGGCGTGCACTTCACCGCGCATGAGCTGCCGGCGCTCGGCGCGCTCGGCGCCGACCTGTTCACCTGCTCGCCGTACAAGTTCCTCGGGCCGCACTGCGGCGTGCTCGCGGGCGACCCGGCGCTGCTCGAGACGATCCGCCCCGACAAGCTCGCGCCGTCGACGAACGTCGTGCCCGAGCGGTTCGAGTTCGGCACGCTGCCGTACGAGCTGCTCGCCGGGGTGACGGCCGCCGTCGACGTGCTCGCGGGCCTCGATACTGCGCCCGACCAGGGCGTGGCATCCGGTTCGCGACGAGATCGACTGGATGCCTCGTACCGGGCGCTGCACGCGCACGAGTCGGCCCTGCTCGCCGAACTGGAGGCCGCGCTGGCCGACCTGCCCCGCGTGACGGTGCACTCGCGCGCCACGCGGCGCACGCCTACCCTGCTGCTCACCTTCGAGGGACGCGAGGCGGCGTCGGTGACGGCGGCGCTCGCTTCGCGGCGCATCCTCGCGCCGAGCGACAACTTCTACGCGCTCGAGGCTTCGCGTCGGCTCGGCCTCGGCGAGGCGGGCGGGCTGCGCGTCGGGCTCGCGCCGTACACCGACGCCGACGACATCCAGCGACTCATCGACGGGCTGAAGGAGGCCATCGCATGACTACGGAATCCGGCACGACGAACGCCACGGGCGCCGAGCGCGGCGCCGAACTGCGACGACTGCATACTGCCCCCGAACTGCTGCAGGTCGTCAACGTGTGGGACGTCGTCAGCGCGAAGGTCGTCGCCGCGCATCCAGAGACCCGCGCGCTCGCGACGGCCGGGCATTCGATCGCCGCGAGCTTCGGCTATGCCGACGGCGAGATCCCGATCCACCTGATGCTCGACATGATCGGCCGGATCGCCGCAGCGGTCGACGTGCCCGTGAGCGCCGACCTCGACGACGGCCACGGCGATGCGGCCGAGACCGTGCGGCGCGCGATCGGCGTCGGCGCCGTCGGCGCGAACATCGAGGACCGCCTGCGCCCGCTCGATGAGTCGATCGACGTCGTGCGCGCGGTCGTGGCGGCCGCCGAGACCGAGGGGGTGCCGTTCGCGCTCAATGCGCGCACCGACGCCTTTCTGCTCGCCGGCGACCGCCCGTTCGCCGACTCGCTGAGCGACGCGATCGCACGCGGTCGCGCATACATCGACGCAGGCGCGACGTGCGTGTTCGTGCCCGGCAACTTCGGCGAGGACGTCGTGGCGGCCCTCGTCGACGGCATCGGCGAGCGACGCGTGAGCGTGATCGGCCTGCCCGCACTGCCGGCGCCCGGCCGGCTCGAAGAGCTCGGCGTCGCACGGGTGTCGTACGGCCCGACGACGCAGCGGGTCGCGCTCGGCGCCCTCGACGACCTCACCGCGTCGCTGTATGCGGGCGGCGTGCTGCCCCGAGTCATCCGCGACCTGAACTGAGCGCACCACCCGACCCGCGTTGACCGGTCGGCGAGTGTTTCCGTTCGCCGCCCGTCCGCCCGCCCGCCGCCCGTCGCCCGCCGCCCGTCCGCCCGCCCGCCCGTCGCCCGTCGCCCGTCGCCCGTCGCCCGTCGCCGAGTGTTTCCGTTCGCGCACGCTGTTCCCGTTCGTACGGAAACACGGTGCGCCAACGGAAACACTCGGCGGGAGGAGAGGAGGGGTGGCGCGAGGAGGGTGGCGCGAGGAAGGGGTGGCGCGAGGAAGGGGTGGCGCGAGGAGGGGTGGCGCGAGGAGGGGTGGCGCGAGGAGGGGTGGCGCGAGGAGGGGTGGCGCGAGGAGGGGTGGCGCGAGGAGGGGTGGCGGGAGGAGGGGTGGCGGGAGGAGGGGTGGCGGGAGAGCGCGGCGAATCCGCGAATCCCCCGCGTGACGGATGCTGCGTGTCGGGCCCCCTCGATAGGGTGACGAGTGGCGGCAACGCCCGCCGGAGACGAGGAGCGCCCATGGCGAGCGGCATCCCCATCGAGATCTCAGGGCTCACGAAGCGATTCGGCCATGTGACGGCGGTCGACGACCTGAGCTTCACCGTCGAGCCCGGGCGCGTGACCGGGTTCCTCGGCCCGAACGGCGCCGGCAAGACCACCACGCTGCGCAGCCTCCTCGGCCTCGTGAAGCCGACCGCGGGCACCGCCACCTTCGACGGCACCCCGTACGCGAAGCTCGAACGCCCGCTCGAGACGGTCGGCGCGGCCCTCGACGCGGCGTTCCACCCCGGGCGCACCGCGCGCGACCACCTGCGTGTGTACGCGACCGCGTCGGGCATCGCGAAGGCCCGGGTCGACGTGGTGCTCGAGCAGGTGGGCATCGCCGAGTACGCGAACCGCCGGGTCGGCGGCTTCTCGCTCGGCATGCGGCAGCGGCTCGCCCTCGCGTACACGCTGCTGGGCGACCCCGGCGTGCTCGTGCTCGACGAGCCGATCAACGGGCTCGACCCCGAGGGCATCCGCTGGATCCGCATCTTCCTGCAGGGCCTCGCCCGCGAGGGGCGCACCATCCTCGTCAGCTCCCACCTGCTGAGCGAGGTGCAGCAGACGGTCGACGAGGTCGTCATCATCTCGCGCGGCCGACTCGTGAAGACCGGCACCCTCTCGAGCCTCGAACTCGATTCCGCACCGCGCACGGTCGTCGACTCGCCCGACAGGTCGGCGCTCGCGACGGCGCTCGACACCGCCGGGCTCGAGTACACCCCGGGCCGACAGGGCTTCATCGTCGACGAGCCCGAGCCCGGCCGGGTCGGTCACGTCGCGTTCGTCGCGCAGGTCGAGCTGAACTCGCTGCACCGGCTGCGCAGCGGGCTCGAAGAATCCTTCCTCCAACTGGTCGGCGAACCGAACGGCCCGGATGCCACGGGCCTCGAGCCTGCCGCGACGGGCACCGCCGCAGCCGAGGCATCCGGCGGGCCCGAGGCATCCGGTGGGCCCAAGGCATCCGGTGGGCCCGAGGCATCCGCCCAGCCCGAGGCATCCGGCCCGGCCGACCAACCCGACGCACCCGACGCCCCGCCCGCCGCGACGACCGAATCGGAGGCCTGACATGCGCGCGATCGCCTCCGAGTTCCAGAAGACGCTGACCACCCGCATGTGGTGGCTGCTCGCCATCCTGCTCGTCGCATACATCGCCCTGCTCGCCGGCGGGTTCGGCGCGTTCCTCGGCTGGGCGATCGGCAACCCCGAACAGGCCGCCGAGGCGAGCAGCGGAGGCGGCGCGCTGCTGCCGCCCGGCGCGCAACCGTGGCCGCTCGTCTACAGCTTCGCGACCTCGATCGGGTACGTGTTCCCCGTGCTGCTCGGCGCGCTCGCGGTCACGAGCGAGTTCCGGCATCGCACGCTCACGCCCACATTCCTCGCCACGCCGAACCGCGGCGTCGTGCTCACCGGCAAGCTCGTGTCGCAACTCATCATCGGCGGCGTGCTCGGCGTGCTCGCGTTCGCGGCGTCGGTCGGCGCGGGGTCCGGCGCGCTCGCAGCCTTCGGCGTCGAGACCGGGCTCGACCAGTCCGACACGTGGGCGATGGTCGGCCGCGGCATCCTCGCGATGGCGCTGTGGGGCGCGATCGGCGTGGGGCTGGGATCGGTCGTGCCGAACCAGGTCGCCGCGATCGTGATCGTGATCGCGTTCACCCAGTTCGTCGAGCCCGTGCTGCGACTGATGGCATCGCTCTCCGACATCACCGCCCGGATCGGGCAGTTCCTGCCCGGGGCGGCGAGCGATGCGCTCGTCGGGGCGTCGTTCTATTCGGTCGCGATGGGTGGAGGCGGCGTCGTGGCGCTCGAGTGGTGGCAGGGCGGGCTCGTGCTCGCCGGCTTCGCCGCCGTACTGTCGATCATCGGTGGGCTCACGACCTGGCGCGGAGACGTCTCGTAGGTGGAGCTCGCCGAGCTTCGATCGCGGCGGCTGTTCGCGCAGCGGCTACGGGCGGGCGGGTCGGCGCGCGCAGCGGGAGCGAGCCCGTTGGACGCAGGCGCAGCGGGGGCGGATGCCTCGCCCGCCGATCTCGTGCGCGACGCGCTGGCGGTGCAGTCGCAGGAGTACCTTCCGGCGCAGTGGGGGCTGGCCCAGCGCCTTCCCCTCGCGGGCCGGCCGGGTCGAGCCGAGATCGCGGCGCAGATCGACGACGGCGTGATCCTGCGCACGCACGTGCTTCGGCCGACGTGGCACTTCGTGCATCCCGACGACGCGCGGTGGCTCGTCGGCCTGTCGGCCGAACGCGTGCACCGGCAGAACGGCACGATGTACCGGCGCGGCGGCATCGAGGGCCGACTGCTCGCGACCGGTCTCGACGTCGTCGCCCGCGAGGTGGCGGGCGGGCATCGCACGCGCGTCGAGGTGCAGACCGCCCTCGCACATGCGGGCGTCGAGCTGTCGGGTCCGTCGCTGGCGCACCTGATCATGTACGCCGAGCTCGAGCGTGTGATCATCTCGGGGGCCTCGGTGGGCGCGCAGCGCACGTACGCCGCGTTCGACGAGCGAGTGCCGTCGGGCCCTGAACGCGATCGAGCCGACGCGCTGGCCGAGCTCGCCGAGCGGTACCTGCTGACCCGCTCCCCTGCATCGGCCCGCGATCTCGCGACCTGGTCGGGGTTCACGCTCGGGGACGCGCGGCAGGCGCTCGCGGATGCGGCCGATCGCACGGGCGGGCGGATCGCCCCGCTCGCCTCCGATGCCACAGGTGACACGGGCGGCGCCGGCGCCACCGGCGGCGCCGACGAGCTGTGGCACGATGCATCCGTCTCGGCCGCGTGGGCGGCGCGCCCGCCCGACGCTGCGACGAGCGACGACGACCCGAGCCGGGTCGACCTGTTGCAGGCGTACGACGAGTACATCATGGGCTATGCGACACCCCGGCCCCACCTGCAGCCGGACGGCATCGACGCGGCGATCATCGCCGAGTTCCCGCTGCACGCGATGATGGTCGGCGGGGTGATGTGCGGGCGCTGGGCGCCGACGGTGCAGGGGCGGCGCGCGACCGTGCGCCTCGTGCCCTGGCGGCACATGTCCCCCGCCGAGGCGCGCTCGCGCGACGTCGCGATCGCCCAGGTCGAGGCGTTCCTCGGGGTGCCGGTCGAGTTCGTTCACGACGAGACTTGATAGTTCGAACTCATACTGTTAGAGTTCTAACTATGAACGATCGACTGGCGCGCATCAACGCGGCGATCCGGGCATTGGGCTTCGCCCAGCGAAGCTCGGCCGACGAGTGGGTCCGCGAGAGCGGACTCACCCGGCAGCAGGCGTTCACCATCGGCTACATCGAAGAACACCAGGACCGCGGCGTGATCGCCCGCGAACTGGCCGAGATATCCGGTACCACCGCCGCATCCGTCGCGAGCCTGCTGCAGGGGCTCGAAGAGCGCGGCCTCGTCACGCGCACGCCATCACCCGATGACTCGCGCGTCAAGCTGCTGCGCGTCACGCCCGCCGCATCCCGCCTCACCGAGGGATTCGAGGACGCGATGATCGCAGCACAAGAGCAGCCCTTCGCGGTGCTCACGCCCGACGAGCAGCAGACCTTGCTCAGCCTGCTCGAACGCGTGACCGCCGACATCGAGCCCGTCGGGCCTCCCCCGCCGCGCCGACGCGACCGCTGATCCGCACCATCGCCTGAGGCCTCAAACGCGCCTCAGGGTCTCCCCCTGCTTCGCTGCAAAGCCGTTCGACGTGACGGAGGTTTCACCATGTCTTCGAACAACCGCTTCTTCCTCGCCTCTGCGCCGATCTGGCGCTCACTGGTGCACCTGTGCATCCCGATGATCGCCGGCTTCTCGGTCGGCACCGTCTACAACATCATCAACGCCGGGTTCGTCGGCGCACTCCACTCGACACCGCTGCTGGCCGCACTGACGTTCTCGCTGCCGGCGTACGCGCTCATCATGGCCATCGGCGGCGTATTCGGGGTCGGCGGCGGCACCTACATCTCGCGCCTCCTCGGTTCGCAAGAGGACGCCGGGACGGATGCCTCGGCCGCAGCCGATCGCATCAAGCAGATCTCGTCGTTCACACTCTGGGGTTCGCTCGCCACCGGCGTGATCGTCGGCGTCATCGGCGTGGCCTTCGCGACACCCCTGGCCGCCGCGGTCGGGGCCACCGGGGCGTCGCTCACGCCGACCGCGCAGTACATCGGCGCGATGTTCGCCTTCGCTCCGGTGCTCGTCGCGTGCTTCGCGCTCGAGCAGATCGTGCGTGCCGAGGGCGCCTCCGTGGCATCCATGACCGGGGTCATCGCCTCGACCGTGGCGAACCTGCTGTTCGATGTGCTCTTCATCCTCGTGCTCGGCTGGGGCGTGCTCGGCGCGGGCATCGCGGTCGGCCTCGCGAACGTGGTCATGGTCGGCTACTACATCTGGTGGCTGAGCCGGCGCAGCGAGACGGTCTCGCTCGCACCACGCTGGTTCCGCGCCGATCGCATCATGCTGAAGTCGGTCTTCGGCATCGGCGTGTCCGAGCTGCTGCAGTCGTCGTTCCTCATCGTCACCACACTCGTCATGAATTGGATCGCGATCGGCTACGGCGACGCGCTGCTCGCCTCGATGGGGCTCGCGCTGCGCATCTCGCAACTGCCCGAGATGATGTGCATGGGCGTGTTCATCGGCGCGATCCCGTTGTTCGCCTACGCGTTCGGCGCGCGCAACCACGCCCGGCTGCGCCGCGGCATCGCGGGCGCGGCGATCGCGATCGCCGGCATCACGGTGGTGTTCTCAACCCTCGTGTTCGTGTTCCGCGACCAGGTGTTCGCACTGTTCAGCGCCGACCCCGCAGTGCTGACCGACGGCACGCTCGTGCTCACGGCGATGCTCGTCTCGACGATCTTCAACGGGTTCACCGGGCTCGGCATCGCGGTCTTCCAGGCCACCGAGCAGATGCGCAACGCGACGATCATGTCGATCGCGCAGGGCGTGCTGTTCATCCCGGTGCTGCTGATCGGCAACGCGGTCTTCGGCCTCGACGGGGTGATCTGGTCGATGACCGTGACCGAAGTGCTGACTTTCGCGCTCGCGATCTGGCTGCTCGTCGCCTCACGAAGGGCGCTGAGCGCGGCGCCGTCGGCCGGGGCAGTCGAGACCGTCGACGTTCGCGACGCCGAGGGTACTGCCGCCGACGCGATCACCGTCGGCGCCTGATCCCGTCGGCGCCAGATCCCGTCGGCGCCAGATCCCGTCGGCGCCAGATCCCGTCGGCGTGGACGACGACCCGCTAGTCTCGCGGCATGGCCGTCATCGCCAGCGTGTTCGTCGCCCTCGCCGCCCTGCTGCACGGCTACATCTTCCTGATGGAGAGCGTCTGGTGGTCGCGACCGGCGACCTGGAAGCGGTTCGGCGTCGCCGACCAGGCGCAGGCGGATGCCACGAAGCCGATGGCGTACAACCAGGGCTTCTACAACCTGTTCCTCGGCATCGGCGCAGCGGTCGGGCTCGTGCTGTTCTGGGCGGGCGCGGTCGCGCCGGGCGAGGCGCTGGTGCTGTTCACCACGGCCTGCATGGCCCTCGCGGCGCTCGTGCTCACGACGACCGGTCGCGGCTACTGGAAGGCCGCGCTCGTGCAGGGCACCCTGCCGCTGGTCGGCTTCGTGCTGTTCGCGCTCGCGTGACACGCGGGCCGATCGAGTAGCGCGAGCGCATCGAGACCCGCAACAACGCGTCACCTGGTCGCGATACGCTCGCTGGCGCTCGCTCCTCGACCGGCAGACGGTCAGTCTTCGGCTGCCGGCGTCTCCTCGGCCGAGAGCTTCAGCCGGTCGATGAGTTCGGCCGCGTGGCTCGTCGACAGGATGAGCCGGGCGAACTCGCCGCCGGCCAGCTCGAGCACGACCGCCTGGCGCTTGCCCTTCACCGCGACGAAGTCGAGGCCGCCATGGTACTTCCACGTGCCGGCGGCGACGACGAGCGGCACTTCGGTGCCCCGGCGGCGGATCCCCCGGACCCAGATCCACGGGTCATCCGTGATCGTCGCCGAGCGGATGTCGTCGCGCTGGATGACCACGTCGGCGCTGCGCAGCGCGAGCGCGCGCTCGGTCGGGGTGAGATGCACCTCGATCCGATCGGCATGCACACGCAGATTCGCCATGCTCCCATCCTGCCCGAGACTTTCGGATGCCACGCTGTCGACGCTCCACAAAGGCCGACCCCGATCCGTGCACGCCCCGCCCAACCCCGCACGCTTTTCTCAGGAGCACTCGGCCGAATCGCACGTTTCTCAGGAAGACACGCCGTCGCCGTCGCCGAACCGACCCATTACGCGTGAAAAACGTCAGGCACGCCGACGCGCGGGCCGACCTGTTCCGGTTGAAGCGCGACGCACGGCGGTGCTCCGCCGACGCCGACCCGACGCGCTACGCCTGGGAAGCGCCGGGGACGGGCGGCTTCGCCGCGGCAGCGGCGCGGGCCGCGGCCGGGAGCGCGTCGACGATGCGGGCGATCGCGGCGTCGTCGTGTGCCGCGGTCACGAACCACGCCTCGAACACGCTCGGCGGCAGCGAGACCCCGGCGTCGAGCATCGCGTGGAAGAACGGCGGGTATCGCCACGACTCCTGCCGCTGCACGGTCGCGTAGTCGCGCGCGCCGCCGGCGACCGACTCGCCGAACAGGAAGCTGAACAGGCTGCCCGCGTGCTGCACCGCATGCGCGACCCCCTCGGCAGCGAGCGCTGCCGAAACCGCGTCGGCCACGATGACGGATGCCTCGTCGAGACGCGCGTACACCGAGGCATCCGCTGCCCTGAGCGTGGCGACACCTGCGGCGACCGCGACCGGATTGCCCGACAGCGTGCCCGCCTGGTAGACCGGGCCGAGCGGTGCGAGCCGGTCGAGGATGTCGGCGCGACCGCCGAGGGCCGCGACGGGCATGCCTCCGCCGATGACCTTGCCGAACGTCATGAGGTCGGGCGTGTACGCCGCCGCCTCGAACGGCGCCTCGAGACCCCACCATCCGGCGGCGGATACCCGGAAGCCCGTCAGCACCTCGTCGCTGATGACGAGCGCGCCGTGCGCGTGAGCGAGCTCGACGAGAGCGCGATTGAAGCCCGGCAGCGGCGGCACGACGCCCATGTTCGCCGCGGCGGCCTCGACGATGACGGCCGCGATGCGGTCGCCGTGCTCGGCGAACACCGCGCGCACCGCGTCGAGGTCGTTGTAGGGAATCACGAGGGTGAGCGCCGCGATCTCGGCGGGAACGCCCGCCGAACCGGGCAGTGCGAAGGTCGCGAGGCCCGATCCGGCCTCGGCGAGCAGCCCGTCGGAGTGCCCGTGGTAATGCCCCGCGAACTTCACCAGCAGGTCGCGGCCCGTGAATCCGCGCGCGAGCCGGATGGCGCTCATCGTCGCCTCGGTGCCGGTCGACACCAGCCTGAGCCGTTCGACCGGGCCGACCCGCTGCTCGACGAGTTCGGCCAGCTCGGTCTCGGCGGGAGTGGATGCGCCGAACGAGAGGCCTCGGCCCGCGGCATCCTGCACCGCTTCGACGACCCGCGGATCCGCGTGACCCAGGATCGCGGGCCCCCACCCGGCGACCAGGTCGACGTACTCGCGCCCCTCGGCGTCGGTGACGTACGGCCCGCGGGCCGACACGAGGAACCGCGGCGTGCCGCCGACCGAGCCGAACGCGCGCACCGGCGAGTTCACCCCGCCCGGGATCGCGCGCCGCGCGCGGTCGAAGAGCTCGTCGTTGGTGAGGTGCGTCATTCCAGTCCGCCCTTCAGCCAGCCGGCGAGCTCGGTCGCCCAGTACGTCAACACCACGTCGGCCCCCGCGCGACGGATGCCGCGCACCGACTCGACGATCGCGCGACCCCGGTCGATCCAGCCGTGCGCCGCGGCGGCCTCGATCATGGCGTACTCGCCCGAGACCTGATAGGCCCAGACGGGCACATCGCTCGCGGCGGCCACGTCGGCGAGCACGTCGAGGTAGCTGCCCGCGGGCTTCACCATGACGATGTCGGCGCCCTCGTCGATGTCGAGCATCGCCTCGCGCACGCCCTCGCGCCGGTTGCCGGGATCGAGCTGGTACGTGCGACGGTCGCCCTCGAGCTGCGACTCGACCGCATCGCGGAACGGGCCGTAGAAGGCGCTCGCGTACTTCGCCGCATACGCCAGCAGCGCGACATCCTGGTACCCGCCGTCATCGAGCGCCTGGCGCACGGCCGCGGTCTGGCCGTCCATCATGCCGCTGAGCCCCAGCAGCTGCGACCCGGCACGCGCCTGCTCGAGGGCCATCGCGGTGTACCGCTCGAGCGTCGCATCGTTGTCGACCCGGCCCTCGTCGTCGAGGACGCCGCAGTGCCCGTGGTCGGTGAACTCGTCGAGGCAGAGGTCGGTCTGCACGACGAGCGCGTCGCCGGCCGCCTCGCGCGCGACGCGTGTCGCGACGTTCAGAATGCCGTCGGGATCGGTCGCCCCAGACCCCAGCGCGTCGCGCGACTCGGGCACGCCGAAGAGCATCACGCCGCCGACGCCGACGGCCGCAGCCTCGGCGATCGCGGCGGGCAGGCTGTCGAGCGAGTGCTGCACGACGCCCGGCATCGAGCCGATCGGCACCGGCTCGGTCACGCCCTCGCGTACGAACACGGGCAGCACGAGGTCGGCGGGGTGCAGCCGCGTCTCCGACACGAGCCGGCGCATGGCAGGGCCCGAGCGAAGGCGGCGGGGGCGGATGACGGGATGCGGAGTCGCGGTCACCGAACCACCCTACGACCCGCTGCTGTGGCTTTTCTCAGCGCGGCTGCCTCGCGGCCGCCCGCCCCTCGGTGCGTTTTTCAGGCGTAATGGGTCGGGTCGGCGTCTGCACCGGCGTGTCTTCCTGAGAAACGCGCGTTTCGGCGCGTCGTTCCTGAAAAGCGCACCACAGCGCACGACAGCGCAGGACAGCGCACCACCGCGCAGCGCAGCGCAGGACAGCGCAACGAGCGGATGCCGCGGAGCGGCGTCAGGCGCTGGCGAGCGCCGCGTTCACGACCGCGTCGATGAGCGACTCGGCGCTGCGCTCGGTTGCGACCACGTCGACGCGCAGGCCGAAGTGCGCGGCATCCTTCTGGGTCTGGGGGCCGATCGCGGCGATGAGCGTGTGCTCGGGGATCGGCCCGAGCTGCAACTGCACCTGCTCGGCGACGCTGCCCGAGGTGACGAGCACCGCGTTCACCCGACCGGCGCGCACATCGTCGACGACCTTCTGCGCGACGGGCACACCCACGGTGCGGTACGCGACGACCGCCTCGACGTGATGCCCGATGCGCGCGAGCCCGACCGACAGGATCTGCTTCGCGATCGCCGACCGCAGCGCGAGCACGCGCAGGCCCTTCTGCCCCTCGGTCGCCGCCTCCCACTCCTCGAGCAGGCCCTTGGCCGAGTTGTCTTCACTCGGCACGATGTCGGCGCGGTACCCGGCAGCGACGAGCGCCGCGGCTGTGGTCTCGCCGACCGCGGCGACCTTCGTGCTCGCCGGAATCACCGCGTGGTAGGACGCGAGCACGTCGACCGTGGTGGCGCTCGTGACCGTGAGCCAGTCGAATTCGCCGGCGGCGAGCTTGCGCAGCGCCTCTTCGAGGGCGGGCTGGTCGTCGGTCGGCGCGAAGTTGATCATGGGCGCGATGACGGGCGACGCGCCGCGGGCGCGCAGCGACGCCGCGACGCTGTCGCCCCAGGGGCCGCCGCGCGGCACGAGCACGCGCCACCCGGCGAGCGGCTTGCCCTCGACGCTTCCGGGCAGGCTGATCGCGCCGGTCATGGGTTCGAATTCGGTCACGGTGCCTCCTCGGTGGGTGCAAGGTCGGCGGCACCGTTGCCGAGGAGTTCCGCGACGGCACGGGATGCGACGTCGCGTGCCGCCTCGGCGAGGTCGTCTGCCGAGCGGCTGTCGGGGGTCGCGGCGTGCGAGCTCGTCACCCGCCGCGTTCCATCGGCACTGTACACCGTCGCCGAGAGGAACAGCAGTTCGTCGTCGATGAAGGCATGTGCCGCGACGGGGGCGGTGCAGCCCGCCTCGAGGCCGGCGAGCACCAGCCGCTCGGCGAGCACCGCGGCGCGAGTCGACCGGTGGTCGACGGCCTCGAGCGCCTGCTCGAGCGACCGGTCGAGCCGCCCGCTGCGCACCTCGATGGCGAGCGCGCCCTGGCCGGGCGCGGTGGGCCAGGCATCGAGCTCGAACAACTCGGTGATCGCCTCGCTGCGGCCGAGCCGGCCGAGCCCCGCGGCCGCGAGGAGCACCGCGTCGAGCTCGCCCGACGCGACCTTGCCGAGACGCGTGTCGACGTTGCCGCGCAGGTCGACGACCTCGAGGTCGGGGCGGGCGGCGCGCAGCTGCGCGATGCGACGCGGCGAGCCGGTGCCGACGCGGGCACCCTCGGGCAGCGTCTCGAGCGTGAGCGCGTCTCGGGCGCAGAGCGCGTCGCGCGCGTCGGCGCGCTTGGGCACGGCACCGAGGCGCAGGCCGGGCAGGTCGGCGGTGGGCAGGTCTTTCAGGGAGTGCACGATCAGGTCGCAGTCGCCCGCGAGCAGGGTCTCGCGCAGCGCCGCGGCGAACACGCCCTCGCCGCCGATCTCGCTGAGCGACGCCCTCGACGTGTCGCCGTGCGTGGTCACCTCGACGAGCTCGATCTCGGCCTTCGCGGCCTTGCCGATGCGCTCGGCGATCCAGCGCGTCTGCGCCGTCGCGAGGGCGCTGCCCCGCGTGCCGACCCTGATGACGCTCATCGCGCTGCGGCTCCGGGTGACGAGGGCGCCGAGGCCGAGACATCCGCGACCTCTTCACCCGAGCGGATGCGCGCGTGGTCGGGCCAGGGCCCGAGGTCGGTGAGGTGGGGGCGCTCGGCGTCGGGAACGTCGTTCACGCGCTCGAGCACGAGGTCGACGAGGCCCGCGACGTAGGCCGGGTGGACCCCGGGCGTCGGCGCGCGCCGCACCTTCAGGCCGTGCTCGCCGGCCGTCTCGACGGCCTCGTTGTCGAGGTCCCACATGACCTCCATGTGGTCGCTGACGAAGCCGAACGGCACGATCACGATCGCGTCGGTGAGCCCGCCTGCGGCGAGCTCGGCGATCGCGTCGTTGATGTCGGGCTCGAGCCACGGTGTGCGGGGGTCGCCCGAGCGCGACTGGTAGCTGAGCGACCAGGGCGAGGCGGGTGCGGCGGCCTCGTTGATGACGGATGCCACGGCGAGGTGCTGCGCGACGTACGCGCCGCCCCCGCCGAAATCAGGACCGGATGCCACGGCCGCCGCCGTCGGGATCGAGTGCGTCACGTACATGACGTGGATGCGCTCGGGCGCGACGCCCTCGGCGCCGAGCGACGCGATCGCGTCGGTCACGCCCTCGACGAACGGCTGCACGAAGCCCGGGTGGTCGAAGTACTCGCGGATGCGGTCGATCGACACGCCCGTACCATCCGTGGCCTTCTCGAAGTCCTCGCGGTACTGGCCGACGCCCGAGTACGACGTGTAGGCGCTGGTGACGAGGCCCAGCAGCTCGGTGTGCCCGTTCGCCTCGGCTTCGCGTACCACGTCGCCGAAGTAGGGCGCCCAGTTGCGGTTGCCCCAGTAGACCGGCAGGTCGATGCCGCGCGCGGCGAGCTCGGCCTCGAGCGCGGCCTTCAGCTGCCGGTTCTGCTCGTTGATCGGGCTCACACCGCCGAAGTGGCGGTAGTGGTGGGCGACCTCTTCGAGCCGCTCGTCGGGGATGCCGCGACCCGCGGTGACGTTCCGCAGGAACGGGATCACGTCGTCTTGCCCCTCGGGACCTCCGAACGACGACAGCAGGATCGCGTCGTAGTGCGTCATTACTGCAGGACCTCCACGAGTTCGGCCGTCGTGATGCGCCGGCCGGTGTAGAACGGAATCTCTTCGCGCACATGCAGGCGCGCGTCGGTGGCGCGCAGCTCGCGCATCATGTCGACGAGGTCGGTGAGCTCGTCGGCCTCCATGGGCAGCAGCCACTCGTAGTCGCCGAGGGCGAAGGCGGCCACGGTGTTGGCGACCACGCCGCGGAAGGCCGCGCCCTTGCGGCCGTGCTCGGCGAGCATGCGGCTGCGTTCGGCCGGGTCGAGCACGTACCAGTCGTACGACCGGTTGAACGGGTAGACCGTGAGCCAGTTCTTGGCCTCGATGCCCCGGAGGAATCCGGGGACATGGGCGCGGTTGAACTCGGCGGCGCGGTGCACGCCCATCGCGTTCCAGGTCGGCAGCAGCGCCTTGAGCAGGCGCGCCCGACGCAGCTCGCGCAGCGCCCACTGCAGCCCCTCGGCGGTTTCGCCGTGCAGCCACAGCATGACGTCGGCGTCGGCGCGCAGGCCCGATACGTCGTAGATGCCGCGCACCACGATGCCCTCGCCCTCGATGAGCGAGACGACCCCGTCGAGGTCTTTGACGACGCGCGGCACGTCGTGCCCGTCGAAGTCGTCGGGTCGTGCCGGGTCGCGGCGGAACACCGCGAAGAGCGTGAAGCCCGAGGGCTCGGGCGCGGTGTCGGATTCGGTTCTGGGCGCGTCGGCTGCCGCTTCAGCAGCGGGGGAAGACATGCCTCCAGTCTCCCCCTTCGCGGCTGATCGGCCAAAACAGGCCGGATGCCGCGGGGCGGCGCGACCGGCTGGCGCTACTGCTCGGGGTCGGCCGTCGCGGCGAGCGCGTCGAGGAAGCGGATCACGACCTCGCGCTCGTCGGGGCTGAGCGCGGCGGCGACCGCGAACCGCCGAGCGTGCTGACGGCCGACGGTCTCTCGCGCGTCGCGGCGCGTGTGGTCGGTGATCGCGATGGCGAGCGCGCGGCGGTCGGTCGGGTGCGGCGAGCGCACGATGTGCCCGCCGCGCTCGAGCCGGTCGAGCAGTTTCGTGGTCGACGCACTCGAGATGCCGAGGTACTCCGACATCGCACCGGGCGTCGCGATGACCCCCTGCGCACGGGTCGCGATGAGGAATCGCAGGGCGCGCATGTCGGTCTGGTTGAGCTTCATGTAGCGACGGGATGCCTCGCTCATGCGATCGGCCGCGTGGTGCCACGCCTGCAGGCTGCGCATGACGTGCACGATCTGCTCGACGTCTGCGTCGTCGAGGCCGGCGCGATCGACGAGGTCGCTGTCGCGGTCGGCGATGCGGGGGTCGAGCATGCCCGCGGCCACTTGTGCCACGCCCTCGCCGTCGTCTGCCACGTCGCGATTCTAGCCCTCGACGTAAGAATCTCGCTAAGCTAATCTCTAGCCAAGCAAGTGATTATCGATGATCAACGAAGGAGGTCCGCCGATGCCGCCCGAGACCGAACTGGTCGTACTGCTCGACGCCGACGGCCGACCCATCGAGACCGCGCCGAAGGCGAGCGTGCACGGCGCCGACACCGCGCTGCATCTGGCGTTCTCCTGCCACGTCTTCAACGACGACGGCGACGTGCTCGTCACGCGCCGCGCACTCGTCAAGCAGGCCTGGCCAGGCGTCTGGACCAATTCGTTCTGCGGTCACCCGCAACCTGCCGAGACGCTCGTGCACGCGCTGCGCCGCCGTGCCGAGTTCGAGCTCGGCCTCGAGCTCCGCGAGATCGAGCCGGTGCTGCCGTTCTTCCGCTACCGCGCGGTCGATGCGTCGGGCGTCGTCGAGAACGAGATCTGCCCGGTGTATACGGCCCGCGTCGCCACCGACCCGGTGCCCCATCCCGCCGAGGTGATGGACTTCGCGTGGGTCGCGCCCGACACCCTCGCGCAGGGGCTGCGCAGCGCGCCGTGGGCGTTCAGCCCGTGGCTGGTGCTCCAGGCACGACTGCTGCCGTACCTCGGCGGGCATCCGGGCGCCGAGGCGGCACCGGCCGCCCAAGCACCACAGGTCGCCCAGCCCGCCCCGATCGCGCTCGCGTCATGAGCCTCGCGATCGAGGCGCCCACCGGCACCGATCGCGACGTCGACGCGTTCCTCGCCGCGTTCTTCGCCGACGCCGTCGCCCGGGCCGAGGCGCACGGGCCTGACTACCGCCTCCTCTGGGAGGCGGCACGAGACGCGGCCGACGGCGGCAAGCGCATCCGCCCCCGACTCGTGCTCGCCGCGCACGACGCGTTCACGGCCGACGGCCGGTCGCCCGATGCGGTTCGGCTCGCCGGCGCGTTCGAACTGCTGCACACGGCGTTCCTCATGCACGACGACGTCATCGACCACGACCTCGTGCGCCGGGGCGAGCCGAACGTCGCGGGGCGGTTCGTGCTCGACGCGGGGCGCCGCGGCCTTTCGCCCGCCCGGGCCGACGAGTACGGTCGGGCCTCGGCGATCCTCGCCGGCGACCTCCTCATCGCGGGCGCGTACTCGGTGGCGGCGAGCCTGGATGCTCCGGCCGCGACCCGGCGGGCGGTGCTCGACGTCGTCGACGGGTGCGTGTTCGCGGCCGCCGCGGGCGAGCACGCCGACGTGCGGCACTCCACCGGCGTGCAGGCCGAGGAGCGCGACATCCTCGCCGTGATCGAAGACAAGACGGCGTCGTACTCGTTCAGCGCGCCGCTGCAGGCGGGCGCGCTGCTGGCCGGCGCCGACCCGGTCGCGGTCGAGCGGCTCGGCGAGATCGGCCGCCACCTCGGCATCGCGTTCCAGTTGCGCGACGACGTGCTCGGCGTCTTCGGCGTCGAACAGGTCACAGGCAAGAGCGCGATCGGCGACCTGCGCGAGGGCAAGGCGACGCTGCTGGTGGCGTACGCGCGATCGGATGCCGCGTGGCAGGCGGCATCCGACGGGTTCGGCCGGCCCGACCTCGACGAGCCGGGCGCCGAGCGGCTGCGCGCCGCGATCGAGTCCAGCGGTGCGCGACGCCGTGTCGAGGGGCGCATCCGCCTCGAGGCGCGGCTCGCGCTCGAGTCGATCGCCACGGCCGCGCTGCCCGAGCGGCTCGAATCCGTGCTCGCACGGCTGGTCGCCACCGGGATCGAGCGTGCGCGATGACCGAGACGACCGGGCTCGCCCTGTACGATCGCACCGCCCGCCGCGGGTCGGCGCACCTCATCGGCGCGTATTCGACGTCGTTCGGCTTGGCGAGCCGGCTCTGCTCGCGAGACATCCGAACCCATGTGGCCGACGTCTACGCGCTGGTGCGCATCGCCGATGAGCTCGTCGACGGCCCGGCCGAGGAGGCCGGGCTCGGTCCGGCGCAGCGCCGCGCACTGCTCGACGAACTCGAGGCCGAGACCGAGCGGGCGATGGCGAGCGGATACAGCGCGAACCTCGTGGTGCACGCGTTCGCGCGCACCGCGCGCGCGACGGGATTCGGCGTCGAGTGCACGCGACCGTTCTTCGCGTCGATGCGGCGCGACCTGGCGCCCGTGGACTTCGCCGACCGCGCCGAGTTCGACGAGTACGTGCACGGATCCGCCGAGGTCGTCGGGCTCATGTGCCTGCGTGCGTTCACGCTCGGCATGCGGGCCGATCCCGATCGCGACGCACGCTGGCAGCGCGGCGCCCGCCACCTGGGTGCCGCGTTCCAGAAGGTGAACTTCCTGCGCGACCTCGGCGCCGACGCCGACGTGCTCGGCCGCTCGTACTTCCCGGGCGTCGATCCGCACGCGATCACCGAGGTGCAGAAGCACGCCCTGCTCGACGACATCGACGCCGACCTGCGGATCGCCGGCGAGGTCATCCCCGAACTGCCCGCCGGCTGCCGCCGGGCGGTCGCCGCGGCGCACGCCCTGTTCGGCGAGCTCGCCGCCCGCATCCGTCGCACCCCCGCCGACGGCCTGCTCGTCGCGCGGGTGAGCGTGCCGACGGCCCGCAAGCTGGTGCTGCTGGCGCGCGCGTCGACGGGTCGGGTCGTGCGCCCGAGGCATCCGAACCGCTCGTCGCGCGAGGCGGGTGCAACCCGAACCGGGGCATCGCGCGCGAGCGGGGCACCCGCATGAGCGACGCCATCGTCGTCGGGGGCGGCATCGCGGGCCTCGCGACCGCCGCGCTGCTCGCGCGGGACGGGCATCGGGTCACCCTGCTCGAGGCGCGCGCGCAGCTCGGCGGTCGCGCGGGGCGCTGGGATGCTGCGGGGTTCCGATTCGACACGGGCCCGTCCTGGTACCTCATGCCCGAGGTCTTCGACCACTTCTTCCGGCTGATGGGCACGTCGACCGAGGCCGAGCTCGACCTGGTTCGGCTCGACCCGGCGTACCGGGTGTTCTTCGAGGGCGAGCCCGATCCGCTCGAGCTGCGCAGCGACCGCGCCGCCGCGATGGCCGCGTTCGAGGCGATCGAGCCGGGTGCCGGCGCCGTGCTCGACGCGTACCTCGACTCGGCCGACGAGACCGCCCGCCTTGCACTCCAACGCTTCCTCTACACCGACTTCGCGTCGCCCCGCGCGCTGCTGTCGCCCGACCTGCTGCGGCGGGTCGGCCGACTCACGACGCTGCTGCTGCAGCCGCTCGACCGGTTCGTCGGCCGCCGCTTCGCCGACCGCCGGCTGCGGCAGGTGCTCGGGTATCCGGCGGTGTTCCTCGGCACCTCGCCGTCGAGGGTGCCGAGCATGTACCACCTGATGAGCCGCTACGACCTCGACGACGGCGTGCGCTACCCGATGGGCGGGTTCGGCGAGCTCATCGACGCGGTCGCGCGCGTCGCGCGACGCGCGGGCGCCTCGCTGCAGACGCGTACACCGGTCACGCGCATCCTCGTCGAGCGCGGGCGTGCGGTCGGGGTGCACGTGACGGATGCCGCGACCGGCGCCGAACGCGAGCTTCGCGCCGACCTCGTGGTGTCGGCCGCCGACGGGCGCCACACCGACGCCGACCTGCTGCCGCCCCAGCACCGCACCCGGCCCGATGCGGCCTGGGCCCGCAGCGACCCGGGGCCGGGCGCGGTGCTCGCTCTGCTCGGCGTGCGCGGACGCCTGCCGCAGCTCGCCCACCACAACCTGCTGTTCAGCGCCGACTGGAACCGCAACTTCGGCGACATCTTCGGCGCGACCCCGCGCGTGCCCGACCCGGCGTCGATGTACGCCTGCAAGCCGAGCGCCACCGACCCGTCGGTCGCGCCGCCCGATCACGAGAACCTGTTCCTGCTCGTGCCGGTACCCGCCGACCCGTCGATCGGCGCCGGCGGCGTCGACGGCCAGGGCGACCCGCTCGTCGAGCGCACGGCCGACGCGGCGATCACCCAGCTCGCCTCGTGGGCCGGCATCCCCGACCTCGCCGAACGCATCGTGGTGCGCCGCACCATCGGACCCGACGACTTCGCGACCTGGTTCAATGCCGACCGCGGCGGCGCGCTCGGCCCTGCGCACACCCTGCGCCAGAGTGCGTTCCTGCGCGGGCGCACCGCGTCGGCGAGCGCCGACGGCCTCTACTTCGCGGGCGCGACGACGATTCCCGGCATCGGTCTGCCGATGTGCCTGATCAGCGCCGAACTCGTCGCGAAGGCGGTGCGCGGCGACGCGAGCTGCGGCCCGCTGGCCGAGCCCGTGGTGCGAAGGGTCGGCGCATGAGCGTCGTCTACCTGAGCGCGCTCGCGGTGTCGCTCGCGGGGGTGGCGACAGTCGACGCGCGGTTCCGGTTGTTCGTGTGGCGTGCGCCCCGGCGGGCGGCAGCAGTGCTCGGCATCACCCTCGCGTTCCTGCTCGGGTGGGATGCCGCGGGCATCGCCCTGGGCGTCTTCTTCCGGGTCGACAACGCCATTTCGACGGGCATCGTGCTCGCGCCCGAGCTGCCCCTCGAGGAGCCGGTGTTCCTGCTGTTCCTCGCCTACCTCGCGATGGTGCTGTACACGGGCGCGCTGCGGCTGCTCGCCGCCCGGCGGGCGGGCCGGGCCGCGCCGACCCGGGCTTCGCAACCCCGGTCGGATGCCGCAGAGCACGCCGAGAGGAACCCCCGATGACCTACCTCGCGCTGTGCCTGCTGTTCCTCGCGGCATCCGGAATCGTGGCCGCGATCGCCTGGCCGCGCGCACCCCGAGGTCACGCCGCCGCACTCGCGATCGCGGCTGCGGCGCTCGTCGTACTCACCGCGGTGTTCGACACGGTCATGATCGCAGCCGGCCTGTTCGCCTACGCCGACGAGCACCTCGCCGGGCCGCACCTCGGGCTCGCCCCGATCGAGGACTTCGCCTACCCGATCGCCGCGCTGCTGCTCGCGAGCGCGGCGTGGAACCTGCTGGTTCCGGCGGAAACCGAGGCATCCGATGGCCGTTGACCGATCGCGCACCCGGCCGCGCAGCCTGGCCGCCGACCTGCTCACCGCGTCGCGCCCGCTGAGCTGGATCAACACCGCGTTCCCGTTCGCCGCCGCCTACCTGCTCGCGACCCGCGAGATCGACGCGCCGCTCGTGATCGGCACACTGTTCTTCCTCGTGCCGTACAACCTCGCGATGTACGGCATCAACGACGTGTTCGACTACGCGTCCGACGCGCAGAACCCGCGCAAGGGCGGCGTCGAGGGCGCACTGCTCGGCCCGGCGCGGCACCGTGCGACGCTGATCGCGGCGCCCGCGGCGTGCGTGCCGTTCGTGGTGGCGCTCGTGCTGCTCGGCAGCCCGGTCTCGTGGTTGGTGCTCGCCGTGAGCCTGTTCGCGGTCGCCGCCTACTCGATGCCGGGCCTGCGGTTCAAAGAGGTGCCGTTCCTCGACTCGGTCACCTCGAGCACGCACTTCGTCTCGCCCGCGGTGTACGGGCTCGCACTCGCGGGGGCATCCGTCACCCCGCAGCTGATCGCGCTCATCGCCGCGTTCTTCGCCTGGGGCGTCGCGAGCCACGCGTTCGGCGCCGTGCAAGACGTGGTGCCCGACCGCGAGGGCGGCATCGCCTCGATCGCGACCGTGCTCGGAGCACACGCCACCGTGCGCTTCGCGATCGCTGCCTGGGGCGCTGCCGGGCTGCTCATGCTGGTCACCGCGTGGCCCGGGCCGCTCGCCGCGGTGCTGGTGCTGCCCTACCTCGCGACGGCGTGGCCGTATCGCGGGGTGTCGGATGCCTCGTCGGGGGCCGCGAACGCCGGATGGCGCCGGTTCCTGGGCATCAACTACGCGGTCGGATTCCTCGTCACCATGCTGCTCGTCTGGTACGCCGCGCTCACTCCGCCGGTCGAATAAGACCAGCGGAAGGAATGCGTCGGCGACCCGGCCCGAGTGCTTGCCCCCTCCCCCGGGTGTCCGACAGGATGATGCTCACGACCGGAGTCGCTGGGGCGATCCGGCTGGGGCCGGGGGGTCGCGTTTGCGCGAGCACGAACACGAGCACGCTGGAGCCACTCGATGGCACCCGAACCCGTGAGGAACGAACGATGACGACGACTTCCGAACCCACCCTGCGCGTCGCGCCCCGCGTCTGGCTCGGCGTACTGGCGCTGGTGATCTACCTGGCCGTCTTCTACGGCGTCTGGATCTTCAACGGCATCGACTACCTGCACATCGGCGACGACGAAGACACCCTCTTCAAGTGGTACTTCGCTCCGCTGCTCGCGGGAACGATCGTGATCACGATCGTCGTGTCGATCTACGGCTGGTGGCGTCCCTCGCTCTTCGAGACCCGCAAGCGCCTTCCCGGGTGGGTGTGGATCCTGCCGGGCCTGCTCGCCCTGGCCGCCGTCGCCAACCTCTTCGCGGGCGACACCTCGCGTCTCACGCCCACCATGCTGCTGCTGCTCGTCGCCGGCAGCGTGCTCGTGGGGTTCAACGAAGAGCTCGTCACCCGCGGGCAACTCGTCGTCGCGTTGCGCAGCCGGTTCGGCGAACTCGGCGTGTGGTTCTTCAGCACCCTGCTCTTCGGCTTGATCCACCTGCCCAACACGCTGTTCGGCACGGGGGTCGCGGGCATCTCGCAGGTCGGCATCACCTTCCTCATCGGCAGCGTGTTCTACCTGCTGCGCCGCGTCAGCGGCACGCTCATCTTCGCGATGGTGCTGCACGGGCTGTGGGATTTCTCGACCTTCGCCGCCGCGAAGGCGACCGACTTCGCCGGCTTCGGCGGTCTCGCCATCGGCATCGCGGCGGTCATCGTCGCCATCGTCCTGACCCGCAGGGAGAGCCGCGCCGACAAGGCCGCGCGCACGACGGCTGCGGCCTAGCCGGCCCGGCCGAGCCGGCCGCACCGACCGGGCGCTCAGGCCGGGCGCTCAGGCCGACGGCGACGCGCGGCCGTCGACGAGCAGCGCGGCCGAGCGCGCGAGGTGCTCGCGCAGCGCCTCGGCGCCGCGGCGCTGCACCGCCTCGAGCAGGTCGCGGTGCTCGGCCAGCAGCGCGTCGACGGTGTAGTGCGGGCGCACGTGCAGCAGGAACAGGCGCAGCTCGCTGCCCAGCGCGGCGTGCGCTTCGATGATGCGGGGGCTGCCGGATGCTTCGACGAGCGCCCGGTGGAAGTCGGCGTGGGCGGTCTCGACGTCGAGCCAGTCGGGGTCCGACTCGCCCGAGGCATCCGCATCGAGGCCGGCTTGCCCGGCCAGCGCCGCCAGCGTGTCGAGCGCCGCCTCCGCCGGGGCGAGCGCCTCGGCCGGCCAGACCGAGCCGTGCCGCTCGCCGGCGAGCCGCACCGCCTCGCACTCGAGCGCCATGCGCAGGTGCTGCAGCGCGAGGATGTCGTCGCCGTCGAAGCTCGTCACGCGCACGCCCCGGTAGGGGGCGGCGACCGCGAGCCGTTCGGCGGCCAGCCGGGCGAGCGCCGCGCGCACCGTGTGCCGCGAGGCGCCGAAGCGGGCGGCGAGTTGCTCTTCGCGCAGCGGGGTGCCGGGATCGAGTGCGCCGGTCAGGATCTCACCGCGCAGGTGCGCCGCGACGCGTCCGACCGCGGTGGAGCGGTCGGCGCGGCCGCGGGACTCGGCACGCATGCGGGCGGGTCAGGACTTGGTGGCGTTGCGCACCACGAGCCACACGATTCCGCCCGCGACGAGCACGACGCCGACCGCGGCCGCCGCGGCGGCGACCGGCTGCTCGTTCGCGAACCGACGCAGACGCACCCTGGCCCGATCGGTCGCCCGACCGACCTGCTTCGGCACGTTCAGCTTGTCTTCGAGCGCGTTCAGCGTGCCGGCGAAATCGGCGCGCGCCCGCTCGACCTGCAGCCGTGCCTGCAACCGGGTGAGGTTGCGTTCGTGCGCCTTCGCGTCGCGCTTGGGCAGGTTCGCCGCGCCCGCACCGCGGTCAACGGTGGTCATACTCGCCCGCCCCCTTCACCATGTCGACGTCGCGCTTGAGCGATTCGATCGACTCGAGCGGCTCGGCGCCGCGCTTGAAGCTGACGATGCCGATCCACACGAGGACGGCGATGATCAGCAGCAGGATGCCCGAGACGGTGAGCGCAGCCGCCCAAGCCGGCATCACGAGGGCGAGGGCGAGGATGCCGGTTGCGATGAGCGTGCCGAGCAGGAAGAGGCCGACGAACGCGGCGGCGGCCATGAGACCGGCGCCGATGCCGAAGTGCTTCGCCTTGTAGCTGAGCTCGGCCTTGATCTGATCGATCTCGGCGCGCACGAGGGTGGACACCCGGTCGGGCAGCTCGCCGATCAGTGTGAACAGCGAACGCTCGTCCTCGGTGGGTGCGGCCATGCGGTCACCTCCGGTGGTCTGGGTCGCAGATGTCAGTGGATCGCGGATGTCTCAGTGAACCAGCTTCGGGCGTCAGCCGTCGGATGCGGCGGGCTTGGCGCGGCTCGTTCGCTTCGCGCTGCTCGTCGACGACGTCGTGGACTTCGAGGCGGTGGAGCGGCCGGTCGACCTGGCCTTCTGCGCCTTCTGCGCCTTCTCTGCCTTTTCTGCAGCGTCGTCGACCGCGTCCGCGGCATCCTCGACCGCATCCGAAACGGTGTCGGCGGCGCGCGTGGCGGCATCCGACACACCCGTGGCCGCCTTCTGGGCCGCGCGCCGGAAGTCGGAGGCGCCGCCCCCGCTCGGCTTGGTGGCCGCCCCGATGAGCTGCTTGACGTTGTCGAGGACGGTGTCGCTCAGGTCGCCGACCTTCGACATCGCGAAGTCTTTGACCGTGCCGACGCCCTGCTGCACGGTGGGCTGGTTCCAGACGCCCTCGGCCGCGCGCTTGATCTGCTCGTAGCGTTCGCGGCCCGCTCGGGTGCCGAGCACGTACCCGACGCCGAGCCCGACGACGAAGAGGATCTTGCCCTTCATGTCCACCCCAATCCCGCCGCCCAGGGGAACGGCGACGTCTCTCCAGCGTAGACCCCGCACCACGCTGTGCAAGGGGGTTGCGCGGATTCATATGCCGCCGCGGCAATGCACGCGCCGTGCGCGCCCTGCGCGCCGTTCGCGGGTACGCGTGCGTCAGTCGGCGGTCGGGGCGTGGCCGTCCTGCACGGCGAGCTGACGGATGCGCCCGGCCGCCTCGCGGGCGTGCGGCACCACCGAGGCCAGCCCGGTGCCCGAGATCCACGAGCCCGTCGCCTCGATGCCCGGCTCGGCGGCGAGCGCGTCCTCGAGGGCGCGCACGCGTTCGCGCTGCCCGAGTGCGGCGTGCGAGAGCGCGTCGCGCCAGGCGGTGCGCCCCGATGCCCGCAGCATCGAGGCGTCGAGCGGCACGCCGAGCAGCGCCGACGCGTCGGCCAGCGCGAGTGCGGCGACGGCGTCGTCATCGAGTCCGTCGAGGGGGTTCGCGCCGCCCGCGCGACCGTACGACAGGCGCACGACCTGGCGGCCGCCGGCGGCCTCGGCGAGCCAGGGCCACTTCGCCGAAGCGTGCGTCAGCGCTTTGGCCGAGACCCCGGGCGTGCCCTCGGCGACGAGCACGCCGGTTCCACGCGGCGCGGAATCGAGGGCGGGCGCGTCGAGCACGAGGGTCACGAGCTCGACGGATGCCGCGGCCGGCCAGTCGCTCGCGTCGGCCCAGCCCTCGACCGCGTCGGTGAGGAGCCGCCGCGAGGTTCGGGCGGGCGCGGCGAGGATCGCGTACCGCGCGTCGACGACGACATCGCGATCGGGCGCGATCGCGCGGACGCGCCACCCGGCCCCGGCGTTCGACGCGGTGCCCGCCTCGCGGGGGGCGGTCGCCGCGCCGCGGGTCGTGCTCGTGCCGCCGGAGGCCTCGGTCGTGCCATCGGCGGTCGCGTCATCCCCTCGATGCCGTTCGAGACTCGTGACTTCGGCACCGGTGACGACCTCGACGCCGAACCGGTCGAGCTCGGCCACGAGCGCATCGACGAGCGTGTGCACGCCGCCTCGCAGCCCGAGCACCGCGCTGCCCGCACGGCGTGAAGCGACGAGCTGGGCGACGCCGCCCGAGAGCGACCCGGTGCGGGTCATCGCCTCGTTGAGTCCGGGTGCGACGACGTCGAGGTCGAGGTCGTCGGGGTTCGCCGAGTAGACGCCTGCTGAGATCGGCGTCACCAGGCGGTCGAGCACGGCCGCACCCATGCGCGAGCGCACGAGTCGACCGAGGCTGCGGGCACGGCCGATCCGCAGGATCGGCATGACCCGATCGGCATATGCGCGCCACGCGCCGCCCCAGCCGATGATGGCCCGCACGTCGTCGCCGAGCGGGTTCGCCGGGATTCCGAGCATGCCCGTCTTGGGCAGCGGCGCCGCAGCGACCTCGTCGCCGCGCCCCCAGACCAGCCAGGCGCCCACGGGGTTCGGCGACTCGACCCGGCCGCCGAGACCGAGACGTTCGACGAGCTCGGCGACCGAGCCGTTGCGGGTCGCGAACGACTCGGCGCCGGCGTCGAGCGCGAGCCCGTCGAGATCGATCCGCGCGACGCATCCGCCCAGCCGGTCGCGGCGCTCGAGCACCGTGACACGCAGCCCGATGCGCGCGCACTCGAGCGCGGCGACCAGGCCGGCAGCGCCGCCGCCCACGACGACCACGTCGGCCGAGCGGTGGTCGGGCTCGGCGGGCTCAGTCGGCTCGGCGGGCCGCGATGCGTCGGATGCCTCGGATGCCTCGCTCACGCGCCCGCCTCGTGCACGAGCTCGACCACCCGGGTCAATACGGTCGGGTCGGTTTCGGGCGGCACCCCGTGCCCGAGATTGAAGACGTGGCCGGGGGCGACCCGACCGCGGCGCAGCACATCGCGCACCGCCGCGTCGAGGACCGGCCACGGGGCGGCGAGCAGCGCCGGGTCGAGGTTGCCCTGCAGCGGGACCCCGTCGCCCACACGTGACGCGGCGACATCGAGCGGCACCCGGTAGTCGACGCCGACCGCATCGGCGCCGACGCCGCGCATCGCACCGAGCAGCTCGCCGGTTCCGACGCCGAAGTGGATCACGGGGACGTTCCGGGTGATGGCCTCACCCGAGGCATCCGTCGTCTCGTACGCGAGGTCGTGCACGAACGAGAGCGCCCGCGCCGAGGCGGGTGCGACGTGCTGCTCGTAGTCGGCGAGCGACAGCCCGCCGGCCCACGAGTCGAAGAGTTGCGCAGCCGAGGCGCCGGCGAGCACCTGGGTGCGCAGGAACCGACCGGTGAGCTCGGCAGTCCAGTGCATGAGGTCGCGCCACGCGCCCGGGTCGGCGTGCATGAGCGTGCGGGCAGCGAGGTGGTCTTTCGAGGGCCCGCCCTCGACGAGGTACGCGGCCAGGGTGAAAGGGGCGCCCGCGAATCCGATCAGGGCCGTCGCGCCGGTCTCGCGACCGGCGGGGGCCGTCGTGTTCAGCTCGGCGATCGTGCGCTCGACGGCCTCGGTGATCGGAGCGGCCTTCTCGTCGAGGCTCGCCGGATCGATGGCGGTGAGTTCGGCGATCGCCGCGGCATCCGCGTAGCCCGTGCCGAAGACCGGGCCGCGACCCGGCTGGATCTCGACGTCGACGCCGACCAGCTTCAGGGGCACCACGATGTCGCTGAAGAAGATGCCCGCATCGACGCGGTGCCGACGCACCGGCTGCAGCGTGATCTCGGCCGCCATCGCCGGGTCGAGGCACGCGTCGAGCATCCGCGTGCCGACCCGCAGGTCGCGGTACTCGGGCAGCGACCGGCCCGCCTGACGCATGAACCAGACCGGGGTCGTGTCGCTGCGCTCGCCGCGATAGGCGCGCACGAGTCGCGAATCCGAGGTGAGGCCGGCCGAGAGCGGATGCTGCGGAGGAAGGATCACCCGCACATTCTCGCCTACCGCGCTGAGAGCACGAGTTCGTCGAGAAGGTGTACGAACCGGGCCTCAGGGGTCTACAGTCGGGAAGGTCGTGCTCCCCACACGACGACGTGCGGCCGCCCCAGCCGCGCGCCTCCGAATCCCCCGGAGACCATCGTGACCGAAGACGTGTCACCCGCGCGACGAGCATTGCCCGTCATCGCCATCGGCCTGGCCGCTGCCGGGCTCATCGCCGTGCTCATCGGAGCCGGCCCCACCGTCGAGCGGGCGATCGCCCAGCTTCCGGGCGTGCCGTCGAACCGGGTCGGCCTGCTGCTCGTCGCGGCATCCGCCCTGGTGCTCGTGCTGCTCGCCCTGCGACGGCTGCGGCTGCACGCCCGCGACCGCACACGCCGTCGCGCGCTCGAATCGTCGCTCGGCGCGACCGTCACCACCAGCCTGCGCACCCCGATGCTCACGGCCGCGCTCGACGAGCTCGGGGGCGAGCACGGCCGGGTCGGTCCGCACTTCTCGATCGTCGCGGATGCCACGGGCATCGCGTTCTGGCGCGGCGGCCGACGCCCCCGCCGAGTTGGCGCGTTCGCGTGGCGCGAGATCCGGAGCATCCGGTGCGATCGCATCGCGGCCGGAGCCCGCAGCGTACCGGTCGCCGTGCTGCGCGTCCGTCGCGGCGGCTCGAGCCTCGAGGTGCCACTGCTGCTGGCGAGCGAACGCGCGTTCGGGTTCGCCCTGCCCGACGAGGCGTTCTTCGCGACCGTTCGCGGCTGGAAGGCGGAGCACCGCGCCGCGCTCGCCGCCGAGGGGCTCGAGCTGCCCCCGCTCACGTCGCCGATCCCGATCATCACGCCCGAGCAGCTCGCGGCCGCCGCCGCCGGCGGCATGCGTCGCTGACCGGCCGTGACCCTGTTCAGCAGCGCTTTCCACAGCTTGTAGAATCGTCCGGTGCTCATCTGCTTCACCGCGAGTCACAAGAACGCCGGGTTCGATCTGCTCGAGCGTCTCTCTGCGACGGCAGACGGCGCAGCGCGCCGTATGGTCACCGGCCACGACGCGGTGCAGGGCGCCGTCGTCGTGGCGACCTGCAACCGGTTCGAGGCCTACCTCGACCTCGACCGCCCCGAAGGCGAGTCGCCGGTCGACGCGGTGCACGGCGCCATCCGAGCCGTCGGCGAGGCGGCAGGGCTCGAGGCCGAGGCGCTGCGAACCACCTTCGGCTTCGCGCACGGCAACGCCGTCGCCGCGCATCTGTTCGCCGTGGCATCCGGGCTCGAGTCCGTCGTCGTCGGCGAGGGCGAGATCGCCGGCCAGGTGCGCCGCTCGCTCGAGTCCGCCCGCCGCGACGGCACGACCACGCCCGAACTCGAGCGGCTGTTCCAGCGCGCATCGCAGACCTCGCGCAAGGTGAAGAACCGCACCGGCATCGGCCGCGAGGGCCGCTCGCTCGTGCGCCTCGCGCTCGAGCTCGCCGAGAGCCGGGTCACCGACTGGGCGAAGACCCGGGTTCTGCTGGTCGGAACCGGCCGGTACGCGGGCGCCTCGCTGGCCGCGCTGCGCGATCGCGGGGTCACGGATGTCTCGGTGTACTCGCCCTCTGGTCGCGGTGCGAAGTTCGCGCACTCGCACGACCTGCCCGTCGTCGCCGCCGACGACTACGCCCGCGCCGCCGCGGCGGCCGAGGTGATCGTCACCTGCACCACCGCCGACACGCACGTGCTCGACCGCGCCGTCCTCGCCGAGGGCCGCGAACTGCTCGCCCGCGAGACGTCGCTGCCCACCATCGGCGCCGTCGACGTCGCGCCCGAGATCGAACGGCGCCAGCTCGTGATCGACCTCGGTCTGCCCCGCAACGTCGCAGCCGACATCGCCGAGATCGTCGGCGTCGAACTGCTCGACCTCGAGACGATCAAGTTCCACGCCCCGATGGAGGAGTTCGGCTCCACCGACGAGGCGCGCGAGATCGTCACCCGCGCCGCCCGCAAGTTCGGCGACGTGGCCGAAGAGCTCGATCTCGCTCCCACCGTGGTCGCGCTGCGCTCGCACGTGTTCGACCTGCTCGACGGCGAGATCGAGCGCGCCCGCTCGCGCGGCGACGTCGACGGCCGGGTCGAAGAGGCACTGCGGCATATGGCCGGCCGCCTGCTGCACACGCCGATGGTGCGGTCGCGCGAGTACGCGCGCGACGGCGAGCAGCGGGCGTTCATCGACGCGGTCGAGGCGCTCTTCGGTGTGCGCGCCGCCGAATCGGATGCCGCCGGCCCCGCCGAGGCATCCGAGCAAGCCGACCGCCACCCCCGCCGCGACGCCTCCTGACCCGCCGCGCTCGCCCCGCGCCCATGCCGTTGCCTGGCGCAGGAGATCGGGCTGCTTCCTGGGTGGGCAGCACCCCTGGGTCCTGATCTCCTGCGCGATGCAACTGCGGGGGCCGCGGCGCGGTCCGCGGCGCGTGGGTCGGCGGTGCGCGGTAGCGTCGAGGGATGCCCTCGACCGACGCCCCCGACCTGCGCCTGCCCTACGACGCGACGGTGTTGTTCGAGGCACCGCTGCGCACCGAACGGCTCGTGCTGCGCCCGCTCGGCGAATCCGACGCATGGGACGTATGGCAGTACCAGCGGCTTCCCGAGGTGCTGCGGTACATCCCGTGGCCCGAGCGCACCCGCGACGAGGGCTTCGCCCACACCGCCAAGCGCGCAGGCGTGCGCCGGCTCGAGCGCGACGAAGACGCCGTGTTCTTCGCGATGGAGCTCGTCGGCGAGGCGACGACCGACCCCGCCGCCGGTGACGCCGCCCGAGACCGCGTGATCGGCGACGTCATGCTGCGGCTCTCGAACGTGCAGCACGCCCAGCTCGAGATCGGGTGGGTCGTGCATCCCGACTTCCAGGGCCGCGGGTTGGCGGCCGAGGCGGCCGGCGCGATCCTCGACATCGCCTTCCGAGATCTGCGCGCCCACCGGGTGCACGCGCAGCTCGACGCCCGCAACGAGGCATCCGCGCGCCTCTGCGAACGACTCGGCATGCGGCACGAGGCGACCCTCCGCGAAGAGGAGTACCACGACGGCGAGTGGGAGGACACCTCGGTCTACGCCCTCCTCCGCCGCGAGTGGCTCCCCCGGCGCTGACCCCACCCCCGCCCCACACCCCCGACCAAGGTCGATTCGCGTCAGCGAGGCGCCTCTGCCCGGCACTCGGTCGCACAAATCGACCTTGATTGCGAGGGTGGCCGTGCAGCCGGCCGTGTAGGGTCTCCTCTGTGCATGCATCCGTTCGTCAGGAGGTCGTCGGCGTCCGCGCCGACCTGAGATGACCGCGCCCCGGGGCTGCGCCTGAGGCGCGGCCTCGTTCGCGTACCCGCCGCGCGCCCGCACGCCCGCGCCGGGGCATCCCTTCCGACCGACGAGAGAGAGGCGCGCCGCCACGGCCGCCGGAGAGACATCCATGCACGCCATCACCGAAGCGACCATCCGCGCATCGTTCGTGAACGCCTCCAAGCGCGAACGCAGCATCCTGACCCTGCCCGAGGGCTTCGCCGAACTCGAGTGGGACCGACTCGACTACCTCGGCTGGCGCGACCGCAAGCTGCCGCAGCAGGCGTACGTCGTCGCGATCATCGACGGCGAGCCGGTCGGCATCCTGCTGCGGCTGGCCGACGGCCGCATCCGCACCCGGCCGCAGTGTTCGTGGTGCGAAGACGTGCACCTGCCGAACGACGTCGTGTTCTACACGGCGAGGCGCGCGGGCGAGGCCGGGCGCCGCGGCGACACCATCGGCACGCTCGTGTGCGCCGGGTTCGAGTGCTCGCGCAACGTACGCAAGCTGCCGCCGCTCGCGTACACCGGGTTCGACCGCGAGGCGGCACGGCAGCGGCGCATCGAGGCGCTGCGCGAGCATGTCACGGCGTTCGTGCGCGACGTGCGCGACGGCGTGCGCTGAGCGGGCACGTGCCGCACTGAAGCAGATTTGCGCGACTGAGGCTCGAACGAAACGGGCTCGGTCGCGCAAATCTGCCTCCGTCGCGCGGGCGGGGGCGCCCCGCCGCGCTACGCGCCGATGAGGCGCGTGGCGAGAAAGGCCTGCAGGCCGTCGAGCGGCACGCGCTCCTGCTGCATGGTGTCGCGGCCGCGCACGGTGACCGCGTGATCGTCGAGCGAGTCGAAGTCGACGGTGATGCAGAACGGGGTGCCGATCTCGTCTTGGCGGCGGTAGCGGCGGCCGATCGCGCCGGCGTCGTCGAAGTCGACGTTCCAGTACTTGCGCAGGTTCGCGGCGAGCTCGCGGGCGACCGGCGAGAGCCGCTCGTTGCGGCTGAGCGGCAGCACAGCCGCCTTCACCGGCGCGAGGCGCGGGTCGAGCTTCAAGACGGTGCGGGTGTCGGTGCCGCCCTTCGCGTTCGGCACCTCCTCGACGTGATACGCGTCGACGAGGAACGCCATGAGCGAGCGGGTCAGGCCCGCCGCGGGCTCGATCACGTACGGCACCCAGCGCTCGTTCTTGGCCTGATCGAAGTACGACAGGTCTTTGCCCGAGTGCTGCGAGTGGGTGGTCAGGTCGAAGTCGGTGCGGTTCGCGACACCCTCGAGCTCGCCCCAGTCGCCGCCGGCGAATCCGAATTTGTACTCGATGTCGACGGTGCGCTTCGAGTAGTGGCTGAGCTTCTCTTTCGGGTGCTCGAAGAGGCGCAGATTCTCGGGGTCGATGCCGAGGTCGACGTACCAGGCGAAGCGCTGGTCGATCCAGTACTGGTGCCACTGTTCGTCGGTGCCGGGTTCGACGAAGAACTCCATCTCCATCTGCTCGAACTCGCGGGTTCGGAAGATGAAATTGCCGGGCGTGATCTCGTTGCGGAAGCTCTTGCCGATCTGACCGATGCCGAACGGCGGCTTCATGCGCGCCGCCTGCAGCACGTTCGCGAAGTTCACGAAGATGCCCTGCGCCGTCTCGGGGCGCAGGTAGTGCAGGCCCGACTCGTCGTCGACGACGCCGAGGTAGGTCTTCAAGAGGCCCGAGAACGCGCGCGGCTCGGTCCACTGGCCACGGGTGCCGCAGTTGGTGCAGACGATCTCGGCGAGGCCGCCGACGGGCTCGCGGCCCTTCTTCTCTTCGAACTCCTCGAGGAGGTGGTCTTCGCGGTAGCGCTTGTGGCAGTGCAGGCACTCGACGAGCGGGTCGGTGAAGACCTCGACATGGCCGGATGCCTCCCATACCGCCTTGGGCAGGATGACGCTGGAGTCGAGGCCGACGACGTCGTCACGGCCCTGCACCATCGACTGCCACCACTGCTTCTTGATGTTCTCCTTCAGCGCGACGCCGAGAGGGCCGTAATCCCACGCCGACCGGGATCCGCCGTAGATCTCACCCGCCTGGAACACGAACCCGCGGTGCTGGGCGAGCGTGATGACGGAATCGAGACGGCTGGGTGCGGCCATGGTGGCTCCAATGGGGCATGCGGCGGAATGGGTGCGCGACGTGCGCGAGGCGCGACGTGCGCTGACCACCATCCTATGCGCGGCGTGCCGCGCCGCTCACCGCCGGGAGGGGGCACCTCGTTCGACCAGAGCGACGAGCCGTCGGCACGGATCTGCTCTGCGGCCGCTATCGAACGGCCGCGATCGAACGGGGCGATCGAACGGGGCGATCGGGGGAAACGGCCGACGCGGTGTCGACCGCCACGATGACCCGCGCGCGTCGACCTAGGTGACTGCACCACCCCGCCAGACGTGACCAGTTCGGGGGCGCTTCCGCGTCGATCCCCGGCCTGTCGCGCGGCGCGCGCTACCCTGAGGCCACGTTCGGGAACGGGGGAACCGATCGTGTGGGACTCGCTGCTCGAGATGCGCATCGTCGACGATGCGTTCCTGTTCACGTGGTACATCGTGAGCGGGGTCCTCGTGCTGTACCTGCTGGCGAAGCAGTGGAGCATCCGCTGGTTTCTCGTCGCGTTCCTGGTGCTGTTCGTCGGCGCCCTGATCGGCGGCGCCGTGGTGTGGGTCGCGGTGAACGTGCTCAACGCGTTCGGGGGCCCCGTGATCGACGAGGTCTGGCTGTGGACGCCGGCGGCGTTCGCGGCGATCGGGCTCGCGATCTTCAACCTCTGGGGGTCGCGGTGGTGGCGCAAGATCATCGCCGTGCTCGCGGTCGGCGTCTTCGCGCTGACGGCGGTGTTCGCGATCAACGCGGCCTACGGCATCAACCGCACGCTCGGCGCGCTGCTGCACATCAGCACGGCCGACCCGATCACACCGGTGCCGCCGCCGACCGACCCGGCGACGCCCGCACCCGAGGGGCCGCTCTACTCGTGGTGGCAGGCGCCAGAGGACCTGCCGGCGACCGGCGTGCTCGGCGAGGTCGAGGGCGGCATCCCGAACGACGTCTCGGGGTTCCCCGCCCGCCCCGCGCAGCTCTACCTGCCGCCGGCCGCGCTCGTCGAGAACGCGCCCCGCCTGCCGCTCGTCATCTTCATGATGGGCCAACCCGGCGACCCCGACGGGTCGTTCATCGCCGAGACGCTCGAGGAGTACCAGGCCGACCACGCCGGGCTCGCGCCGATCGCGCTCATCGTCGACCAGCTGTCCGATCCGTCGCTCGATCCGCTGTGCCTCGACACCGAGATGGGCAACGTCGAGACGTACGTCATGCAGGACGTCGTGCCGTGGGCGAGGGCGAACCTCAACGTGCAGGCCGAGCCGCGGTTCTGGACGGTCGGCGGGTACTCGAACGGCGGGCAGTGCGCGACCTCGTTCGGGGCCAAGTACCCCGAGGTGTTCGGCAACATCCTGTCGATCTCGGGCGAGGAGTTCCCCGGCGCCGATGACACGTCGTCGACGCTCGTGAACGTGTTCGGCGGCAACCAGGCCGCGTACGACGCGGCGAAGCCGGCCAACATCATGGCCGAGAAGGCGCCCTACCCCGATTCGTGGGCGGTGTTCACGGTCGGATCGGAGGACGGCCGCTACGCCGAGGGCGTCGAGCGCAACGCGGCCGCGGCCGAGCAGGCCGGCATGCAGGTGAGCGTGCTCATCGTCGACGGCGCCGGGCACCTCGTCGACGCCCTCGTCGGCGGGCTCCACGAGGGCTTCGGTGTGCTCTACCCGCGGCTCGAGCTCGCGCCGCCGCCCGAGCCCGAGGTCGAGCCCGCCGAGTGAGGGCGGGCCGTAGGCTGGCAGGATGCCCCTCCCCGACCTGCTCGTCTCCGCGATCGCGCTCGTGCGCGACCGACGCGTGCTGATGGTCACCGCCCGCGGGCGCGACGTGCACTACATGCCCGGCGGCAAGATCGACCCCGGCGAGACCGCCGCAGAGGCCGCCTCGCGCGAGGCGTTCGAGGAGGTCGCGCTCGAGCTCGATCCCGACCAGCTGCACGAGCTCTTCGAAGTGCGCACGCTGGCGCACGGCGAGCCCGACGGCCGGCACGTGCGCATGCGGGTCTTCCGGGCGGTGACGGATGCCTCGCCGCGGGCGTCGGCCGAGGTCGGTGCCCTGCACTGGGTCACGACGGCCGATGCCGACCGCTGCCCGCCCGCCGGCCGCGAGGTGCTGCGCCTGCTGGCCCAGGCGGATCTCATCGACTGACGCGGTCGACGAAGGACGCCGTCACGGGGTCTCGATACGGTCGCTGCGCTCCCTACTCGACCAGCGGGTGGGGGCGCAGCGCGTCGGGGCCCAAGTCGGCCGGGCTCGTGTATCCCGCGAGGCCCAGCGTGAGGTCGAACTCGGCGATCGCGTTGCGCACGACCTCGCTGACGCCGGTCGCCCCGGCGATCGCGAGGCCGTAGGCGTAGGGGCGCCCGAGCCCGACCGCCGTCGCCCCGAGCGACAGCGCGATGACCGCGTCGGCACCGCCCCGCACCCCCGAGTCGAGCAGGATCGGCACGCGTCCGGCGACCCGTTCGGCGATCGCGGGCAGTGCCGAGATGGTCGGCACCGACCGGTCGACCTGGCGGCCGCCGTGGTTCGACACGACGATGCCGTCCATGCCCGCGTCGACGGCGCGCTCGGCGTCTTCGGGGTGCAGTACGCCCTTCAGCAGCACGGGCAGGTCGGTCCACTCGCGCACCTTGGCGATGTCGTCCCACGTGAGCGACGGGTCGGCGAACACGTCGAGGAACGTCTCGACCGCGGCACGCGGCAGCGGGGATCGCAGCGCGTCGGCGAGCCCGCCGTCGACGAGCCCGGCGCGCCTCGCTTCGCGCGCCATGCCGACGGCGGCCGCCACGGATTTGGCGTTCACCTTCACCGCGGGCGCCGCGGCGTCGCTCACGCCCCGCTTCACCCGTTCGCGCACCAGGTCGGCGAAGACCGGGTCGCTCGTGTACTGCGCGATGCCTTGGCCGCGGGTGAACGGCAGGAACGCGAGGTCGAGATCACGGGTGCGCCAGCCGAGCAGGTGGGTATCGAGGGTGATCACGATCGCTTCGCACCCGGATGCCTCGGCCCGCCGCAGGAACGACGCATTCAGGTCGTCCGATGCACTCCAGTACAGCTGGAACCACCGCGCGCCGCCGCCCATCGCCGCCACGACCTCCTCCATCGGTCGCGACGCCTGATTCGACAGGATGTACGGCACGTCGAGCGCCGCCGCCGCCCGGCCGACGGCGACGTCGGCGTCGCGGTGCGCGAGCTCCATCACGCCGAGGGGCGCGAGCACGAAGGGGGTCGCACGACGGCGGCCGAGCAGGTCGATCGACAGGTCGCGCTCCGCGACATCCCGCAGCACCCGCGGAATCACCTGCCACCGACCGAATGCCTCGACGTTCGCGGCCATGGTGTGCTCGGCGCCCGCGCCGCCGGCGAGGTACGCGAACGCGTCGGCCGACAGCGCCCGCCGCGCGCCCTGCTCGAGGCCGGCGAAGGTCGACGGCACGGCGGGCCGGGTACCGCTGATGCCCGCGCGGTAGACCGCCGATTGCACGCCGCGCGCGTACCCGCGCGAGGTATCGAGTCGTGCCATGGGACCTCCTCGTCCGGGTGCCGACGGCCTCACTCTAACGGCCCCTCGGCCAGCCCTAGACTGCGGGAATGGCGCAGAACCGGTGGTTCCGAGCGGGCGTCTGGATCGCCGACTATTGCTGGGCCGGCGCCGCGCAGCTCGCGACGCCGTTCGCAGGGCGACCGCCGCGACGCTGGCTGCACGGCGACGACGGGCTGCCAGAGGTCATTGTGGTGCCCGGCGTCTACGAGCGCTGGTCGTTTCTGCGCGGCGTCGGCGAACGGATGCATCGTGCCGGTCATCGGGTGCGCGTGCTGCACGGGCTCGGCATCAATCGTGCACCCATCGGCGACACCGGCGAGAAGCTCACGCGGGCGCTCGCACGGATGCCCCGCCCCGCTGCCGGCCGAATCGTCGTGGGGCATAGCAAGGGCGGGCTGATCGGCAAGTACCTGCTCATTCGCGAGGCCGACGGGAACGCGGGCGACCTCGGACTGCTCGGCGTCGTCGCCATCGCCGCACCGTTCGCCGGCACCCGCCGCGCCCGGCTGCTGCGCGGCGACCCCGGCGTGCGCGAGTTCCTTCCGGATGCCCCGATCATCCTGACCCTCGGTGAGGCGTCGACCGTGAACGGGCGCATCGTGTCGATCTTCGGCCCGTACGACCCGCACATCCCCGACGGCAGCGAACTGCCCGGGGCGACGAACATCCTCGTGCCGCGGTCGGGGCACTTCCGCGTGCTCGGTGCACGTGAGACCGCCGACGCGGTGCTGCAGGGTCTCGTGCTGCTGCGCGAATCGGCGTCGGCATGACGACAGCGGGGCCGGCATCCGCCGGCCCCGCCTCGTATCGAGCTGCTCGAGCGCGTCAGCGCTGAGCGAGCGCCGAGCGGCGACGCACGACGATCAGCGCGCCGGCACCGAGCACCAGCAGCGCGAGCGCAGCCGTGCCGATGCCGAGGTCGATGCCGGTCTCGGCGAGCTGGTTGCCGGAGGCCTCGGCAGCCGCGGGCGTGCCCGCAGCGGGCGCCTCGGGGTCGACGGGCGCCGGGGCCGGCGCCTCGACGATCTGCACCCAGCCCTCGGCAACGCGGCCACTGGTGTCGCCGTCTGCGTAGAGCTGCAGGTAGTCGCCGACCTGGGCACCCTCGAGGGCGCCGCCGAACGTGCCGGCACCCGAGTCGTCGGCGTCGACCGCGTCTTCGATCGCGTCGACGAGTTCGCCGTCGCGGAAGAGGCCGATGCCGTAGTACACAGCCTCACCCGCGGTGAAGCCGGCGAAGGTCGCCGTCACGCCGCCCGCGACCTGCTCGGGCGTGAGTTCAGCCGCGACGGAGAGCGAGGCACCCTCGGTGATCGTGAGGTCGATGCGGTTCGACCACAGCCAGGGCTCGCCCTCGGTGATCTGCTGGCCGACGCTGACGACGTAGCGCGGGTAGCCGTTCTCGCCGGCAACCTGGGTGGCGCCGCTCGGCACCACGACGGTGTCGATCGTGCCATCGGCGGCGACGGTGACGGTGGTGCCCCACAGCTGGCCGCCGCCGTTCTCGCCCATCGAGCCGATCGAGAGTTCGGCCGTCGGCACGGTGCCGTCGAAGCCGGAGCCCGTGATGCGGAACCCGTCTTCCCAGTCGCCGGCGGGGAAGGTGGTGCGGTCGAGCGAGATGACGGGGTCGTCGGCAGCGGCGGCGGGCGACGCGGCGGCGACGCCGGCCAGGACGAGCCCTGCGGCGGCGGCGAGGGCGCCGACGCGCAAGCGGAAGGTGGAAGTGGCCACAGATGGTCCTTCGGTGTAGGGATCGGACAGGGATGCGACGGAAGCCCGATGGACCCCCGCCGAGCCACCCTAGCGAAACGGACGCCCGCTCCCACATGGGGAGGTCTCCCCTGTGGAGAACTCGCGCGTGGCGTCAGTGCACGTACTCGAGGAGGTCGGCGCCGACCTGCCGCATGCCGTCGAGCACCGCGAGTCGGCTCGACAGGCCCGTGTCGGCGAAGTACGTCGACACCGCGTACGCGACGCCGGCGCGAGGCCCGCGCAGCACGCCGACCTCGCTGCGCACGCCGCCGTCGGTTCCGGTCTTGTTCATGAGCAGCACGTTGTGGTCGGGCATGCGGTGCGCGAGCGGGTCGAGGCCGAACGCGGACGCCACCATCGAGAGGTCGGTGTTCAACGAGAGCCAGCCGACGACCCGCTGCGACACCTCGGGGCTCACGATCTCGCCGCGCGCGAGCGACGCGAACAGCCAGGTCAGCTCTTTCGCCGAGCCGATCGAGAGCTGGGGCGCGTCATCGGGACCGCGGTGGTCGCGCACCAGGTCGAGCAGGGCGGTGCGCGTGAGGCCGAGCGTCTCGGTACGGGCACGCACCGCCTCGAGGCCGACATGCCGCAACAGCACGTTCGTCGCGAGGTTGTCGCTCGACGCACCGATGAGCGCGGCGAGGTCGGCGATCGGCAGCGACGGCGACTGCAGGTGCTGCCAGATGCCCGAGTCGCCGACGGCGTCGCGCGGTGCGCGGTCGAGCACGGTGAACGACTCGGAGCTCGGCCCCGTGAGGCGGGAGGCGACCTCGACGAGCAGCAGCACCTTGCCGATCGACGCGGTCGGCATGACCACGTGGTCGTCGACCGAGAACAGCACGCGCCCGGTGGCGAGGTCGGTCGCGCGCGCCGAGACCTGCACGCCGGCGATCGCGAGTTCGCCGAGCGCATTGAACCCGCGCGAGAAGTTCTCGGCCGGCTCGTCGGCGACGTACTTGCCCCGCCGTATCGAGGCGTGCCGAGCCCGACGCTCGGATCCCTGCGACGAGGTCACCACGGTGGCACGTTCCCTCTCTGGCGGACGGCGCTCCCCCGCCGCATCGCGGCACGCTCGTGATGGTTCGGTCGGACTCTGCTGTGAGACTGCGGCGGCTACCAGATCGAGACTCGCCGGCTCTCGTCGAGCCAGAGCGCATCGTCGGGGGTGACGCCGAATCCAGTGTAGAACTCGTCGATGTTGCGAACGATCTGGTTGCACCGGAACTCGTTCGGCGAGTGCGGGTCGATCGCGAGCAGCCGCACCACCTCTTCGTCGCGGACCTTCAGCTGCCACGCCTGCGCCCACGAGAGGAAGAACCGCTGCGCCCCGGTGAACCCGTCGATCACGGGCGGCTCCTGCCCGTCGAGCGAGATCAGGTAGGCCTTCCACGCGATCGCGAGGCCACCGAGATCGCCGATGTTCTCGCCGATGGTGAGTGCACCGTTCACGTGCGGGGCGGATGCCTCGCCGGCACCCTCGGCCGAAGCATCCGCGTCGGTCGGGGCATCCGGGGCATCCGAGGCATCCGAGTCATCCGAAGCATCCGCCAGCTGCGCCGGAACCAGCGCGTCGTACTGCGCGATGAGCGCCTCGGTGCGCGCCTCGAAGGCGGCGCGGTCGTCGGCCGTCCACCAGTCGGTGAGGCGCCCGTCGCCGTCGTACTTCGAGCCCTGGTCGTCGAAGCCGTGGCCGATCTCGTGCCCGATGACCGCGCCGATCGCGCCGTAGTTCGCCGCCGCGTCGCGCTCGGGTGTGAAGAACGGGAACTGCAGGATGGCCGCGGGGAAGACGATCTCGTTGAACCCCGGGTTGTAGTACGCGTTGATGGTCTGCGGGGTCATGAACCACTCGTCGCGGTCGATCGGCTTGCCGATCTTGCCGAGCCCGCGGTTGAACTCGAACTCGGCGGTCGCCCGCACGTTGCCGACCAGGTCGCCCGGCGTGACCGCGAGCGACGAGTAGTCGCGCCACTTCACCGGGTAGCCGATCTTCGGCGTGAACTTGGCGAGCTTGTCGAGGGCGCGGCGCTTGGTCTCCTCGCCCATCCAGTCGAGGTCGACGATCGACTGCCGGTACGCCTCGACGAGGTTGGCGACCAGGTCGTCCATCGCCTCCTTCGCGGCCGGCGGGAAGTGCCGCTCGACGTAGATGCGGCCGACCGCCTCGCCCATCGCGCCCTCGACGAGCGAGACGCCCCGCTTCCAGCGCTCGCGCAGCTGCGGCGTGCCGGTGAGGGTGCGGCCGTAGAAGTCGAAGTTGGCCTCGACGAAGTCGCTCGACAGGTAGGCGGCGTTCGAGCGGATCACCTGCCAGGCCAGCCAGTCGCGCCACGCGTCGATGCGGTCGGCGGTGAGGAGCCGCCCCAGCCCCTCGACGAACGAGGGCTGGCGCACCACGAGCTCGGTGAACGCGCCCTCGGGCACGCCCATCGCGTCGCGCCAGATCACCAGGTCGGGCGCAACGGACGCATCGGATGCCTCGGCCGAGCCGGATGCCGCGGCGACGACGTCGGCCCAGGGCGTGAGGTTGTAGGTCTTCTCGCTGTCGCGCGACTCGACGTTCGTCCAGTGCGCCGCAGCGATCGCGGTCTCGAGTTCGAACACGCGCTGCGCCCGGGCGGCGGGCTCGTCGAGACCGGCGAGGCGGAGCATCCGCTCGAGGTGCGCGAGGTACGCCTCGCGCACCGGAGCGAACCGCTCTTCGCGGAAGTAGCTCTCGTCGGGCAGGCCGATGCCGCCCTGCTCGACGAAGACCAGGTAGCGTTCGGGGTCACCCGGGTCGTTGTCGACGAAGAGCTGCACGAAGCCGCTCACGCCCTGCCGCTCGAACCGCCCGACGGCGGCGAGCAGACCCGGCACGTCGGCGACGGCCGCCGCCTCGGCCAGCAGCGGCGCGATGGGCTCGGCGCCGAGCTGCTCGACCCGCGCCTCGTCCATGAAGCTCGCGTAGAGGTCGCCGACCTTGCGCGCCTCGGTGCCGGGCTCGGCCTGCTGCGCCTCGACGATGATGTCGCGCACCGCCTGCTCGGCCTCTTCGTGCAGCACGATGAACGACCCGTAGCGGGCCTTGTCGGCGGGGATCTCGGTGCGCGCGATCCACTTGCCGTTGACGTGACGGAACAGGTCGTCCTGCGGGCGCACGTCCTCGTCGAGTTCGTCGAGCGTGATGCCGGAGATGCCGGAGGTGAGCGAGACGTCGGTCATCGTCCCAGCCTACGCATCGCGGCCGACGATCCGGATGTGCGTTCGCACTGGTTGGATGGAGTCTCGAACGAGGGAACCGACATGAACACCGTGCTGAACATCATCTGGGTCGTGCTCGCCGGCATCTGGCTGTGGATCAGCTACGTGCTGGTCGGCATCGTCATGTGCGTGCTGATCGTGACCATCCCGTGGGGCATCGCGGCGTTCCGCATCGCGGGGTACGCGATCTGGCCGTTCGGGCGGCGGGTCGTGCAGAAGCCGACCTCGGGCGCGTGGTCGTTCATCGGCAACGTCATCTGGGTGATCCTCGCGGGCTGGTGGCTCGCGCTCGAGCACATCCTGACGGGCGTGCTGCTGTGCATCACGATCATCGGCATCCCGCTCGGCATTGCGAACTTCAAGCTGGTGCCGGTCTCGCTCGCACCGCTCGGCAAGGAGATCGTCGCGGCGTGAGCCGCGGATGCCCCGCCCGGTGTTTCCGTTCGCGCGGGAGGTTTCCGTTCGGATGGAAACGCCGGGCGCAATGGGAAACACTCGGCGCGGCATCCGCCCGTACGGTGGGAGGATCGTGACCATCTCCACCACCGTCGACCGTGACATCCTGCGCCTCGCGGTGCCCGCGCTCGGTTCGCTGATCGCCGAGCCGCTGTTCCTGCTGGCCGACACCGCGATGGTCGGGCATCTCGGTGTCGCGCCGCTGGCCGGGCTGGGGCTCGCCGGCGCGGTGCTGCAGACGATCATCGGGCTCATGGTCTTCCTCGCGTACGCGACGACCCCGGCGGTCGCGCGGCGACTCGGCCTCGGCGACGAGCGCGGCGCCGTCGCCGCGGGGCTCGACGGGCTGTGGCTCGCAGCCGCGCTCGGCGCCGTGCTCGCGGTCGCCGGGTGGTTCGCGAGCCCGTGGCTGGTCGGGCTGTTCGGGGCATCCGACGCCGTCGCCGAGCAGGCGATCACCTACCTGACGATCTCGATGGCGGGCCTGCCCGCCATGCTCATCGTGTTCGCCGCGACCGGCCTGCTGCGCGGACTGCAGGACACCCGCACGCCGCTCTGGGTCGCCGGCATCGGGTTCGCCGCGAACATCGCCCTCAACTACGTGTTCATCTACGTGCTCGGCCTCGGCATCGCGGGGTCGGCGATCGGCACGGTCGTGGCGCAGTGGGGCATGGTCGCGGTGTACCTCGTGATCTCGGCGCGCCACGCGGTGCGCACGGGCGCGAACCCGTGGCCGCACCGCGCCGGGCTGCTGCGGGGCGCCGTGTCGGGCGGGTGGCTGTTCCTGCGCACCGCGAGCCTGCGCGCCGCACTGCTGCTGTCAACCTGGTCGGCGACCGCGCTCGGACCCGACGAACTGGCCGCCTACCAGGTCGCGATCTCGATCTACTTCACGCTCGGGTTCGCGCTCGACGCGCTCGCGATCGCCGCGCAGGCGCTCATCGGCAAGGGACTCGGGGCCGGAGACGTCGCGCAGGTGCGAGCCGTGCTGCGGCGCTGCCTGCAATGGGGCCTCGCCTCCGGTGCGGCGATCGGCCTGGTCGTGATCGCGACCGCGTGGGTGCTGCCCGGCCTGTTCACGTCGTCGGCGACGGTCGCCGCGCTGCTGCCGCCGGCGCTCGTGGTGCTCGGCATCTCGGCGCCGCTCGGCGGTGTCGTGTTCGTGCTCGACGGCGTGCTCATCGGCGCGGGCGATGCGCGCTACCTCGCGTGGACGGGCCTCGTGAACTTCGCGGCCTACGTGCCGCTCGCGCTCGGCGCGGTGTGGTGGGCCGGTTCCGCCGGGCTGCCGGGCGCGGTCGCACTCGCCTGGCTCATGGCCGCGTTCGCGATCGGATACCTCGCCGCCCGCGCCGTGACGCTCGGCCTGCGGGCTCGGGGCCGGAAGTGGATGGTGGTCGGGGCCTGATGGTGCCCCTCGAGAGAGCGGATGACGAGACTCGAACTCGCGACCCTCACCTTGGCAAGGTGATGCGCTACCAACTGCGCCACATCCGCGTACCGCCCGGCTGAGCCCGGCGACGAGGTTCGATGCTACCGGATCTCTCGACCGCCGCCGAACCGGTCAGGCCGTGCGCGGCGCGGCGGTGGTGTCGCCGATGTGCAGCGTGCTCGTGAACGCGACCGATTCGGGCGCCTCGCCCGCGAGCATGCGCACCACCGCCTCGCCGGCCGCCCGGCCCTTGTCGGCCGACGGCTGGTCGAGCGTGGTGAGGTCGTGCTGCAGGCCGTCGACGCGGATGCCGTCGAAGCCGAGCACGCTCAGGTCGCCGGGCACGGTGAGGCCCCGCTCCTCGGCGGCGCGGATGACGCCGGCGGCGAGCAGGTCGCTCTGCGCGATGATCGCGGTCGGGCGCTCGACGGCGGGCAGGTCGAGCAGCGGCCTCGCCGCCTCCCTCCCCTCCTCGATCGAACTGCCCGCGGCGGCGATCGCGGGCGCGTCGGGGAACACGCTGCGCGCGCCCGCGAGTCGCTCGAGCGTCACCGCGGTCGTCGCGCGGGCGACCAGGTCGTCGGTGACGACGCCGCGCGTGCGATCGGCGTCGAACGGCAGCGTGACGATGCCGACCCGGCGGTGACCGAGGTGGTGCAGGTAGTCGGCGCCGCGCCGGGTCGCCTGCTCGTTGTCGATGGTGATCTCGGGGATCTCGCTGCCGGGCGCGCCCTCGATGGCCACGGTCGGGATGCCCCGCCGCCGAAGCGCCTCGACCGAGGCATCCAATCGTGGGCTGCAGCCGATCAGCACGACCGCGTCGACGGGCGCGTTCTCGATGGAGACCGGGGCATCGCCGTCGCCGGCGTCGGTGAACAGCAGCAGGCCGGCGCCGAGCGGTGCGATGCCCTCGGCGATGCCGTCGAGGGTGCGGATCTTCACCGGGTCGAGGAACGCCGCGCGCACGCGCTCTTCGAGCACGACGCCCACGATGCCGCTGCGCCCGCGTCGCAGCGAGCGGGCGCGCGGGTCGGGCCCCGCGTAGTCGAGTTCGGCAGCGGCGGCGAGCACGCGCTCCTTCGTGGCATCCGACACCGGACCCGATCCGCTGAACGCGAGCGAGGCCGTCGAGGCCGAGACTCCGGCGCGCGCGGCCACATCGGCCAGGGTCGGATGTCTCGGAGCGGTGTCGGAGCCCATGCCCCGTAGTGTAAGCCATCCGCCTCGAATCGATTCGAGTGACCAACCCCTTTCGTCGGGGACGCTCGTTGCCGTTCGGCGCCGCGGCGAGCGACGACAAGCGTCCCCGACGGTGGTGGGCGGACGACAAGCGTCCCCGACGGTGGTGGGGCCGACAACAAGCGTCCCCGACGGTGGTGGGCGGGAGGGAATCCGTGCAGCGCGCCTAGGCTGGGCGGCATGCCCACCGCCCTCATCACCGGCGCGAGCTCGGGACTCGGCGTCGAGTTCGCCCGACAGCTCGCCGCCTCGGGCGCCGACCTCGTCCTCGTCGCGCGCGACCGCGCCGCCCTCGATCGCGTCGCCGAGGCCGTGCGCGCCGCAAGCGGTGTCCGCGTCGAGGTGCTCGCCGCCGACCTGCTGAAGCCGAGAGACCTCGCGCGCGTCGTGGCGCGCGTCGCCGACGCCGAGCGCCCGATCGACCTGCTCGTGAACAACGCCGGGTTCGGGTTGCCCCTCGACTTCGCCCGCAACGACGTCGATGACGAGGTACGCCACCTCGAGTTGCACGTCGAGGTGCCGATGCGGCTCAGCCACGCCGCGCTCGGCGCCATGCTCGCCCGCGGGCGCGGGCGGATCGTGAACATCGCGTCCGTCGCGGGGTTCGTGCCTCGCTCGACGTATGGCGCCTGCAAGGGGTGGTTGATCTCGTTCAGCCGATGGGCGAACGGGCGATACGGGCCCGATGGCGTGACCACGACCGCGATCTGCCCGGGGTTCACGCACACGAACTTCCATGAGCGGATGGGTCTGCCGCCCGGCCAGGAGGGCGTGCCCGGGCCGATGTGGCTCGACGCGAAGCAGGTCGTGCGCGAGGGCCTGCGCGACGTCGCGCGCGGCAAGGCCGTGTCGGTGCCCTCGCTGCGGTACCGCGTGCTCGTCGGGCTCACCCGGCTCGCGCCGCCGTCGCTCGCGGCACGAATCGGCGAGCGCGGACGCTGACGCCTGACCCGTCCCGTGACCCGCTCGCGCCGAAATGTCGGACGCCTGCCGCGACGCTCCGTCGAGTCACACCCCGGCGCGGCGTGTCGGCTCGACGATCCGACATTTCGCCGCGGCCTCAGTCGGCGGCCGAAGCCACCGAATCGCGCGCCGCGACGAACGCGGCGACGCAGCGTCGGATCTCGTCCTCGGAATGCGCGGCCGAGAGCTGTACGCGGATGCGCGCGGCACCCCGCGGCACCACCGGGAACGAGAACGCCGTCACGTACACCCCGCGCTCCTGCAACGCGTCGGCGATGCGGGCGGTGAGCGCGGCGTCGCCGAACATGACCGGCACGATCGCGTGCGACCCGGGAAGCAGGTCGAAGCCCGCCTCGGTCATGAGCGAGCGGAAGAGCGCCGCGTTCGCCTCGAGCCGCACGCGCAGCTCCCCCGATTCGGCCAGGAGCGAGAGCGCCTGCAACGTGCCGGCGACGATCGCGGGCGCGAGGGTGTTCGAGAACAGGTACGGCCGGGCACGCTGGCGCAGCAGGTCGACGATCTCCTGTCGGGCGGCCACATACCCGCCGGATGCTCCGCCGAGCGCCTTGCCGAAGGTTCCGGTCGTGATGTCGACGCGCCCCTCGACGCCGAGCAGTTCGGGCGTGCCGCGTCCGTTCGGCCCCACGAAGCCGACGGCGTGCGAGTCATCGACGAACACCAGCGCGTCGTAGCGCTCGGCGAGGTCGCAGATCTCGGCGAGCGGAGCGTAGTACCCGTCCATCGAGAAGACGCCGTCGGTCACGATGACGCGGCGCCGGGCGTCGGCCGCCGAGACGAGTTGCGCCTCGAGGTCGGCGAGGTCCCGGTTGCGGTACCGGTACCGGCGCGCCTTCGACAGCCGGATGCCGTCGATGATCGACGCGTGGTTCAGCTCGTCGCTGATTATCGCGTCGTCGGGGCCGAACAGCACCTCGAACACGCCGCCATTCGCATCGAAGCACGACGAGAACAGGATCGCGTCGTCGTACCCGAGGAAGTCGGCGACCCGGCGCTCGAGCTCGAGGTGCTGGGTCTGCGTTCCGCAGATGAAGCGCACGCTCGCCATGCCGTACCCCCACTCGTCGAGACCGCGGTGCGCGGCGGCGACGATGCGCGGGTCGTCGGCGAGGCCGAGGTAGTTGTTCGCGCAGAAGTTCAGCACCTCGACGCCGGCGACCGACACCTCCGACGACTGCGGCCCCTCGATGCCCCGCTCGCGCTTGGTGAGCCCGGCCGCGTCGATCTCGTCGAGTTCGGCGCGCAGTTGCGCCTGCACGGTTCCGTACATGCCTAGACCTCCGTCCAGTCGAGGATGATCTTGCCGACCCCGGCCGAGTGCGCGGAGTCGAACGCGGCCCGCCACTCACGCGCCGGGTAGCGCTCGGAGATGATGGATGCCACGCGCTCGCGCAGCACGTCGCTGGTCTGCAGCATCGCCGACATCGAGTTCCAGGTCTCGAACATCTCGCGCCCGTAGATGCCCTTCATCGTGAGCATGTGGGTCACGACCTTGCCCCAGTCGACCGCGAACCCCTCGCTCGGCAGGCCGAGCAGCGCGATGCGCCCCCCGTGGTTCATGTTCTCGATCATCTCGGGCAGCGCCTTGGCCGACCCGCTCATCTCGAACCCGACGTCGAAGCCCTCGCGCATGCCGAGTCGGGGCTGCACCTCGCGCACGCGCTCGGTCGAGACATCCACGACCGCGTCGGCGCCCATCTCGAGGGCGAGCCGCAGACGCGCCTCCGAGACATCCGTCGCGACGATGAACCGCGCGCCCACGTGGCGTGCGACCGCGATCGACATAAGCCCGATGGGGCCGCATCCGGTGACGAGGACGTCCTCGCCGACGACCGAGAAGGCGAGCGCGGTGTGCACGGCGTTGCCGAACGGGTCGAAGATCGCGCCGACCTCGGGGGCGACGGGCGAGTGATGCACCCACACGTTCTCGCCCGGGATCACGATGTACTCCGCGAACGCCCCGTCGCGCTGCACGCCGACGCCGAGCGTGCGGATGCACATCTGCCGCCGGCCGGCGCGGCAGTTGCGGCACATGCCGCAGACGATGTGGCCCTCGCCCGACACCAGGTCGCCCACGGCGACGTCGTGGACGAGCGGGCCGACCTCGACGACCTCGCCCGAGAACTCGTGGCCCGGGATGAGGGGCGCGGCGATGGTCGACGACGCCCAGTCGTCCCATGAGTCGATGTGCAGGTCGGTGCCGCAGATGCCGGTGCGCAGCACCCGGATCTTGACGTCGGCGGGGCCGGTGACCGGCTCGGGCCGGTCGACGAACTCGAATCCCGCGCCGGGCGCGGCTTTGAAGAGGGCCTTCATCGATACCTCGTGTGGTGGTGCACGAGCCACTGGGTGCGGCGGCTCATGCGATGGTCCGGTGGGTGCGCCGGATGACTCAGCCATCGTATCGGCGCGGGTGGAGGCGGTGCCTGCCCGGGTCCGCCTCCCGGCGCAGCGGGCGAAGAGCGGGTCAGCGGCGAGGCGGGAACGAGCGGCAGCGCGCGCTCAGCGGGCGACGGATGCCTCGACCTGGCCGCGGGCGAAGTACTCGACCAGGTCGTCGGCGAGCGGCGGCACGGCGAGCGCCGATCCGTCGCCGCGCAGCGACTCGGTGGCGAGGATTCCGGCCGCGACGGCCTCACGCGCGGCGACGGGCGAGGTCTCGGTCAGTCCGCCGTCGCGCACGAACCGCAGGAACTCGGCGACCAGCAGCGCGTCGGCGCCCTCGTGGCCGGCGTCGGCGACCTCGGGAACGAGGAAGGTCTCGTCGGGCTCGGCCGCGCCCTGGTGCCGCCGGTTCCAGAGCGCGACGGTCGTGCCGGCCGTGTCGCCGAGGTTCTCGATGCGACCCTCGGTGCCGATGATCGTGTAGTTGCGCCAGTAGTCGGGTGTGAAGTGGCACTGCTGGTACGACGCGAGCACGCCGTTCGTCAGGTGCAGGTTCACCATCGACACGTCCTCGACGTCGACGACGGGGTTCAGCCCGGTGAGCGCGGTCGGCGGCCAGTTGTCGAGGCTGAACCAGTCGAACATGCGCTCGTCCGACCGGTCGCGCCGATCGTTGATGCCGCCGTAGACGCTGAGCGAGCCCATTGCGGCGACCCGGTCGGAGTAGGCGCCCGCGAGCCAGTGGATGACGTCGAGGTCGTGCGCGCCCTTCTGCAGCAGCAGGCCGGTGGTGCGCCGGCGGTCGGCGTGCCAGTCCTTGAAGTAGTAGTCGCCGCCGTTGCCGACGAAGTGCCGGCACCAGATCGCCTTGACCTCGCCGATGCGCCCCTCGAGGATGAGCCGGCGCATGAGCGCGACGACCGGCATGTGGCGCATGTTGTGGCCGACGTAGAGACGCGAGCCGGTGCGGCGCGCGGTCTCGAGGACGGCGTCGGCGTCGGCGAGGTCGATCGCGAGCGGCTTCTCGCAGAACACGGCGACCCCCGCCTCGAGCGCACGGATGGCGACGGTCGCGTGCGTGTCGTCGGGCGTCAGCACCATGACGGCGTCGACGCCCGAGGCGAGCAGTTCGTCGAGCGAGTCGGTGACGAGTACGCCGGGCAGCGCGTCGCGCGCATCGGCGCGGGCGCGTTCGGCGAGGTCGCAGACCGCGGTGATGCGCGACCCCTCGCCCGGTCGGTGCGCCTCGCGCCAGATGCCGGCGCGGGCGCCGAAGCCGACGATGCCGATGGTCAGATCCACGGGTGGTGCTCCTTACAGAATGCGGGTGGGACGAGAAGAGAAGAGAACGGATGCCTCGGGCCGACGCGTGCGGCGCCGAAGCGCACCGGACGATGCACACGGGGCGCCATGCCGGTCAGGCGCCGCGGGCCGGGCGGTCCACTGCCGGACCGGCGAGATCGGTCGACCCGCCCGGGAACAGCGACCACGCGAACTCGTGCAGTCGCGCGGGCGCCGGTTCGTGTTCGAGCGCGCGCCCGACGATGATCTCGGCCTGGCGTTCGTAGAAGTCGGTCGGGCCGACGGTCGTGAGGGTCGGGGCCACGACGCGGGCGTCGGGGGTGTTGCCGACGCCGACGATGGCGACGTCGTGCGGCACCCGCAAGCCGAGCATGTGCGCGGCGTTGATCGCGGCGATCGCCGCGAAGTCCGTCGTCGCGTAGATCGCGGTCGGGCGCGGGCCGCGCTCGCCCGAGAGCAGGTCCACGGCGGCCGAGAACGCGCTGGCCTGGGTGTCGGCGAAGGTCGCTGTGAGCGCCCGGCCGGCGTCGATGCGACCCTCGCGCAGCCGCTCGAGGTAGGGCGTGACCCTCGTGACCCCGTGGTCGGCACCGCGCACGGCCACCTCGGCCGCGAGGCATCCGATCGCCGTGTGCTGCTCGAGCAGGTGATCGATGGCGAGGAAGCAACCCGGGATCGCGTCCGAGCGGATCACATCGAACCCGTCGGGCTCGAGCGACTCCGAGAAGACGACGAGCCGCTGCCCGCGCTCGACGAGGTCGTGCAGCTTCGCCCGCGCGTCGCCGTCGGCACCGGCCGCGTCGAGGTAGGCGACGTCGCTCTCGACCCGGTCGAGCGCAGTGTGCCAGTCGCCGTCGGCGAGGATCAGCGTGGTGAGCCCGTGCCGGTTCGCCTCGGCGTTGACGGCCTCGGCGACCGCGAGCGACCAGGGGTCGCTCAGCATGTGCAGCGAGAGCTGCACCATGCCGGTGCGCCCGGTGCGGATGGCGCGAGCCGACCGGTTGGGCCGGTAGTTGAGCCGTTCGGCGGCGTCGAGCACGCGCTTCGCCGTCTCTTCGGCGACGCCCGGGCCATCGGATCCCGAGCGGCCCGAGAACACGTACGAGACGGTCGCGGTCGACACGCCCGCCAGGTCGGCGACCATGCGGGCGGTCGGTCGTCGCCGTGCGCCGTTCGCGCGCGTCGCGACGTCATCGGAGCGTGGCATCCGTCACCCCTTCGTCCCAGAGAACGCGATGCCCTGGATGAACTGGCGCTGCAGGAACATGAACGTCACCAGCATCGGCAACGTCGCGAGCAGGGCGCCCGCCATGAGCACAGGGTAGTCAGTGCCGTGCAGCCCGACGAGCTGCGACAGGCCGACCGAGAGCGGCATCTTGGCCGGGTCGGTCGTGACCACGAGCGGCCACAGCAGGTCGTTCCACGACCACAGCACGGTGAACACCGTGAGCGCGACGATGCCGGGCTTGGCGAGCGGCAGCATCACGCGCCAGAACGTCTGCCACGGGTTCGCGCCGTCGATGCGCGCGGCTTCTTCGAGCTCGACCGGCATCGACATGAAGAACTGCCGCATGAGGAACGTGCCGAACGCGCTGAAGATGCCGGGCACGATGAGCGCCTGCAGCGTGTTCAGCCAGCCGAGCGTCTGGATGATCTCGTACTGCGGCAGCAGGTAGAGCTGCGACGGCACCATGAGCACCGACAGGAACAGCACGAACACGACGTTGCGCCCCCGGAACGGGATGCGCGCGAACGCGTAGCCCGCCATCGTGCACAGCACGACCTGGCCAACGGTGCGACCGACGGTCAGCAGCACCGAGTTCAGGAACATCTGCCCGAACGGCATCGAGTCGAACACCTCGGCGAAGTTCGTGAACACCCACGGGTCTGGGATGACGACGGGCGGCACCTGCACCGAGTCCTGGAACGTCTTGAACGCGGTGAGGGTCTGCCAGATGAACGGGAACACCATGATCACCGCTCCGGCGGCGAGCAGCAGGTGGACGAGCCAGTGGCCGCGGCGCCGGCTTCCGGCGGGCCGGCGGCGATCGGCGGATGTCTCGGAGCCGCCGTCGCGGCCGGTTGCGCCGTCTGAGGCGGTCACGGCGCGGGTGTCGAGCGCGACATCACTCATAGTGCACCCACTTCTTCTGCAGCCGGAACTGCACGACGGTCAGCACCAGGATGATGACGAGCAGCAGGAACGCGATCGCCGCCGCGTAGCCCCGCTCGTTGTCGAGGAAGCCCGCCTCGTAGAAGAGGTAGACGATGGTGCGCGTGTTCGGCATCGCCGGGTTCGAGCGGCCGAGCATCATGTAGATGAGGTCGAACACCTGCAGTGCGCCGATCACGCTGATCACGCTGACGAAGAAGATCGACGGCGAGAGCAGCGGGATCGTGATCGAGAAGAACTTGCGCACGGGGCCGGCGCCGTCGAGGTCGGCCGCCTCCATGACCGTGTCGGGGATGCCCTGCAGGCCAGCCAGGAAGATGACGATGTTCGTGCCGAGGCCCGCCCAGATGCCGACGACGGCGATCGCCATGAGCGCGGTGTTCGGGTCGGTCAGCCACGACCGGCCCTCGATGCCGAAGACGCCGAGCACCTCGTTGAGCACGCCGTAGTCGCCGTTGTAGATCATGCGCCAGACCAGCGCAATGGCGGCCGGCATGGTCACGACCGGGATGAAGTAGAGGGTGCGGTAGACACCGCGTCCGCGCAGGCCGGCGGTGTTGAGCAGCGCCGCGATCGCGACGGCGAGCGGGATGCCGATGAGCGCGACGACCGTGTACAGCGCGGTGTTGCGCAGCGCCCCGATGAGCTCGGGGTCCTGGAAGAGCCGGGCGTAGTTCTCGAGCCCGACGAAGTCGCTGCCGCCGAACGGGCCCGACTTCGTGAACGACAGGATGAACGTGCGCACCGTCGGCCAGAGGTAGAACGCGATCAGGCCGAGCGCGGTCGGGCCGATGAAGAGCAGCGCCCACCACGGCGACTGGCCGGGGCCGCGGCCCCGGCGTCCCCCCACGCCGCCGGGGCCGGGCCGGCCGGGTCGACCGGGAGCAGTCGCCTTCTCCCGGTCGAGCTCGGAGATCGGCGCCGCGGTGCGCTGCCCGATCAGGTCGGTCATGGTGCGTTACTCCGACTCGGCGTCCAGTGCGGCCTGCATCTGCTCGGCGAGCTGTGCGAGGCCGTCCTTCGGGCTCACCGCGCCGGCCCACACCTGCGAGAGCACTTCGCTCTCGATCGAGGTCCACGCCGAGGTGTTCTTCGAGACCGGGTACGGAACGGCGGTGTCGAGCGCGTCGATGTAGACCTGCAGGTCGTACTGCGGCAGCGCGTCGACCCAGGCCTGCTGGGTGCCGTCGAAGGCGGGGATCACGGTGCCGGTGTCGGCCTGGATCTTCGCAGCCTGCTCGCCGCTCGCGAACGCGGCGAACTCCTTCGCGAGGTCGAGGTGCGCGCTCGTGGCGTTCGCGACGTTCGCGAGGCCGTGGATCACGCTCTGGTTGCCCTCGGCGCCCGCCGGAAGCGGCGCGACGTCGACCGAGTCGGCGATGTCGGGGTTGTCGGCGTAGGCGACGGCGGCCCACGAGCCGTTCTGGAACATGGCGACCTTGCCCGAGAGGAAGAAGTCCTCGGGGTTCGTGTCGGTCATCTGCTGGGCGGTCGGCGAGGAGCCGTCGGCGATGAGGTCGGTCCAGAGTTCGATGCCGGCGAGCGCTTCGGGGGTGTCGTATCCGGTCGTGGTGCCATCGGCCGAGATCACCTCGCCGCCGGCCTGCGCGATCGAGTTGTAGAAGTTCTCCTGGCCGTACTGGCTCGCGGCGATGCCGTACTGCCCCGCCGCCGGGTCGGTGAGCGCGGCGGCGGCGGACTTCAGGTCATCCCAGGTCCAGCCGGCGGCGGGGTACGCGACGCCGGCGGCGTCGAAGAGGGCCTTGTTGTACCAGAGGGCGACGGTGTCGAAGTCCTTCGGGGCGCCGTAGAGCGAGCCGTCGAAGGTGTACAGGTCGATGAGGCCCTGCGGGTAGTCGGATGCCTCGATGCCCTGGTCGTCGAGCGGCGCGAGCACGCCGTTCGACGCGTAGAGCTGGAAGTTCGGGCCGTTCATCCAGAACACGTCGGCCGCCGAGCCGCCCGAGACGGCGGTCTGCAGCTTCGTGAAGTACTCCTTGTACGGCGTCAGCTGGATCTCGATCGAGACGCCGTCGTGCTCGGCCTCGAACGCGTCGGCGATGTCCTCCATCGCGGGCTGCTGGTTCTGGTCCCAGATGGCGTAGGTGAGGGTGACGTCGCCGCCTTCCTCGGATCCTCCGCTGCCGCCCGCGCATCCGGCGAGCGCGAGGGCGGCTGCGGCCGAGACCGCGACGGCGGTGACGGTGCGTGATTTCGGAACGTGGCGCATGGTCCTCCTTTGGACGGTGAGGTGCAGCGGATGCCTCGGTGCGAGGTGCGGCGGTGATGATTGTTAATCGTTTAGCAGGGAACCTACCGGCGAGCATGCATGAGCACAAGAGGTAATTTCGATCATCTGCAATCACTCCGACTGAGCGTTCGAGCACTCAGGTGACGGGAATCCGGCTCTCGCCGGTTGCACGGGGCGGTTCCGGGCGCTACTCTCGAATCGATTCGAGTCGAATCGATTCGAGAACGAGGCGCCCGCCACCCCGGGCATCGCAACCGAGGAGCAACCATGGTGCACGAGGCATCCGCAGCTACCGTGGAGACCGTGACCGACGCCGATCGCGCCGCGAGACGCCCCACGCGCGAACTGCGAGCGTGGCGCAACGCCGTGTTCGCGGTCTTCTTCCTCAGCGGACTCAGCATGGCGAGCTGGGTCGCCCGCATCCCCGCCGTGCGCGACTTCAACGAATTGTCGACGCAGGGCGTCGGGCTCGTCATCCTCGCGGGGTCGATCGCGTCGATCGGCGGCCTGGTCGCCGCCCCCATCGTGCTCGCGCGCTTCGGGCCGCGCATCGGCATGGCCTCGACCCTCGTGGTCGTGTCGGTCGGGCTGGTGTCGGTCGGCATCGGCAGTTCGATCGTGCCGTCGATCCCGCTCGTCGTGCTCGGTCTCGCCCTGTTCGGGTTCGGCAATGGCGCCGTCGATGTGATCATGAACGTCTCGGGCGCCGAGGCCGAACGTGAGATCGGCCGCACCGTGATGCCGCTCATGCACGCGTTCTTCAGCTTCGGCACGGTGGCCGGCGCGGCCGTCGCGGCCGGGGCATCCGCCCTGTCGATCGCGGTGTTCCCGCACCTGGTCGTCGTCGCCATCGCCATCGCCATCGCCGCCGTGGTCGCGGTGCGCTTCGTACCGATGCGCACCGAGCTGGGCGAAGCGCCCGAGGGCGCGTCCAGCTCGGAGACGGATGCCGCGCCGCCGCGCCGCACGTTCGGCGAGCGCCTGCGGGCGAGCCTGCGGGTATGGGGCGACCTGCGACTGTGGCTCATCGGCCTCGTCATGCTCGGCATGTCGTTCGCCGAGGGCAGCGCCAACGACTGGATCGCGCTCGCGGTCGTCGACGGACACCACTTCGACGCCACCGCGGCGGCGGCCATCTTCACGGTGTTCACCGTCGCGATGACCGCCTCGCGGGTGCTCGGCGGGCCGGTGCTCGACCGGTTCGGCCGCGTGCCCGTGATTCGCGTGCTCGCGGCGGTCGGCGCGGGCGGGCTCGCGCTGTTCATCTTCGGCACCGAGCCCTGGATGCTGGTCGTCGGCACGGTGCTCTGGGGCGCGGGCTGCTCGCTCGGGTTCCCGGTCGGCATGTCCGCCGCCGCCGACGTGCCCGACCGCGCCGAGTCGGCCGCCCGCGTGTCGGCCGTCGCGATGATCGGCTACTGCGCGTTCCTCGTCGGGCCGCCGGTGCTCGGGTTCCTCGGCGAGCACTTCGGCATCCTGAACGCACTGCTCGTGCTGCTCGGGCTGCTCGTGGTGGCCGGCCTTGCCGCGCCCGCGGTGCGCGAGCGCACGCGGCGCTGAGCCGGAGCGCGCCGGCTCAGCGGGCAGCGGGCCGCGCGCCGCGGTCTGCCTCACCCGTCGAGCACGCCCGTCGGCTCCGACCAGTGCCTACCGCTGCGCAGCCGATCGATGATGAGCCGCTCGAGCCGGGACTCCGGGTGCACTCGGCCGTCCAGGACGGCCTCGAGCGGCCGGCGGAAGACGAACTTCGCGACCGCCTCGCTCCCCTGCCGGCTGCCCTCCTCGCCAGCGACGACCTCGAACCGTCGCGCGAACGCCGCCAGGTTGCTGTGCGGCAGCTCGCGCCGGATCTCGGCGTCGAGCAGCCAACTCGTGCACGACAGTCGCCGGGCACCGGTGAATTCGCGGATCCGTTCGAGCGAGGCATCCACCGCCCCCGGGTCCAGCGGACCCGTCTCGGGGATGTGCACGGCGTGACCGAGCGCCTCGGCGCGACGTGCGACCTGGAGCCGACCGAGCTCGACGACGTCGCCACGCATGAGTTCGATCAGCCAGTCGAGCACCGTCGCCGCTCCGTAGCGGGCGTGCTTGCGACCGACGTCGCGCAGCGTCGCGCGGGTGATCTGTTCGGGGATCCCCGCGCGACGCTGGCGATCCATTGCGAGCGGCACGCACGCCGCGAGGGCGGAGACGAGCGCGTCGCCCGTCTCCGCCCGCAACGACGTGAGCACGTCGCCGTCGCCGCCTGCCGGCTGATCCGTGCGGATCAGGTGTCCGAGGACGACCATCAGCTCGGGTCGGGTCGCCGGGAGCCGCCCGGCGACGCCGAGGGCGACCTGCCCGGGGCGCGGCCCAGCCGCCTCGCTCACGCGCTCGCCGCCCGTCAGTTCGCGTTCGTGCTGTTCGGGGCGACGTAGTCGACGAACCGTCCGAAGTCGACGAGCCGGTCGTCGACCTCGAAGAGGTACCGGCCGAGCCGGGTGACGTTCGCCGGCTCGCGGAGCCAGTCGCGCAGCTCGTCGACCTCGTCGGGTGTCAGCCATCCGACCGGGTCCGAGGTCGATCGGAACCCGAGCACGGTCGCGACATCCGCGAGCAGCTGGCGCTGGTCGTCGTCGAGCAGGCTCCGGCGGCGGCGGAAGTACACCACGTCGGGGTCGGTCTCGAAGCACGGCCGCAGCCAGCTGCGGTGGATCGACGCGAGGAACGCGTTCTTCGTGCCGACCCCGGTCGGGTCGCCGGGCCGCTCCGAGTTCTCCCAGAAGGCGGCCACGTCGGGCCCGACCCGCACACCGTCGAATACGCCGATCGAGGGCAGCATGGGCACCCCGCAGCCGAGCAGGTACACGTCATCGCCGACGACCTCGCGGATCAGCGAAATCGCGTCGCGATACGCCTGCTCGCGGTGCACGGGCGCGTGCCGAACGCCCTCGATGGCGGCCGCGTACATGAAGTCGAGCTTCAGGTAGGTGAAGCCCCAGCCGACCACGCGCGTGAACAGCTCGCGCAGGTGCTCCTGCACCTCGGGCTGGGTGGTGTCGAGCGCGTAGTAGGGACCGCCCCAGTTGTAGCCGGTCACGAGCGGCCGACCGGCCTCGTCCTGGATCAGCAGGTCGGGGCGCTCGATGGCGAACCGCGAGTGCGGCAGCGCGATGAACGGCGCCAGCCACAGCCCGGCGCGGAACCCCGCGTCGGTGATGGTGCGGGCCGTCGCCGCCATGCCAGAGGGGAACTTGTCGTTGGCGACCCAGTCGCCGACCGACGGCTCCCACCCGTCGTCGAGCTGCACGACGTCGAAGGGCAGGCGGGCTTCGACCAGATCGGCAACGGCCGACCGCACCGACTTCTCGTCGATCTCCTCGTAGAACGAGTACCAGCTGCACCACACCCGGCCCGCCGAGGCGTCGCGCGAGCCGAGCCGCTCGGCGAGCAGTTCCGCGTAGCGCGCGAACACCTCGACCTCGGGGCCGCGGGCGAAATACCACTCGGCGACCGGGTCCTCCATCGTGCCCCACAGCGTGGTCGCCGTCGCCCCCACCCTCGGGGCGCCCAGTCCGAGCGCCCCGAGGAGCAGGATCTCACCGTCGGCGAGGGCGATCGCGCCCACCGCGCTGCCCGAGTGGGCGAGCGGGGTGTCGTTCCGCGCATCGTCCGCGGTGAGCAGCCGCTGCGGGCTGTCGTGGATGCGCAGTGGCACGTCGGTGATCCGTCTCCATCCCGACGGGCTCCAGGAGTTCCACCCGTGCCGGAAGAACTCCGGGTCGTCGAGCGAGTGCACGACCGTGACGGGGCCCGCGGGGATCAGGAACTCACGTTCGCCGATCGCCCGGGGTTCGCCGACGGCGCCCACCGGCAGGGAGAGGTCGCCGAGCCGGATCACTCCGGCGAACGTGGCGAGATCGTTCAGCATGGGTCCCTTCCGGTCACTCGAAGAGTGCGTTGACCTTGGCATTGGCATCGGGGAGCGCCGTTGTGGCGTCGTTCGTGCCCAGTGCCACGCTCTGGATGGCGTCCTGCACGATCTGCGCCATCTCGGTGCCGTGGTAGTTGATCGGGATCAGGAACGTCGAGTCGGGCTCGGTCGTGTACGAGGTGAACGCCGAGGCGTCGAGTCCGAGGTCGGCTCGGGCCGCGACGGAGGCCTCGGATGCCGACGTGACCGCCGGGAAGATCACGCCGGTCGCACCGACCACGTCCTGGCAGTCGGCCGAGGCGAGGTAGGTGATCCACTTCCAGGCCTCGTCCTTGTGCTTGCTGCCCGCGTACATGGCGTCGCTCAGGCCGTTGATCGCCGACTTGCGACCCTCGGGCCCGGTCGGCAGCGGCGCGAAGAGGTAGTCGGCCGCCCGGTCCTGGAACATGAGCTGGTTGAACGAGCCCACACTGGTCATCGCTCCGGCGCCGCTCAGCAGCACCTCGTGCCGCGACAGCGTCGACTGCTGGTCGAACGCGGGCGCGTAGCCCTTGTCGCTCAGCCCTGCGATCCAATCGATGGTCTCGGCGAGCTTCGGCGAGTCGTAGTGGAACGACGTGCCGAACGGGTTGGTGTCGGAGTACGTGAACCCGTTCGACTGGGCGAGGTTGCCCCACAGGTTCTGACCCTGCGAACCATCGGCCCACTCGGGCAGGAACCCGTAGACCGCGACGTTGCCCTTGTCGAACGCGGGGTCGTCGCCGTGGTGGCCGGCCTTGTCGACGGTGAGCTTGGCGATGACCTCCTCGAACGTGCCGCCGTCGTCGGGGTTCCAGGTGAGGTCGGCCAGCGACGCCTCGTCGATGCCGGCGTCGGCTGCGGCCTGCTTGTCGATCACCAGGCCGATGGTGTCCCAGTCCTTGGGCAGGCCGTAGCGCGCCCCGTCGATGACCCAGATGTCCTCGAGGCCGCTCACGTAGGCGTCGAAGTCGACGGCGTCGGGGTCGGCGTCGAGGTAGGGCTGCAGATCCTCGATCTGCTTGTCGGCGACGAACTGCGGGTAGTACGAGGCCTGGTCGACCCAGACGTCGGGGGCGCTGCCTGCGGCGACCTGGGTGGCGAGGTTGGTCCAGTACTCGCCCCAGCCGTACTGGCTGATCTCGACGGTGATGCCCGGGTTCGCCGCGGCGAAGTCGTCGGCGCACTGCTGGTAGGCCGGCAGTTGGGCGTCGTCCCAGAGCCAGTACTTCAGAGCGACGTCACCGCCGTCACCGGATCCCGACGAGCAGCCGGCGGTCATGGCCAGGACGAGCCCGGCCGTCGCGATCCCTGCAGCGCGCAGGGCGGTCTTCATTCTCATGTGTGCACGCACTCCTTCGTGTCTTCTGGTGCTGGGTTGGGGTGGATGGGGGTTGGGATGGGGGTCTTCACTTGATGCCGGTGAAGTTCAGCGACTCGACGATGCGTCGGCCGAGGAACACGAGCAGCAGCGCGACCGGGATGACCGACAGCGTGGATGCCGCCATGAGTCCCGTCCAGTCGGGCTGCGTGTTGGGCGATTGCTGCAGGTAGACGCCGAGCGCGACCGTCACCGTGCGCACCGCTTCGTCGCGGCCGATGAGCAGCGGCCAGAGGTAGTCCTTCCACGCCCACACGACGGTGATGAGCGCGATGGTGATGAGCGGGCCCTGCGCCATGGGCAGCACGACTCGCCAGAAGATGCGGATCTTGCCGGCGCCGTCGATCATCGCCGCCTCCTCGACGTCCTTCGGGATGTTGAGGAAGAACTGCCGCAGGAAGAACAGCGCGAACGGGGTCATGAGCAGACTCGGCGCGACCATGCCCCACACGGTGTTGAGCAGCCCGAGATCGCGCACGAGCACGAAGTTGGGCAGCAGCGTGAAGATGCCGGGCACCATGAGCGCGGCGATCAGGATGCCGAACAGCACCTCGCGGCCGCGGAACCGCAACCGGGCGAACGCGTATCCGCCCATCGCGCAGAACAGGGTCTGGAAGGTTCCGATCAGCACGCAGTAGACGATCGAGTTCCACAGGTAGAGCGCGAAGTTGATGGAGGCGCCGCTGCCGCCGGCGGCTCGCGTCTCCTCGGCCGAGAGCAGGCCGAGCACGCGTGCGAAGTTGACGACGGTCGGATGGCTCGGCCAGAGGTTGCCGGCATCGGCGATGACGTCGGCGGCGGGGGTGAGCGCCGATTTCACCATCCAGTAGAACGGGAAGAGGGTCGCGACGAGGGTGATCGCGAGGATGGCCCACCCGATGATGCGGCCGATCGGCGGGCGCCGCCTCGCGGTGCGGACGGACGCGGGCGGGGCGGGCGGCGTGGACTCGTCGGCGTCGACCGGGACGGGCGAGGGCATGGTGGTCATGGTCATCAGGTACCCCTAGGTGAGCTGGGACTCGGACGCGCGCAGCAGGCGGAGTTGGACGAAGGTGAGGACGCCGAGGATCAGCACGAGCAGGATCGCCATCGTGGCGGCGTACCCCATGTGGAAGAACGTGAACGCCTGTTGGTAGATGTAGTAGTAGATGACCCGGGATGCGTTGACAGGGCCGCCCTTCGTCGTCACCGCCACGGTGTCGAAGATCTGGAACGAGCCGATCAGCGAGACCACGAGCACCAGCGCCAGGATCGGGCGCAGCAGCGGCAGCGTCACCCGGAAGAATGTGCGGAGCTCCCCTGCGCCGTCGATCGCCGCGGCCTCGAACATCTCCTGCGGCACCTGCAGCATGCCGGCGTAGAACAGCAGCGCCGTGTACCCGACGAACGCCCACGTGTTGATGAGCGAGATCGTGGGGATGACGAGGTTCGGGTCGGTGAAGAAGCCGACCTTGTCGAGGCCCATCGAGTCGAACATCCGGTTGACGAACCCGAGGTTGGTGTCGAGCAGCCACAGCCAGACCAGGCCGACCGTGACGTTCGGCACCAGCCAGGGCAGCAGCAGCGTGGTGCGCAGTGCGACCGACCGGGTGAGGCGGTGCATGAGTGCGGCGAGCAGCAGCGCGATGAGCGTCTGCGAGCCGACGTTGATCACGACGTACTGCAACGTGACGCCCATCGAGTTCCAGAACTCCGAGTCGGCGAGCACGTCGGCGTAGTTGTCGAGACCCACGAACTCGGGTTCGGCGAGCAGGCTGTAGTCGGTGAACGACCACCACAACCCGCGCACCGTCGGGTAGAGATAGAAGATGGCGAAGCCGAGGAGCACCGGCGCGATGAAGAAGAGCGCCACTCGCCCGTCGCCGCGTCGCGGCCGTCGTGGGGCCATCGTCGCCGCGCGTGGACCGCGGGCGGCGGTGAGCCGTCGTGGTTCGGTCAAGTCGTTCCCTCTCAGCGTCATTGCCGGGCGCGCCGAGTGGCGCGGATCGAGCTCGAGCGATGCCGGGATCGGCGCGGGGTGAGCCGCCCGGAACCGCTAGTGTGGGGTGGAGCGGATTAATAATCCAACATGGCGATATAAATTGCAACCGGGAGGACGGATGCCCCGAGAAGCGATGCTGGGAGCATCGACAGGGTCGATGGGAAGCCGGTCGCTGCTGCGACGCATGAACTCCCTCGGCGTCCTGCGCGCCGTCATCGCACAGCCGCAGACGTTGCGCGGACTCGCGAGCGCGTCAGGGCTCTCGCGCACGGCGGTCGACGCCGTCGCCTCCGACCTCACGGCGTTGGGATGGCTCGCGGCCTCCGACGAGGCGCCGGTGCGCGGTGTCGGACGACCAGCGATGACCTACGGCGTCCCGCGCGAACTGGGCTCCTTCCTCTCGATCGACATCGGTGCGAACCACATCTTCGGCGTGCTCACCGACCTCACCGGCGCCGTGCTCGGCGAGGCGACCGCTCGGGTCGCCGAGGCCGACGACGCCGACGAGCGCATCGCCGCGGCGCTCGGCCTGAGCGACCGGCTGCTCGGCGAGGCCGACCTCGACCGCGACTCGCCGTGGATCGTCACGATCGGCTCCCCCGGCGCGATCGGCGCCGACGGTCGCGTCCTGCACTTCGGCGGCACCGGCATGCCCGGCTGGGTCGGGCTCGACCTGCGCGCGCGATTCGCGGCCGAGTTCCGCAGTGCGGTGCTCGTCGAGGGCGACGTCCCGCTCGGCGCTCACGCCGAGCTCGCGTACGGTGCGGCCCGGGGCCTCGACGACGTCGTGTACGTGCTGTGCGGTCGGCGCACGAGCGGAGCGTCCATCGTCGGCGGACGGGTGCACCGCGGCGTGCACGGCGCGGCCGGCATCGTCGGCGAGATCCCCGAGCTCAAGTGGGCCGACCTGAACGAACGCTACGGCCAGGAGGTGCTCGCCACGCCGAGGCCGACGCGCGAGCAGATCTTCGAGCTGGCCAGATCCGGCGACCCGGCCGCGCTCGCGGCCGTCGACGAGTTCGCCGACGATCTCGCCCAGGGGGCTGCCGCGATGGCGCTCGCGATCGACCCCGAACTGCTGGTGATCGGCGGCGGCAGCGCACCCGGTTCCGACGTGTTCCTCACGCGCTTCGTGCGGACCCTCGGCGAGATCTGCCCCATCCCGCCCGAGGTCGCGGTCTCCCCGCTCGGCTCCGAGGCCGTGGCCATGGGCGGCATCAGCCTGGCCGCCCGACATCTCGATGCCGTCCTCGACGGCGCGGTGCGCGACCTCCCCTCGTTTCCCGGCCCCGAAGAGACCCGGTCGCTGCTCAGCACCGCCGCATAGTCGATCGAGCCGCCGTCAGCGCACGCGGTACGACAGGTACACCGTGCCGTCGGCGAAGCGATGCTCGTCGACGAGCTCGAGGTCGAACCGCACCCCGTCGGGCAGCAGGCGGGTGCCGCCGCCCAGCACGACGGGCGCCACGTACACCGAGAGCTCGTCGACGATCCCGGCCCCGAAGGCGGTCGCCGCGAGCGTCGGCCCGCCGACCTCGACGTCGCGATCGGATGCCTCGACGAATGCCCGCACGGCGTCCGCGTCGAACGTGCGCTCGAGGGTCGTGCGAGCCGTGTCGACCGAGTCGAGCGACGACGAATAGACGATCTTGTCGGCGGCGGCCCACAGCTCGGCGAACTCCGCCATCGCCGGAGAGTCCGAGACATCCACCTCGTCCCAGACCCGCATCGTCTCGTACAGGCGCCGACCGAACAGGAACGTGCCGATGCCGCTCAGGCGCGCGTTGATGAACGCGTGCATCTGCTCGTCGGGGGCCGCCCAATCGAGGCTCCCGCCGGCGTCGTTGACATAGCCGTCGAGCGAGACGGTGGTCGAAACGATCAGTCTGCCCATGGCGCCTCCCCCGCGCTCTCGGCCAACGTACACTCGAACGGTGCGTCTCGTCATCGCCCGCTGCTCCGTCGACTACGCCGGAAGGCTCTCGGCGCACCTGCCGCTCGCGACCCGCCTGCTCATGGTGAAGGGCGACGGCTCGCTGCTCGTGCACAGCGACGGCGGCAGCTACAAGCCGCTCAACTGGATGAGCCCGCCCTGCTCGCTCGAAGCATCCGAACCCGACGACGACCAGCGCGGCACCGGCGTGGTCGAGGTGTGGACGGTCACGCACAAGAAGACCGCCGACCGGCTCATCGTGTCGATCCACGAGGTGCTGCACGACTCGGCGCACGAGCTCGGCGTCGACCCGGGCCTCGTGAAAGACGGCGTCGAGGCGCACCTGCAGCGGCTGCTCGCCGAGCAGATCGAACTGCTCGGCGAGGGCTACCGGCTGGTGCGGCGCGAGTACATGACGGCGATCGGCCCGGTCGACATCCTGGCCACGGATGCCTCGGGCGGCTCGGTCGCCGTGGAGCTCAAGCGTCGCGGCGACATCGACGGCGTCGAACAGCTCACCCGGTACCTCGAACTGATGAACCGCGACCCTCGCCTCGCGCCGGTGACCGGCGTATTCGCCGCGCAGGAGATCAAACCCCAGGCCCGCACCCTCGCGGAGGACCGGGGCATCCGATGCGTCGTGCTCGACTACGACGCGATGCGCGGGGTCGACAGCGGGCATCCCAGCCTGTTCTGAGCAGACCTGAGAGTCCCTCGCAGCCGCGGCCCATAGGATGGCACGCGTGACCCGCACCCTGACCACCCCGCCGGCCAGCGCTGCCCCGACGCGCACATGGTCGGCCGTTCTCTTCGACCTCGACGGCACCATCGTCGACTCCGCCTCCGACATCACCGCGTCGCTGGCGCACATGTTCGAGTCGCTCGGTCTTCCCGTGCCCGACGACGACACGCTGCGCTCGTACGTCGGCCCACCCCTGCTCGACAGCCTCCGCATGACGGCCGGCTTCGCCGACGCCGAGGCGTGGGAAGCGCTGAACGTCTACCGCGACCACTACGACCGGCACCTGCTGCGCTCGCCCGTCTTTCCGGGCGTCGCCGGCGTGATCGAGCTCGTGCACCGCGCGGGCATCCCGATCGCGCTCGCGACCTCGAAGCCCGAGTCGATGGCGACCGCCGTGCTCGAGCACGCCGGCCTCGCGCAGTACTTCGACGTCATCGCCGGCGCGAGCGAAGACGAGAGCCGCAGCACCAAGGCCGACGTCGTCGCCGAGGCGCTGCGGCGCCTGCAGGCGCAGGGCGTCGACACCGCCCACGCCGTGATGGTCGGCGACCGCGGCTACGACACGCTCGGCGCACTCGCGAACGGCGTGCCGACGATCCTCGTCGAGTGGGGCTACGGCTCCCCCGACGAGGCCGGCGACGCCCTCGCCGTCGTGCACTCGGCCGACCAGCTGCGCGGCCTGCTCGTCGGGTAGCGCACCCCTCGCTGGTCGAGTAGCGAGCGACGAAGGAGCACGCGTATCGAGACCCCGTGAGGTGCGCTCGGTCGCGGCTACCCCGCCTCGATCACCTCGACGGTGAACGAGACGGTGTCGCCCGATTCGCTGTTGTCGAGGGTGACCTCGGTCGAGCCGACCTTCCGCGGCGTGATGCCCGGGTCGAACGTCGCCGAGCCGTCGTCCTTGCCGGGCGTGAACTCGGCGATCGACGGGTCGGCGATGTCGGCTTCCCACGCGGTGAACGTCTCGTCGTCGCCCTGCAAGACGATCACATTGTCGAGCGGAACCTCGACGGTCGTCCCGTCCACCTCGTCGAGCTGCACCATGACGGGCGGCAGCACGTTCTCACTCGTGTCCGACGGCTCGTCGCCGCCCGACGAGCACCCGGTCAGTGCGAGGCCGACCCCCAGGCCGACCGCGGCGAAGACTGCGGCCGCACGCGCACGTCGAAACATCCGATCCCCCGATCCGTCGCCCCCCGACGACGCCACCACAGGCTACCGCCGGCGCCCGCCCGCCGCTACGCGTCCGCGAACCGGCGCACGAACGCCAGCGCCTCGTCGGCGACCTCGCGCCACCCGCTGTCGATCGTGAGCGAGTGACCGCGGTTCGGAATCACGATCTGCTCGGTGACGCCCGGGTTCTTCGACTGGATCTTGAAGCTCGCGTGCGTGATCGCGAGCGGCACGGTGTGGTCGGACTCACCGCCGATGATGAGCAACGGCCCGCGGGCGGGATTCTTCGAATCGACCGCGGTCTCGCCGCCGAACGGATTGAAGTTCGCGAACGCGGCCTGGAACAGCGGGGCAGCCGATGCGGGCACGTGGAACTCCTCGTAGAGTCGGCGCCCCTCATCCTCGTCGAGCGCGTTGACCCAGCCGTACTGGAACTGCTCCCACGTGAGCGACACGCCCTCGTCGGCCCGGCCGGGATGCGCGAACACCGCCGACGCCGACTTCAACGATGAGGCGGGCACCGGCAGGACTCCCTTGAAGGGCGCGTTGTCGATCGCCACGGTGACGGCGGATGCCCCCTCGCCGGCGATCTTCTGGGCGACCAGCCCGCCGAACGAATGCCCGATGACGGCGGGCGCACGGTCGAGCCGCGCGATGGCTGCGAGATAGTGGTCGGTGACCTCCTGCACCATCTTGCGGGCGAACGCGTCGGGATCGGCACGAGCCGCCTCGACGGTCGCGGGGTCATCCGGCCACCCAGGCGCAAGGGTGATGTACCCCTGCTCCTCGAAGAAGTCGCGCCACGGCTGCCAGCTGCTGGACAGCAGCCAGAGCCCGTGCACGAACACCACGGGCTGGCGGCCCGACTCGTTCGCCCGATCGATCTCGGCCAGTTCCCACTCGGCCAGCACCGGGACATCCTCTTCGTGCGCCATCCGCTCCCCCTCGCGTCGCTGGGACTCAGCGTAGGCCGGTGGCATCCGCACCACCAGACTCGATCTGCGCACGAAACGCGCGCGACACGCCCGGTTCGCAGCGATCTCGAAGAAAGTGCTTCCCCCGAACGGGGGTCAGGGTGCAGGATTCCTCCATCGTCCGTCCAACAGGCGGACGTCGTTCGTACGAACCGGGTCACCCCGGAACGTACCCGGAGGGAGATGCATGTCTGGAAGAAGCACCCGCGCGCGAACGCGCGTGGTCGCGACGCTTTCTGTGATCGCGCTCGTGGCGGCCGGCTTGGCAACCGCGGGCGTGGCACCGGCGAGCGCGGCACCCGCGTCAGCACCGGTCATCGGAGATGACGAGTACTACATCAACTACGTCGAGCCCCGCGTCGAACAGGCGTTCCTCGACGATGTGGCCGTCGGCGACGACGCCGCGCAGAAGCAGGCCACCGCCATCACGACGGCCGAGGAGATCGACAAGAAGTTCTCCCAGGGCAACCCCGTCGCAGCCGAGGGGCTCGCCAAGGCCGAGGCGAAGGCGCTCGAAACAGGCAAGAGCCCGAAGGAGATCCGCGACGCCATCCTGAAGAAGCTGAAGTCGGTGTGGGACAAGCTGAAGGCGCTGTTCCAGAAGAAGCCCGACTACAAGCAGGCCGACGTCACTCAGCAGGCGAAGCTGCTGACGATCCTCGTCGAGTTCGACCCCAACGCGCAGGACGACTTCACCGGCCTGCAGGTGCCCACCGAGTTCGGTGCGACGACCTGTATGCCGGGCAACGTGCAGAGTGGCCCGTTGCACAACAACCTGCCCGACCCGGCGACGCTCGGGCGTGCCGACAACAACTCGATGTGGGTGCCCGACTTCTCGTCGGACTACTACAACAAGCTGCTCTACTCGTCGAAGGGCATCACCGAGCGGGTCCGCAAGGACCTGAAGGGGCCCGACGGCAAGAAGGGCATCGACATCTCGGGCTTCACGATGAAGAACATGTACGAGGAGATGTCGCACGGCGCCTACACCGTGACCGGCGCGGCGACCCCGTGGATCACGGTGCCGCACTCCGAGGCGTACTACGGCGCGACGGTCTGCCACCTGAACGAGGAGGGCGAGTACGAGGCGGGCCCGATGCAGGACATGCAGGGTCACCCCGACAACCCGCTCGGCCCCGGCCAGCTCGCGATCGACGCGGTCGCGGCGCTCGCGCAGGCGCAGCCGAACTTCCCGTGGGCCGACTACGACCTGGAAGACCAGGGCGACCGTGACGGCGACGGCAACCTGTGGGAGCCCGACGGCGTGATCGACCACGTCGTGCTCGTGCACGCCGGTGCCGACAAGTCCGGTGGCGGCGGCGACGAGGGCACCTACGCGATCTGGGCGCACTCGTCGGCGGTGCCCGGCGGCGCCGACATCCCGGGCACGAACCTCAAGCTGTCGAACTACATCGTGCAGCCCGAGGACTCGGGCGTCGGCGTGTTCGCGCACGAGTACGGCCACGACCTCGGCCTGCCCGACCTGTACGACACGTCGAACGCGGGCAACAGCGACATCGACTTCTGGGACCTCATGAACTCGGGTTCGCACTCGGGTCCGATCTTCCAGTCGATGCCGACGCACATGGGCCTGTGGGACAAGTACGTGCTCGGCTGGGCCGACCCGCTCGAGCTGAACCCGGGCGACGCGCCCCGTGACGTCACGGTCGGGCAGAACTCGCGACCGCTGAAGAACACCGAGGACGGCGTGAAGATCAACCTGCCCGAGAAGGTGGTGCACCTCGCAGATCCGCACTCGGGTGAGAACATGTGGTACACCGGCGCCGATCAGGACTACGGCGACATCCGCCTGAGCCGGTCGCTCGGAACGGTGCCCGAGGGGTCGAAGTTCTGGATGTGGAACGACTACTTCATCGAATCCGACTGGGACTTCGGCTTCGTCGAGGTGTCGACCGACGGCGGTGCGAACTGGACCGACGTTCCCGTCTACAACGAGGATGGATCGCTCGCGACAACGCCCGACTCGTACCCCGATCCGAACGGCAACCTGCGCGGGTGGTTCCAGCGTTCGTACGGCCTCACCGGTTCGTCGGACGGCTGGGCGCACCAGTACATCGATCTGGCAGATCTCGCCGGCCAGGACGTGAGCGTCCGACTCCGGATGGCGACCGACGCCGCCTACCAGGAGCGCAACTGGTTCGCCGACGACTTCAGCCTCGTCGACGGCGAGGGCACCGTGCTCTGGAGCGACGACGTCGAGGGCGCCGACGACAACGGCTGGGTGAACGAGGTCGCCTCGTGGGCGACCACGACCGGCCAGGGCTGGCGCAAGGACAGCGGCACCTCGATCAAGGCGCAGTACTACCTGGTCGAGTGGCGCAACTTCGACGGGTTCGATCAGGGCCTGCAGTACGCGTACGACACCGTCTACCAGGACGAGGAGGGTGCGTGGAAGGTCGACAAGATCAAGTACAACGCGCCCGGCGCACTGGTCTGGTACCGCGACACCACGTACGGCAACTCGAACATGGTGCGCAACAACCTGACCACCCTGCCGAGTGAGGGCGCGAAGGGCGGCCTGCTGCTCGTCGACAGCCACTTCGACCCACTGCGCCGCACCGGCGCCTCGGCCGACGTGGACACCTCGGCGCTGAACAACATGCCCTCGCGCGCGCAGTCGTCGAACGTGGCATTCGGCCTGTCGAAGACGTACCCCTTCCAGGAGTGCATCACCGACGCGAACTACGCCGAGTACTGCACGAAGGTTCCGGCGCTGCCGGCGGTGAGCACCTTCACCGACGACCAGGGCTGGTACCCGGGCCTCGAGTACCGACCCGACCTGCTGCCGATCACCGGGAGCGACCTGTACTACCGGTACGTCGACGGGTCGGTCGTGGTGCCGTCGGTGGGCAACGCGCCCTACTCGACGCGCATCGTCGACGCGGACGGCAACCTCATCCCCGAGCTCTTCGGGCTCGACATCGGGGTCGCCACGCCGCTCGGCACCGGCAACCCCGCCGATGACGGCGTCGGCTACGGCACCGTCGTGAAGGTCAAGAAGGCGGGCAAGAACAACACGTCCGCCGTGATCTCGATCACCCCGCCGCGCGCGGGCTGATCGAAGCCGACCGACACAGCGCGAGGCGTCGGCCCTTCGGGGTCGGCGCCTCGTCGCGTGCGCGGCGTGCTCCGTACTCCGTACTCCGTACTCCGTACTCCGAGTGTTTCCGTTCGCGCACGTGGTTTCCGTTCTTCGGGAAACGGGGTGCGGAAACGGAAACACTCGGCAGAGTGAGCGGGTCGGGCGCGCGGTCGCGGGCTCGGGCGTACTCGATGCGCTGGCACTGGCGCGAACGAACGAACGGCGCCGGTCGTTGGGTTGTGCTCGCCCGCGGTGCCTTGGAGGATCGAGCTATGAAGCAGCGGCGCTGTGCTCGCGCACGTGCGAGGTTGGGCGGCCTGGCGGTCGCCGCCGCCGCGGTCGCGGTGATCGCCCTTGCCGGATGCGCCGCCGGAGAGCCGGCGGGCGCGGGCGCCGCCGCCGAACCGGCTCGCCCCGCCATCGAGGGGCCGCTGTTCTGCGGCAGCACCGAGATCGCCGCAGAGGCGCTCGACGAACGCCGCCCGGCCACCGAGCTCCCGCCCGACGTGGTCGCGGCGCTCGAATCCCCCCTGGTGCTCGGCATCGCGCCGCTCACCACGTGGTTCGTCGTCGAGGAACGCGACGATCGGCTGGTCATCATGACCGAGCACGACGAGCCGGTCGACCTCGGCGGCGGAGACATCCGGTCGTTCGGTCTGGTCGCTATCTCCACGACACCGAACCCGGCGATTCCACTCGACGCACCCTGGGGCATCGATACCGCCGCGGACTGCTCGCCGCGCATCGCGCTCGGCGATCTCGGCGACGTCGGCGATCTCGACGACGTGACGCTGACGCTCGACCCCGATGCTCCACCCGAGGCGCAGGCCGACGAACTCGCCCTGCTCGCGACCGAGTCGGCCTGCAACTCAGGGCAGCCGGCGACCGGCCGCATCGAGGTCATCGACGTCGTCGAGACCGAGACGACCGTCGAGGTGGTCGTCGGGGTGCGACCGCGATCCGGCGGCGCCACCTGCCCCAGCAACCCGCCGACGCCGTTCACGATCGAGCTCGAGCGCCCGCTGGGCGATCGGATGATCCTCGACGCGAGGGTCGTGCCGGCGCGCGAGCTCGCGCTGCCGAGCTGAACGAGTGGCCCGTCGGGCATTCCCGCTCGGGCGCCCGGCGAAGGCGCCCGCTGGCGCGGCCCCCTGTGGCAGGCTGGAACGATGGCCGCACCGACGCCCGCACCGTACACGTCACCCCTCGCCGAGGCGCTCGCGCCCGCCGTGCTCACCCGCTTCGACCGGTACGTTCGGGTCGGCACCCAGTCCGACCGCGACAGCGATACGCAGCCGAGTTCGACCCGCCAGCTCGACCTGCAGCGGGTGCTCGTCGATGACCTGCTCGCGCTCGGGCTCGACGACGCGCACCTCGACGAGCACGGCTACGTGTACGCGACGCTGCCGACGACGCTCGATGCGGCCGACGGCCCCGTGCCCGTGATCGGCCTCATCGCGCACGTCGACACCAGCCCCGACGCGCCGGGCGACGGCGTCGAGCCGATCGTGCACCGCGGCTACGACGGCGGCGTGCTCGAGCTGCCGCGCGGCGGCGCCCGGCTCGACCCCGCCACCATGCCCGACCTGAGCTCGCACGTCGGCCACGACCTCGTGACGAGCTCGGGCGATACCCTGCTCGGCGCCGACGACAAGGCGGGTGTCGCGGCCATCATGACCGCGATCGCGCACCTGCTCGATCACCCCGAACTTCCGCGCCCTACTCTGCGGATCGCGTTCACTCCCGATGAGGAGATCGGGTACGGCACCCGTCGGTTCGACGTCGACGGCTTCGGCGCGCTGTGCGCGTACACGGTCGACGGGTCCGAGCTCGGCGAACTGCAGGACGAGACGTTCTCGGGTGCCATGGCCACCGTCACGATCGAGGGCCACGACGTGCACCCCGGGTTCGCGACCGGCAAGCTCGTGAACTCCACACGGTTGGCCGCCGAGGTGATCGCCGCGCTGCCGGCCGACCGCACCCCCGAGCGCACCGACGGGCGCGACGGGTTCATCCACGTCTTCGACGTGCGCGGTTCGGCCGCGCGAACCGTGATCCGCGCCATCCTCCGCGACTTCGACGACGCCCTGCTCGCCGAGCACGGCGAGGTGCTGCGCCGCACCGTCGACGAGGTCGTCGCGCGCGAGTCACGCGCCCGCGCGACCGTCGAGATCACGCCGCAGTACCCGAACATGCGCAGCTACGTCGACGCCTTCCCGCTCGTCTCCGACGCGGCCGAGCGCGCGATCCGCGCCGAGGGCCTCGAGCCGCTGCGCACCTCGGTCCGCGGTGGCACGGATGGCTCGCAGCTGAGTGCGATGGGGCTGCCGACGCCGAACCTCTTCACGGGCGGGCACGAGTTCCACTCGGTACGCGAGTGGGCGTCGCTGCACGAGATGGCGGCCGCCGCCGCGACGGTCGTGCGACTCGCCGAGGTGTGGACGACGGCCGGGTTCCGCGACGCGACGCGCCCCTGAGCTCCCATACCTTTTTCAGGAGGAATCGCGTGACTCGCCGGTCACCGGGGGCGACACGCCGGTAGCGCGCACCGATCCTCCTGAAAAGTGAACCTGCTCAGCGCACGAATCGCACCTCGGTGATCTGCCACCGCTCGTCGAACTTCGTCGAGCCGTCGGGCTCGAACCCGTTGCGCCGGTAGAAGGCGTGCGCGCGCGGGTTCTCGTCGAGTGCCCACAGGTAGGCGGGGCGTTCGCCGATGGCCGCGTCGAGCAGCGCCTGACCGACGCCGGTGCCGTGGCACTCGTCGAGCACGTACAGCCCCTCGAGCTCAACGTCACGCGGCGCGTCATCATCACGGCCTCGGCCGGTGTTCGCCCACCCGACGATGCGGGTACCGCCGGGCGCTTCGGCGTCAGCCACCTCGGCGACGTCGATCGTCATGCGGTGGAAGCCATCGGGAGGCGGGTAGACGCCCTCGGCGATGGCGAGGTTCGTCGTCCACGCGAGGATCCGGTCGCGCATCGTCCAGCCCTCGACGAGGTCACGGCGCACACGGCCCGGATCGACGTAGGTCGTCTGATGGCTGTCCCAGTGCACCCGCGCGATGCCCGGTGCGTCGGCGACCGTGCCCGGTCGCACGCGGAAGTCGATCATGAATCGAGGGTACGCCGCACCCCCGCAGGTCGAGCGCCGCCGGCGCAAGCGACGACGCCTCTCGAAACCAACGCATCCACGCACCTCGCCGGGTCTCGAAACGCACCGGGCTCCGCCGGGCGCTCGTCGGTCAGCGCCAGGCGTCCACGAGGCGCTCGATCGCCAAGCGGAACTCGCCCTCGGCGCCTTCGCGCACGCCGAGCGCGGCACCCGCGTCGGTGATCGGATGCGGCGGGGCATCCGACCACAGCGCAGCGGGCTCGATCTCGGATGCTTCGCCCCACGCCGTCTCGAGCGCGACCTGGCCGAGCACCAGCGCGAGCAGCGCGTGCGCGGCGCGCGCGGCGGTGTCGACATCACCTGCGCCCGACGTGAGGAACGCCTCGCCGAGTCGTTCGGCGAGGCCGAGTGCCCGCGCGCCGTCGAGCGGGCCGCTCGTCACGAGCGCGATCGCGCCCGGGTGCTCGCGCAGGCGAGCCCGCAAGGCGACCGCCGTCACGACGAGGAAATCGCGGGCGGCTTCGGGCGAAGCATCCGCCCCACTGCTCTGCCCGGCGACGCCGGACAGCAGCTCCTCGACCATGGCGACCAAGAGCGCCTGCTTGGACGGGAAGTACGTGTACATCGCGGTCGGGGTGAGCCCGAGCGCGGCGGCGACGCCCCGCACCGAGACGGCCGCGAAGCCCTTCTGCTCGAGCAGCTCGAACGCGGCAGCGACGAGGTCGGACTGGCTGACGCTGCGGCGGGGGCCGGGTTTCATGTGCGGTGGTGCTCCTCGGGGTCGCGACTACGCTACCGGCCCACCGCACCCCGGCCCCTTCGCGAAAACAGGATGAGCCGACGCATACGGCCCGCACGCGACCCATAACCCAGCTCATCCTGTTTTCTCAGAACCGGGCAATCTGCCACAGCGGCCCAGCCCCAACTGCACCCGGCCTACCGAACCTGGCCTACCGCACCCGGCCACCGAATCCGGCCCACCGCACCCCGGCCTCCTTCCGAAAACAGGATGAGCCGACGCATACGGCCCGCACGCGACCCATAACCCAGCTCATCCTGTTTTCTCAGAACCGGGCAGTCTGCCACAGCGGCCCAGCCCGACCGATACGTGTCGCCAATTCAGGAAGACGCACGGCGTTTCGGGCTCGAAGCGGGTCGAAACCGGCCGCGACACACCTCCCAACCTGAATTCGCTCCTCGCGCGAGGCGAGGCGGGGCGAGGCATCGCGCGAGGCGAGGCATCGCGCGAGGCGGGGCCTGGCGCGAGGCGGGGCCTGGCGCGAGGCGGGGCCTGCGCGCGGCGGCGCGGCGCGCGGCGGGCGCGGCGCGCGGCGGGCGCGGCGCGGCGATCGTGGATCAGGCGGGCAGCGCCGCCTCGATCGCGGCGATGACCTCGGGCGCATCGGGCTCGGTGTGCGGGCGGAACCGCTGCACCGTGCGATCGGGGGCGACGAGGAACTTCTCGAAGTTCCAGGTGACGCGGCCGGCCTTGCCGTCGGCGTCGGGCGCCTTCTTCAGCTCGGTGTAGAGCGGATGCTCCTTGCGTCCGTTCACCCGCACCCGGTCGACGACCGGAAAGGTGATACCCCACGTGGTCGAGCAGTACTGCGTGATCGCCTCATTCGACGAGAGCTCTTGGAGGAACTGGTTCGACGGGAAGCCGATGACCGTGAGCCCGCGTTCGCCGTACTGCTGCTGCAGGGCTTCGAGCTTCTCGTACTGCGGAGCGAGCCCGCAGCGCGACGCGACGTTGACGATGAGCACGGCCCGGCCGGCGTAATCGGCGAGCGAGGCGGAGCCGCCGTCCATGGTGCGGAAGGGGATCTCGTCGAGCAGGGTCGGGGTGGTCACGAGGGTTACCGTAGCGCGCCCGCCCGCACCGCGGCCTCGGTGCGGGTGGATGCACCGAGCTTTCGCAGGATCGCCGACACGTGCACGCTCGCCGTCTTGCCGCTGATGTACAGCCGCTCGCCGATCTGGCGGTTGCTGAGCCCCTCGGCGATGAGCCCGAGCACCTGTCGTTCGCGCGCGGTGAGCTCGTCGAGCCCGGGGTCGTCGGGCGGGTGCCCGGCGCCGTCGGTCGCGGTGTCGTCGGTCGCAGGGACGGCGGCTGCCGCCGGAGAAGACGCAGCGGATGCCTCGTCGCCGGCGCCTGCGGCCGAAACCGAGAGCCCGGCGGCCTCGGCGACCCGGTCGACGTGCCGCACGACGAGGCCGACGCCGTCGCGCTCGGCCGTGTCGCGCGCGGCGCGCAGCTCGGCGCGGGCGAGCTGACGTTCGCCGGTCGCGAGCACCGCTTCACCGAGCCGAAGGCGTGCGTACGCGTCGAGGTACTGCAGGGAAGCGGGATGCGTCGCAGCTTCGACGGCCGCCCGCCACGCGTCGACCGCCTGCTCGTCGCCGGGTTCGGTGAGCTCGGCCTCGACGAACGGCGCCCATACGGCGTAGGTGGGCCAGGTCGTCACGTCGGCGAGCTGCTCGCGCACCCGCTCCTCGAGGGCGGTGAGCGCCCCGGCGTCGAGGCCGGCCGCCTCGGCGGCCGCGGTGTCGCGCCGCGCGGTCTCGATCAGTCGTGCCGAGGTCCACAGGTAGGGCAGCACGTACCCGAGGTGGTGCGTCGCCGATTCGTCGACCCCGATGCCGACGGCGCTGCGCGCCTCGGCGAGATCGCCCGACTCGAGCGCGAGTTCGGCCATCAGCCGCCCCACGCCGAGTCGTGTCTGGGCCTCGACCGCCATGACTGGTGCCACGATCGCCCGTACCCCGCGGAACTCGGCGGCTGCGCCCTCGGGGTCTCCGCGCCAGAGCCGAGCCCAGATGCGCGCCCGCAGCAGGTACACCCGGAACGGGCCGGGCGGGTCGAGCGCGAGCGCCCGATCGATGAGTTCGTCGGCGCGCTGCCACTCGCCGAGCGCCTGGAGCGGATCGACGGCGTTCGACGCGAGGATGACCCCCGAGCTGCGCTCGAGGCCCTGGGCCCGCGCACGTTCGAGACCCTGCTCGGCGTGCTGCACCGCCGACTCGTGGTCGCCGACGAGGTAACGCGCGTCGCTTGCGTTGACCCAGTACCGCAGCAGCGCCGCACCGTCGCCGTGCGCGAGTCGACGCGCCTCTTCGAGGCCGGCGAGACCCTCGGCGACCTCGCCGCGCGAGATGCGGCTCACCGAGGCGACATTGCGGGCGACCGATGCCGAGCGGTCGGTGTCGAACTCGATCGCGAGCGCGTGCGCCTCTTCGGCGATGTCGATCGCCTCGTCGATCTGACCGTCGATCATGAGCCGGCCGGCGAGCGCGGTCATGACGGAGGCCCGCAGGCGCGACGTCTCGAAGTCGGGCGAGGGGATCGCCGCCACGCGTGCGAGCGCCTCGCGCAGGATCGGGATCGACCCGTCTCGCCCGAGGCTCGCCACCACGAGCGCCTGGTCTCGCAGGAGACGGGCGAGGCGGGCGTTGTCGTCGGGGCACTCGGCGATCGCGGCCTTCACGAGGGCGAGCGCACGCTCGCTCTCGCCCGCGTTGCGGAGGTAGGTCGTGGTGCGGCCCATGAGCTCGATCTTGTCCATGCCGGCCGCGGCGACGGGGTCGGGCACGACGTCCCAGAGCGAGATCGCCCGCTCGCCGAGCTGCGCGGCCGTGGCATACGCCGCCGAGGCGCGCGCCTCGCGCATCGCCTGGATGGTGGCGGGGAACGCCTTGGTGGCATTGTGCGCACCGAGCCAGTGGAACGAGATCTCGGCCGCGAGCCGGCGGCCGCCCGCCGCCGACAACCGCTCGTACGCATCGGCGTAGGCGGCGTGGAAGCGTGCACGCTCACCGGGCAGCAGGTCGGCGAGGATCGCCTCGCGTACGAGCGCGTGCCGGAACGCGTACTGCTCGCCGTCGACGATGAGCACGCCCGCGAGCACGGCATCGCGCGCAGCGCGGTCGAGTTCGTCGGGGGTGCCGGGGAAGACGTCTTCGAGCAGCGCATGCGGCACCCGGACGCCGCCCGTGGAGATCAGCCGCAGCAACGACTGGGTCGCCTCGCTGAGCGGTTCGTAGCGGGCGAGCAGCAGGTCGCGGAGGGTGTCGGGCAGGGTCGACGTGCCGACCCGGCAGGCGCCGATGCCGATGAGCTCTTCGACGAAGAACGGCACGCCCTCGCTGCGCCCGTAGACACTGTCGACCTGGGCGGCCGTGGGGTCGTCGGTCATGAGCACCCGCGCGAGCTTGCGCACCTGCGCGCGGGTGAGCCGCGAGAGTTCGCGGCGGTCGACCCATCGGTCGCGCTCGATCTCGGTGAGGAACCCGCGCACCGGGTGCCCTCGCCCGATGTCTTCGGTGCGGTAGGTGAGCACGATGAGCACCCGGCTCGACGTGAGCGCGCGCATCAGGAACCGCAACAGGGCGAGCGTCGCCGCGTCGACCCAGTGCAGGTCTTCGATCACGAGCACCGTCGTGCGCTCGCGCGAGATCGTCTCGAGCAGCACGGCGATCGCCTCGTGCAATCGGCCCGTCGCCTCGGGGCCGCCCATCGGGGTGCCGGCGGATGCCTCGGGGCCGGCGAGTTCGGGAAGCAGCGCGACGAGCCCGGCCCGACCCGGCCCCACCGCGTCGAGCACGGCGTCGGGGCCGAGTTCGGCCACCAGTGAGCGCAGCGCCGCCTTCACGGGCGCGTACGGTGCGGCGACCTCGCCGAGGTCGACGCATTGCCCCGCGAGCACGCGCACGTCGTCGTCGAGTCGCCGCGTGAACTCGGCGATCAATCGGGTCTTGCCGATGCCGGCCTCGCCCCCGAGCACGCCCGTGCGCGGGGCGCTCTGCCGCGCCTCGTCGAGCAACCCCTCGAGCCAGGAGAGATCGGCCTGCCGGCCCACCATCTCGGGGCTCGACACCGATGTCGTCACCGTTTCATCGTGCCACGCCCCGCCGACATCGGAACGGGGGTCCGCCGCGAGCGAACGCGCCGACGAGGCATCCGTCAGGCTCTGCTTCATCCCACCCCCGGCCACGCGCCCGCATCGCGCGGTTCGCCGTGCAGGAGATCGGGACCCATCCGCCGCTCAGAGCGTGGATGCATCCTGATCTCCCGCACGACGAACTCGGTGAGCGCGGCGGGCGCGCCGCGACCGGGCGCGCTCACCGCAGCGCAAGCCGCGCCACGCGGTGCGCTCGGCGGTGACGGAGGGCGCCACGGCCCGCCGCGCCGCCCTCCTCCTCGTCGCGCTCGGCGACGCGCCGACGGATCTCGAGCTCGCGTTCGCTGCGCTCGAGGAGTGCCTCATGAAGATTGAGTGCCATGAGATCGCTGACGTGGTACATGGTTCCTCCCGGCTGACTGGATGCTTCCAGCGTGCTCGCTAAGGCACCCGCACCCCCATTGGGTGATCGCCGTATTTCGGGCGAGTCCACCCGCTGGCGACTCGGCCCGATCTAAGGCACCTCAGGCGAAGCGCTCGGGCTCGGCGCGGTAGCCGTCGCGGCGAAGCTGCACCGCGGTGGCGACGACCGCCGACGTGGCGAACGCGCCGACGACGAGTGCGAAGACGAGTGCGAACATGTCGATTCCTCCTTTCGGGCCTCTCACAGGGTGGGCATCGGCGCGCGCGACCTCATCAGCGCTACCACCGATTCCGGTATCGGGGTCTGCTCGGGGGTCAGCTCGGATGCCACGGGCTCACCCCAGGCCGGCGCGAGCGGCACGACTCCCGCCCAGACCGAGCGGTCCTCGCCGTCGTCGGGCGCCTCACTCGGCCCGCCCGCGCGGGCCTTCATCACGACGTCGTCGAGTGCGAGGCGCAGCACGCGCGTCCCGGCGACCTCGCGACGGGTGCTGGCCCGCAGCTCGGCACCGCGACCCGGGATGAGCCGATCGGCCAGCGCGTCGAGCGCCGCGGCCGCATCGTCGACCGGCTCGAGCACGCCGTAGACGACGGCGCTGCGATAGTTCATCGAGCTGTCGTAGAGCGAGCGAGCGACGACCACACCGTCGAGCGAGGTGATGGCGAACGCGACCGGGGCACGTGTCTCCGCGGCGCGCAGCGCGAATCCACCGCCGGTCGAGCCGTGCAGCAGCAGGTCGTCGCCGACGCGCGCGTAGGCCATGGGCACCACGATCGGCACGCCGTCGGCGACGGCGGCGAGGTGACCGACGAGCTGGTCGTCGAGCAGGCGGTACAGCGGGGCGCGGTCGGTCACCTGGCGGTCGGCGAGACGACGGATGCGTCGGTCGGGGGCATCGTTCGTGAACGTCATGCCTGCAAGTCTCGACGCTCACTGGTTCGGGCAAGAGTCCAGTTCGGCTGCAAACGTGCAGTCCAGTCATCCACCTCTGTTGCGGACGAGGCTTGTTCGGTACAGTGGACGACCTGACCGAACAATCGGTCAGTAAAGTTGCCCGAGTCCCCCGGTCACGACCTGAACAACGGAGTTCCCCTATGTCAACGACGACACAGCTCGAGCTGTCTCCAGCCCAGATCAAACGCGAAGAACGCAAGGTCCTCGCATCGACCCTCGTCGGCACCTCCATCGAGTGGTACGACTTCTTCATCTACGCCCAGGCTGCCGGTGTCGTGCTGGCGCCCCTGTTCCTCGCACCGCTGGCTGAGACGAACGCCGGCCTCGCCCAGATCATCTCGTTCGCCACGATCGGCATCTCGTTCCTGTTCCGCCCGCTCGGCGCCGTCGTGGCGGGCCACCTCGGCGACAAGTTCGGCCGCAAGCGCATGCTCGTCTTCACGCTCGTGCTGATGGGGCTGTCGACCTCGCTCATCGGCCTGCTGCCGACCTATGCGCAGATCGGCATCGCGGCACCGCTGCTGCTCGTCTTCCTGCGCATCCTGCAGGGCTTCTCGGCGGGCGGCGAGTGGGGCGGCGCGGCCCTCATGGCCGTCGAGCACGCACCGAAGGGCCGGCGCGGCTTCTTCGGCGCCTACCCGCAGATCGGCGTGCCGGTCGGCATGATCCTCGCCACCTTCACGCTGTGGGTGCTCACCTCGTCGATGAGCCCCGAGGCGTTCCTCGCGTGGGGCTGGCGCGTGCCGTTCCTGCTGTCGATCGTGCTCATCCTCGTCGGCTACCTGATTCGCCGTTCGGTCGAGGAGAGCCCCGTCTTCCAAGAGCTGCAGCGGCGCAAGAAGGAGTCGTCGGCTCCGCTCGGCCAGCTGTTCAAGCACAACACCAAGCAGGTCGTACTCACCGCGGTCATCTTCATCGCCAACAACGCGGCCGGATACCTCCTCATCGCGTACTTCGCGACCTACGCGGTCATGGCGCTCGGCATGGACCGCCCGACGGTGCTGCTGGCCACGACGCTCGCATCGTTCGGATGGCTCGTCTTCACGCTGTGGGGCGGCGCGATCTCCGACCGGCTCGGCCGGGTGCGCACGTTCCAGATCGGATACGTCTTCCTCGCGCTGTGGGCGATCCCGATGTGGTTCCTCATCGACACCGCGGACATCGTCTGGTACTTCGTCGCGCTGTTCGTGATGACCTTCGGGCTCGGGCTCTCGTACGGCCCGCAGGCGGCGCTGTACGCCGAGATGTTCCCGGCGAAGGTGCGGTACTCGGGCGTCTCGATCGGGTACGCGCTCGGCGCCATCCTCGGCGGCGCGTTCGCCCCGATGATCGCCGAGGCGCTCATGAACTCGTTCCACGCCTCATGGACCATCGGCGTCTACATCGCCGTCGCCGCGGTGATCTCGCTCATCGGCGTCTCGCTCGTGAAGGAGCCGAAGGACGTCGACCTGAACGACTGAGCCGTTCGCCCCTCCTGGGAGCCGGTGCCCGTCCTGGGCGCCGGCTCCCACTGGTATGGTGCGCCTCACGCACATGGACGGACCACTTCTCTCGATCGACCTCGACCGCGGGCGCCCGATCGTCGCGCAGCTCGTCGCGGCGCTGCGGCGCGGCATCCTCACCGGTGCCCTGCGCGCAGACGACCCCGTGCCCTCGACCCGGTCGCTCGCGACCGAACTCGGCGTCTCGCGGAGCTCGGTCGTCGCCGCCTACGACCAGCTCGCCGGCGAGGGATACCTCGAGCAACGGCAGGGCGCGGCGACGCGGGTCGCGGCGGTGCCCTCGGCGGGGAGGCGAGCGGCCGACGAAGTCTCGGCCCTGGTCGACGGGTCGCCGAGTCACGATACGGTCGCCGCGCTCCCGACTCGACCAGCGGATGGCGCCGCCGCCATCGACCTCACACCGGGGCGCCCCTCGACGGCCCGGCTCGACCAGCGGGCGTGGCGGGCCGCCTGGCGTGCCGCCGCGGCATCCGTCGTGCCATCCGACCCGCCGCCGCCCTTCGGTCTGCCCGCCCTGCGCGACCAGCTCGCCGACCACCTGCGCCAAGCGCGCGGCATCACCTGCGCCGGTCGCGACGTCGTGATCACCGGAGGCACGAGCGAGGGACTCGGGCTGCTCGCGCTCGCGCTGCGCGACCGCCTCGGCCGCGCGCCGCGGATCGCCGTCGAAGACCCGGGCTACCCCGGCGGGCGCAGGGCGCTTCAGCGTCACGGCGCAACCCTCCTCCCGCTGCGCGTCGGCGTCGACGGACTCGACGTCGCGGCGCTGCGCGCCGTCGGCCGGCTCGACGCGGTCATGGTCACGCCGAGCCACCAGTATCCGATCGGCGGGCGGCTGCCGATCGCCGACCGGATCGCACTGCTCGACTGGGCGCGCGAACACGATGCGATCGTGATCGAAGACGACTACGACAGCGAGTTCCGGCACACCGGCGCGCCACTGCCCGCGCTCGCGTCGCTCGACACCGATCGGGTCGTGCTGGTCGGCAGCTTCTCGAAGGTGCTGACGCCGCGGCTGCGGCTGGGGCACCTCGTGCTGCCCGCCGATGCGGCGCTGCGCGCCGCCGTCGAGTCGGCGCGCGTCGACATCGCCACCCCGGTCGCGGGGCCGGTGCAGGTCGCGATGGCCGCCCTCATCGAATCCGGTGCGCTGCGCCGCCACATCGCCGCTGCACGTCGCGACTACGCCCATCGGCGCCGGCTCGTCATCGACGCGCTCGAGGCGCTGCCCGGCACGCGCCTCATCGCACTCGCCGGCGGACTGCACGCCGTGCTCGAGTTCGAGTCCGAGTCCGCGTCCGAGTCCGCGCCAGCGGACCCCGGCGCCGAGACGCAGGCCGTGCAGGCCCTCGAGACCGGCGGCATCGCCGTCGCGCGACTGTCGGACTACGCGCTCGACCCCGACCTGCCCGACACCCGCCGCGGGCTCGTGATCGGCTACGCCGCGGTGGGCGACGCCCAGCTCGTCGCGGCGCTCGGGCGCGTGCGCGACGTCGTGCGCGCGACCCTCGACCTGGGGGCCGTCGGGCCCCTAGGCTGACGCGGACGAGGTTCGAAGAAGGAGGTCGGATGTCACGACGAGGCATTGCACGATCGGCTTGGCCGCTCGTGGCATCCGTGGTCGTCCTGCCCCTGCTCGCCGGCTGCGCCGCGCCCGCCCAGCCGCCTGCGCAGACCGTGATGGTGACGGTGACGGCAACGCCGACGCCGACGCCGACGCCCGCGCCAGTCGAGACCACGCCGCCTCCCGTCGCAGAACCCGCACCCGAACCCGCGCCGGCTCCCGTGCCGAACGACCCCGCACCGGTCTACGAGCCCGGCCCGGCCTACGACAACGGGCCCGTACCCGGTGCGAACGGCCCGATCGAGACCGACGGCACCGGCATGCCGGTGTTGTACACCGTGGTCGAGGCCGACAGCTTCTTCGACATCGCACAACGGTTCGACCTGCCGCAGCAGCAACTGCTGCGCATGAACCCGCAGATCCACGACTTCGGCGAGACCGTGTACATCGGCGACAAGATCAACCTCGATTGGCAGCGGGTCGGGCTCGGGTGAACGACGTCGTCGTCACGCTCGAACCGTGGGACCCGTGGCCGCTCGTGTACCCGGCGATCGCGATGGTGCTCGGGGCCGTGCTCGTCTTCGTCGGCGTGCTGCGCGAGGTGCGGTGGGCTCGCGACATCGGCATCGTGGCGCTCGTGGGCGGCGGGCTGGCGCTGATCGGGCTGCTGGCGTTCCTCAGCGGCACGTGGGATCAGGCGCAGCGCCGCGACGCCCTCGTCGAGCTCGGGTACGAGGACCCGACGTTCGCCGGCAGTACCGGTATCGTCGGCAGCACGACGCCCGGCGACGTCGAGTTCACCGCGACGCTCGACGGCGAATCGGTGACCGGCACGCTCGAGTGGCTCGGCGGCGATCGATGGGCCGTGGTCGAGTCGCAGTAGCAGGCCGGAGGCGAGGGGCATGGACGAGATCGTGACGCTCGCACCGTGGAGCCCGTGGCCGCTGGCGATCCCCATCGTGCTGCTCGTGGGCGCGATCGCGGTGTCGATCGTCGGCACGCGGCTGCGCATGAAGCCGATGCGCGAGGCGGGCTACGTGACGTTCATCGTCGCGGCATTCGGCGGCGTCGCGATCTGGTGGTCGCTGGCGAGCATGTGGGACACGGGTGAGCGCCAGGACGCGCTCGTCGAGCTCGGGTACGAGGGGCCGACGTTCAGCGCCGGCACCGACGTCGTCGACGGCGAGCTGCCGCCGATCGCCTGGCAGGCCGAGCGCGATGGCGAGCGGGTCCGCGGCGTGCTGCTGCACCAGGGCGGCGACCAGTGGATCGTGCGCGAGACGCGCCGCGGCTGAACGCGCCGGCCCGATCCCGTCCAGAGCCGCCGCAGCCGCACCGCCCGCACCGCCCGCACCGCCCGCACCTTGCTTTTTTCAGGAGCCGCACCCCCGAATCGCGCGTTTGTCAGGAAGACACGCCGTGGGCGACGCGACCTGCCGCCCGAATCTCCTGAGAAACGCACCCAAGGGGGGCACACGGCGCGGGGTCAGGCGAACGGCGCGGGGTCAGGCGAACGGCGCGGGGTCAGGTGAACGGCGCGGGGTCAGGTGAACAGCGCCTGGCCGACGAACTCGCCCTCGGCGATGCCCCCGGGAACGGCGAAGATCGCCGACCCGACGTGCCTGAGGTACTCGTTCAGCCCGTCGGCGGCGAGCGAGCGCTGCACGTCGATGAACTGCTGCGGCGAGCGCTGGTACGAGAGGAAGAACAAGCCGGCGTCGAGGCGGCCCAGCGCATCGTTGCCGTCGACGAAGTTGTACCCGCGGCGCAGCATGCGCGTGCCGCCGTTCGCGCTCGGGTGCGCGAGCGCGACGTGCGCGGTCGGCGCGATGAGCGGTGCACCCGTCGGGCCTTCGGCCGAGAAGTCGGGCTCGGTGAACTCGGTGCCGCCCGACAGCGGTGCGCCCGCACCCTTCGACCGGCCGACGAGTTGCTCCTGCTCGCCGAGCTGCACGCGATCCCAGTTCTCGATGATCATGCGGATGCGCCGCGCCACCAGGTAGGAGCCCCCGGCCAGCCAGGCCGGTTCATCGGATGCCGCGACCCAGACGTGCTCGTCGACGGCGGCCTGCTCTTCGGACTTCACGTTCGCAGTGCCGTCCTTGAAGCCGAACAGGTTGCGCGGCGTCGCCTGCGCGGTCGACGTCGACGAGGTGCGTCCGAATCCGAGCTGCGACCAGCGCAGCGTCGCGCGCCCGAACGCGATGCGGCTCAGGTTGCGGATCGCGTGCACCGCGACCTGCGGGTCGTCGGCGCAGGCCTGGATGCAGAGGTCGCCGCCGGTCAGTTCGGGCACGAGCGCATCGCCCTGGAAGCGCGGCAGCGGCTCCAGCAGCGGCGGGCGTCGGGCGGCGAGCCCGAACCGGTCGGATGCCCCGTCGCCGGCGCCGAACAGCCCCGACCCGAACCCGAACGTGATCGTGAGCCCGCTCGCGGGCAAACCCTGCGCCTCGCCGGTGTCGGCGGGCGGCGCGTAGTCGCTGCCGCCGACCGCGCCGCCCTCCTCGACCTCGAGGCCCTGCGTGAGGCGTGCGGCCGCGTTCGTCCAGTCGGTCAACAGGCCGATGAGCCCGTCGCGGTCGAGCGAGGCATCCGTGTCGAATGCGGCGAAATGCAGGCGGTCCTGCGCGGGCGTGGTGATGCCCGCCTGGTGCGCGCCGTGGAAGGCGTACGCGCGCGACGGGTCGGGCGCGCCGGCCGCGCTCGCGTTCGCGAGGGCGGTCGCGACGGATGCTCCGCCGGCGGCGCCGACCGCGGCACCCGCCGCGCCGGCACCGAAGAGCCCGAGCAACTGGCGGCGGCTGACGCCGCCCCCCTCCACCCCGTCCCCATCCCCACCCACGTCCCCATCCCCACCCCCGTCCCCACCCCGTCGAGTGTTTCCGTTCGCGCCGGCCGTTTCCGTTCCATCGGAAACGCCCTGTGCAAACGGAAACACTCGGCGAGAGGAACGCATGTCAGACGCCGAGCACGGTCGCGGTCAGCTGCGAGAGCGGTTCGGCGAGCGCATTGACCGCGTTCGAGAGCGACTTCTTGTCGGCGTCGGTGAGGGTCGCGTAGTCGACGAACCCGGCGTCGATCGAGCCGTACTCGGCGAGCGCGGCCTCGAGCGCCGCGAACTCGTCCTCGATCGAGGCGACGAGCGCCTCGCCGTCTGCCCCCTTCGACTCGGCGAGCGCCTGCACCGCACCGAACGCGACGCCCGCGCCCTGCACATTCGCGGCGAAGTCGGTGAGGTCGGTGCCGCTCCACCAGTCCTCTTCGCCGGTGATCTTGCCGCTCGCGACCTCGTCGAGCAGGCCGATCGCGCCGTTCGAGATGTCGGCGAGCGAGACCGTGAACGACGGGTCGGTGACGAGATCGTGCAGCTCCGTGACATCCGCCACCAAACCGTCGGCGAAGGCCTGTCGCTGCTCGGGGGTCGACGGCGTCCAGTCGGCGAGCGCGTCCTGGCCATCGGAGTTGAGGTCGCCGGGCTGCGGCGCCCAGAGGTCCTTCTCGATGCGGTGGAAGCCGGTCCAGTCGAGACCCTCGGCGACGGCGTCGACCTCGCGGTAGTCGATCTTCGGGTCGAGGTCGCCGAACGCCTCGGCGGTCGGCTCGATGCGCTCGTACGACACCCGGGTGGTCGCGAACAGCGACCGCGCGGTCTCGTCATCGCCCGACGCGTAGGCCGCGGCGAACTCTTCGACCTGCGGCAACAGCTCGCTCACCTGCGACCGCACGTAGGCGAGGTACTCGGTCACGGCCTGGTCGGCGAGCTCCTGCTCGTCGGCCGACACGGCGGATGCCTCGCCGGTGACGGTGAACTCGGCGAGGCCGACCGGCGCCCCGACCTGCTGGAACTTGCACGCCGTGTAGTACGTACCCGGCTCGAGCTGCGCCGTGAAGTCCACGGTCTGCCCGGGCGTCACGTTCTCCTTCTCGCCGACGATGCGGAGCTGGTCGTCGGCGAGGATCTCGAACTCGTTCACGTCGGTGCCCTTGTTCGCGAGCGAGAACGTGACGGCACCGGCCGTCGCGGTCGGCGTGGCGACGGCGCATCCGTCGTCGGTGATGTCGACCGTGATCGCCTCGGCGAGATCGCTCTTGGCGACGCAGCCGGTCAGCATGAGGGCGAGTGCGGCCGCGGCCGCGCCGGAGGCCACGAGGGTGCGGCGTGGGGTCATTGAGTGCTCCTGATCTCGGTGGTGGAGGGTGCGACGACGGCGGCCGGTGCGGCTGCGGCCGCCGGCGCGACCGAGGCCGGTCGAGTGGCGGCCGCGACGGCGGAACGGTTGCGGCGCTGCAGCATCCAGAGGTAGAGCGAGAGCGTGATCGCGACGTACGCGACCCAGCCGATGACCTGGGCCCAGGTGGGCTCGGGCGTGAAGTTGAAGATGCCGCCGAGCACGGTGTCGAGCACGCTTCCCGGCTGCACGATGCCGGTCAGGCTCCAGGCGGGTGCGCCCCAGCCGGGGATGACGGATGCCTCCTGCAGGTCGCCGATGCCGTAGGCGAGCACGCCCGCGGCGACGACGATGAGGAACACTCCGGTCCACGTGAAGAACACCGACAGGTTGAACTTCACGAGTCCCTTCGAGAGGCCCCACGAGATCCCGATCGCGGTGGCGATGCCGAGCACCGCACCGAGCGTGGCCAGCATCGGCTCGCTGCCTCCGGCGACGTTGGCCCACACGAAGAGTGCCGTCTCGACGCCCTCGCGGCCGACGCTCAGCGCCCCGAGCAGCACGATCGCGAACCGGGAACGATCGACCGCGGCATCCACCTGGCCTCGCAGCTCACGCGACAGGCTCGAGCCGTGGTTGCCCATCCAGAAGATCATCCAGGTGACCATCGCGACCGCGATGATCGAGAGCACGCCGCCGAGGATCTCCTGCGCCTGGAACGTGAGCGCGTACGGGCCCCACGTCAGGAGTGCGCCGACACCGAGCGAGACGGCGATCGCCAAGCCGACGCCCACCCACAGTCGGCCGAGCAGGTCGCGCCGGCCGAGTTTGCCGAGGTAGGCGACGAGGATGCCGACGATGAGGCCGGCTTCGAGGCCTTCGCGGAGGCCGATCAGGTAGGTGGCGAGCACGGATGTCCCAGGAGAAAGTGGTTGGGGCTTAGCGAAGGCTTACCTTACTCCTGCCCATTGCTCGCGCAAACACGCCCCCTCCTGCTCGCTCACTTTTTTCAGGATGCGCGGCCCCGAATCGCACCGTTCTCAGGGGCACACGCCGCCAGATCGGCGTTTCGGGCCCGATTCGCCTGAGAAAAGCAACAGAGGTGGGGAGCGCGTAGCGTGGGGGAATGCACACCGCGCCCGTGCCGAAGAAGGTCCCAGTCACCCGCGAGCACCACGGCGACACCGTCGTCGACGAGTACGAGTGGCTGCGCGAGAAGGACGACCCCGAGGTGCAGGCCCACCTGCACGCCGAGAACGCGTACACGATGGCGCGCACCGAGCACCTCGGGGTGCTGCGCGAGCAGGTGTTCGACGAGATCAAGCGGCGCACGAAGGAGACCGACCTCTCGGTGCCGACCCGCGAGGGCGACTGGTGGTACTACACGCGCACGGTCGAGGGGCAGCAGTACGGCATCCACTGCCGGGTGCCGGTGAGCGGGACCGGTGACTGGGAGCCGCCGGACACGGATGTCTCGGGCGCGCCGCTGCCCGGCGAGCAGGTGCTGCTCGACGACAACGTCGAGGCCGAGGGGCACGACTTCTACGCCCTCGGCAGTTTCGACGTGTCGGCCGACGGGTCGACGCTGCTGTACGGCATCGACGTCGAGGGCGACGAGCGGTACACGATCCGGCTGCGCTCGATCGACGGGTCGGGGCGGGAGTACGTCGACGAGATCCCCGGCACCGCGGGCGGCGCGATCTTCGACCCGAGCGGGCGGTACGTCTTCTACGCGACCGTCGACGAGTCGTGGCGGCCCGACACGATCCATCGTCACGAGGTCGGCACCGAGACATCCGCCGATGTCGTGGTCTTCCACGAGCCCGACGAGCGATTCTGGCTCGGCGTCGGACTCACCCGGTCGCGCAAGTACCTCGTCATCGAGGCCGGCTCGAACATCACGAGCGAGACGCGGCTGCTCGAGGCATCCGATCCGACCGGTGCGTTCTCGGTCGTCTGGCCGCGCAAGGAGGGCGTCGAGTACGACGTCGAGCATGTCGTCGCGGGTGGGCGCGACCGCCTGCTGATCACCCACAACGACGGCGCCGTGAACTTCGAGCTGGTGTCGGTCGCGGCCGACGACCCGCAGGGGCCCAGACGGATGCTCCTCCCCCACGATCCCGCGGTCAGGATCGAGGGCGTCGACGCGTTCCGCGACTTCGTCGCCCTCGAGTATCGGCGCGACGGGCTGCCGCGGGTCGCGCTCGCCAAGGTGCCCCCGCAGGGGCTTCCAGCGGATGCCACGCCCGACGACACCCTGCACGAACTGGCGTTCGACGAGGAACTCTTCGCCGTCGGCGTGGGCGCCAACCCCGATTGGCAGCAGCCGACCCTGCGAATCGGGTACACGAGCTTCGCCACCCCGTCGACCGTGATCGACATCGTCGTGGCGACCGGTGAGCGCATCGTGCGCAAGCAGCAGCCGGTGCTCGGCAACTACGACCCGAGCAGGTACACGCAGCGGCGCGAGTGGGCGGTCGCGCCCGACGGCACGCGCGTGCCGATCTCGCTCGTGTACCGCACCGACCTCGTCGTGCCGGGCACGCCCGCGCCGACCCTGCTGTACGGGTACGGGTCGTACGAGTACTCGATCGACCCGTCGTTCTCGATCCCGCGGCTCTCGCTGCTCGACCGCGGCGTGGTCTACGCCGTCGCGCACGTGCGGGGCGGCGGCGAACTCGGCCGGCACTGGTACGAAGACGGCAAGAAGCTGCGCAAGAAGCACACGTTCACCGACTTCATCGCGTGCGCCGAGCGGCTCATCGAACTCGACGTGTCGGCACCCGACCGACTGGTCGCCCAGGGCGGCTCGGCCGGGGGGCTGCTCATGGGCGCGGTCGCGAACCTCGCGCCTCGGCTCTTCTCAGGAGTCCTCGCCGAGGTGCCGTTCGTCGACCCGCTCACCTCGATCCTCGACCCCGATCTGCCGCTCACCGTCATCGAGTGGGACGAGTGGGGAAACCCGCTCGACGATGCCGAGGTCTACTCGTACATGAAGAGCTACTCGCCGTACGAGAACGTGCACACCGCCGATGCCGGCAGCCACTACCCGCCCATCCTCGCCATCACGTCGCTGAACGACACCCGCGTGCTCTACGTCGAGCCGGCGAAGTGGGTCGCGCGGCTGCGCGAGGGTGGCGCCGACGCGCTGCTCAAGATCGAGATGGCCGCGGGGCACGGCGGTGTCTCGGGGCGATACGCCGCGTGGCGCGAACGTGCGTTCGCGCTGGCGTGGGTGATCGACCGTGCGGGGGCGCACCCGAGCGGGGAGTAGGCGGGGCGCCGCGCCGACGACCCCCGGCCCTCGTCCCCTGTCCCCTGTCCCCCGTCCCCTGTCCCCGTCTCCCCGCCTTCGTCCCCCGGCCCGCGTCCCCCGTCCCCCGTCCCCTGTCCCCCGCCCCCGTCGGCGGGGTCGCGTGTGGTCGCCCGGAGCGAGAGCGAGCGGCAACGAGCGTCCCCGGGGCTGTGGGTGGGTGAGAATGTGCGGAAGACCCGGGATAGTTTGTAAGGACATTCTGTGTAAACTGGCACCCACGCGACGAGACGAGGGAGTGCACGTCGACGTATGACCACCTCAGCTGCGCTGGACGTGCTCACGATGGGCCGGATCGGCATCGACCTCTATCCGCTCCAGCTCGAGCGCCCGCTCGACGAGGTGGAGACGTTCACGCGGTCGCTCGGCGGCAGCGCCGCGAACGTCGCGGTCGCCGCCGCCCGCCACGGGCTGCGCTCGGCGATCTTCACCCGAACCGGCGACGATGCGTTCGGTCGATTCCTGCGGCGCGAGCTCGAGCGGCTCGGCGTGAGCGCGGCGTTCGTCGGGACATCCGTCGACCAGCAGACCCCGCTCACCTTCTGCGAGGTGTTCCCGCCCGACCGCTTCCCGCTCACGTTCTACCGGCGCCCGAAGGCGCCCGACCTGGAGATCGAACCCGATGAGGTTCCGGTCGAGGCCGTACGCGGCGCGCGCATCCACTGGTCGACGGTCACCGGGCTCAGCGAGGAGCCCAGCCGTGCTGCGCACCACCGGGCGTGGGAGATCCGCGAGCGCCGTCGGTTCACCGTGCTCGATCTCGACTACCGGCCGATGTTCTGGTCGTCGCCCGACTCGGCCCGTCGCGAGGTCGACCGAGCCCTCGACGAGGTCACCGTCACGGTCGGCAACCTCGAGGAGTGCGAGGTCGCGACCGGCGAACGCGACCCCGAGCGCGCCGCACGAGCGCTCCTCGACCGCGGCATCGAGCTCGCGGTCGTGAAGCTCGGCCCCGACGGCGTGCTCGCCGCGACGCGCGACGAGACCGTGCACTCCCCCGCGATGCCGGTCGACGTGGTGAACGGGCTCGGCGCGGGCGACGGCTTCGGCGGCGCGCTCTGCCACGGGCTCCTCGCGGGGTGGCCGCTCGAGCGCATCATCCGGTTCGCGAACGCCGCGGGGGCGATCGTCGCCACCCGCCTCGAGTGCTCGACGGAGATGCCGTCGACCGACGAGGTCGACGCATTCCTCGCCGATCGGGCCGCCGCATCCGCCGCGCCTGCCATGACCACCTCCAGGGGGACCGATGCCGAGCACTGACGACTGGTTCCTCCACCCCGACGGCTACGCCGAGATCCGCCGCATCCGGGCCTCCGAACCCGCCGCGGTCGCCGCCGCGCACGCCGCCCGCACCCGCCGCCCGCTGCTCGGCGACGATGGACGGCTGTTCCTCATCGCAGCCGACCATCCGGCCCGCGGCGCGCTCGGCATCGGCGGCGACCCGATGGCGATGGCCGACCGCATCCGCATGCTCGACCGGCTCGCCCTCGCGCTCAGCCGGCCCGGCGTCGACGGCGTGCTCGGAACGCCCGACGTCATCGACGACCTCGCGCTGCTCGGCGTGCTCGACGGCAAGGTCGCCGCGGGGTCGATGAATCGCGGCGGACTGCGAGGGGCGGTCTTCGAGCTCGACGACCGGTACACGGCGTACGACGTGCCGGCCATCGTGCGCGATCGCCTCGATTTCGCCAAGTGCCTGCTGCGCATCGACCTGCGCGACCCGGCGACCGTCGTCACGCTCGAGGCGACGGCCGCGGCGGTCAGCGCCGCGGCCGCGGCGGAGGTGCCGATCATGCTCGAGCCGTTCATGAGCCGCACCCGGGGCGGCGTCGTCGAGAACGACCTCACCGCCGATGCGGTCATCACCGCCGTCGGTATCGCGGCCGCGCTCGGCACATCGTCGGCGTACAGCTGGATGAAGCTGCCCGTCGTGCCCGACATGGAGCGGGTGATGGCGGCGACCACGCTGCCCACGCTGCTGCTGGGCGGCGATCGCGCCGACGACCCCGATGCGGCGTACTCGAGCTGGGAGCACGCGCTCTCGCTGCCCGGCGTGCGCGGACTCGTGGTCGGGCGCAACCTGCTCGCCCCGCCCGGCGGCGACGTGGCGGCGGCGGTCGACCAGGCCGCCCGGATGGTCCGCCCGGCGATCGCGGATGCACGGCGATGACGGCTCGGCTCAACGAGTGGTTCCACCCTCGCGGCACGCTCGCTCGCGACGGATGGGACGCGGTCGTCGGCGACGGCGTCGACGGCTGGCGGTGGACGGGGTTGCGTGTCGGCCGGCTCGACGGAGGGCGGCGGCTCGCGCTCGAGTCCGGGCCGGTGGAGCGGATCGTGATCCCGCTCGCGGGATCGTGCACGGTCGAGGTCGAGGGTGCCGACGCCGGCCCGGGCCGGACCATCGACCTCGCGGGCCGCGCGACCGTCTTCGAAGGCCCGACCGACACCTGCTATCTGCCGGTCGGCACTGCGGCCGTCCTCACCGGCACGGGCAGCGTCGCCGTCGCCGAGGCGCGCGCGACCACGAGGCATCCGCTGCGTCGCATCGCGGCGGCCGACGTGCCGGTCGAACTGCGCGGCGGCGGAGCATCCAGCCGTCAGGTGCACAACTTCGGCACGCCCGGCGTGCTGGCCGCCGACCGCATCATCGCGTGCGAGGTGATCACTCCGGCCGGGTGCTGGTCGAGCCATCCGGCGCACAAGCACGACGAGGAGCTGCCCGGGCGCGAGACCCGGCTCGAAGAGATCTACTGGTTCGCGACGGCGGTCGAGCGCGATCGGATGCCTCGGAGCGACGCCGACCCGGTCGGCTTCTTCGCGACGTCCTCGTCGCCGGCCGGCGAGATCGAGACGCGCGCGCTCGTGCGCACCGGCGATGTCGCGCTCGTGCCGTTCGGCTATCACGGGCCGGCCGCCGCGGCGCCCGGTGCCGACCTGTACTACCTGAACGTGATGGCCGGCCCGGGCGCCGAGCGCGCCTGGCTGATCAGCGACGATCCGACGCAGGCGTGGGTCCGCGACGGCTGGCCCGCGCAGGGTATCGACCCGCGGCTGCCCTACGGCTCGACCAGGACGGGCACGTCGGGCGCGCCGCACCGCGCAGACGAAGGGAACAACGGATGACCCGCACCCGCCGTATGACCGTCGCCCAGGCGCTGGTGGCGTTCCTCGCCAACCAGTACACGGTCGACGGCGACCACCGCGAACGCACCGTGCCGGGCGTGCTCGGCATCTTCGGCCACGGCAACGTCGCGGGGCTCGGTCAGGCGCTGCGGCAGGCGCACCTGCTGGAGCCGGGCCTGCTGCCGTTCCGGCAGGGACGCAACGAGCAGGCGCTGGTGCACCAGGCGGTCGGGTTCGCGCGGATGCATCGGCGGCTGGCGACGCTCGCGACCACGGCGTCGGTGGGGCCGGGCTCGGCGAACATGCTGACCGGGGCCGCCCTCGCGACGTCGAACCGACTGCCGGCGCTGCTGCTGCCCAGTGACGTGTTCGCCTCGCGCAGCGCCGACCCGGTGCTGCAGGGGCTGGAGCATCCGCACGATCCGGGCATCCAGGTGACGGACGCGTTCCGGCCGCTCTCGCGGTTCTTCGACCGCGTCGACCGGCCCGAGCAGCTCTTCTCGATCGCGCTCGGCGCGATGCGGGTGCTCACCGATCCCGCCGACACCGGCGCGGTCACCATCGCGCTGCCCGAGGACGTGCAGGCCGAGGCGCTCGACGTACCGGTCGAGTTCCTCGCCGAACGCGACTGGCACCTGTCGCGGCCGCTTCCCCAGCGTAGGCAGCTCGATCGCGCGCTCGCGGCGATCGCCGGTGCGGAGCATCCGCTCATCGTCGCCGGTGGCGGCGTGCTCTACTCGGGCGCCGAAGACGTGCTGCGCCGCCTCGCCGAACAGACCGGCGTCCCGGTCGCGACCACCCAGGCCGGCGGCGGCGCCCTGCCGTGGGATCACCCGCAGTACCTCGGCGGCATCGGCGCCACCGGGTCGACCGCGGCGAACCGGCTCGCGGCCGACGCCGACGTCGTGATCGGCATCGGCACCCGATGGAGCGACTTCACCACCGCGAGCCGCACGGTGTTCCGGAATCCCGAGGTGCGATTCGTGAACGTCAACGTCGCCGCGGTCGACGCGTTCAAGCACGGCAGCCGCCTGCCGGTGCTCGCCGACGCCCGCGAAGCGCTGGACGCGTTCGCCGAGGGTCTGTCGCGGTACCGGGTCGACGCCGCGTACGCCGAGCGCATCGACCGCGAGCGTTCCACGTGGAACACGATGGTCGACACCGCCCTCGCCGCGACCGGGCGCGAACTGCCGACGCAGGCCGAGGTGATCGGCGCCGTGCACGAGGCATCCGACCCCCGCGATGTGCTCGTGCAGGCCGCCGGCTCCCTGCCCGGCGACCTGCACAAGCTGTGGCGGGTGCGCGACCCGCTCGGCTACCACGTCGAGTACGCCTTCTCCACGATGGGGTACGAGATCGCCGGCGGGCTCGGAGCCAAGCGCGGGCTGCTCGCCGCCGGCGACGACCGCGACGTGATCGTGCTCGTCGGCGACGGCTCGTATCTCATGCTGCACTCCGAGCTCGTGACCGCGGTCGCCGAGGGAATCAAGCTCATCGTCGTGATCGTGCAGAACCACGGCTACGCGTCGATCGGCCGGCTGTCGGAGAGTGTGGGCACCGACCGGTTCGGCACCTGGTACGGCCTCGTCGACCCGACCGCGCCCGATCTGCGCGCGGCCGAGCCGCCCGCCATCGACCTCGCGGCGAACGCCCGCAGCTACGGGGTCGACGTCATCGACGTGCGGCCGGGCCCCGAGGTCACCGCCCGGCTGACCGAGGCCGTGCGAGCCGCGAAGGCCTCGACGCGCTCGACCGTCATCCACGTCGAGGTCGACCCGTTGCCCGACGCACCCGACGGCGAGGGCTGGTGGGAGGTGCCGCCCGCCGAGGTATCCGAGCTCGACAACGCGCGCGCGGCGCGCGAGCGGTACGACGAGGAGCGGGGTCGGCAGCGGCCGCTGCTGGGGTGACCCCGGGTGGTCGCCTCCCGCGCGGCGTCCGGCCCCGCGCCGCGCGCCGCGCGCCGCGCGCGCCGCGCGCGCGGCTCTGCTCGCTAGCGGGTGAGGTACTCGTCGAGGGTGTGGATGTACTCCTCGTCGCCCGGATAGTCGACGCCGAGGAACTCGGTCGTCCACTCCTCCACCAGCGCACTGGGCTCGACGTCCTCGAAGAGTTCAGGGTGCGACCACTTCGCGTAGTAGAGCGGGGCGAAGTTCCAGCCCGCAGTCACGAGTGGCCACGTGTCGTAGACGATGACGTTCCCCTGCTTGACTGCGGCGAGATCGCTCCAACCGGGGCGGCTCAGGAGTCCCTCGAACAGCGCATCCGCAGCCTCCGGCGAGGACGGCGTGAAGTTCTGATCACCGAGCTGACGGGTGATGAACTCGGGGTTCTCCGAGAGGATGAACTCGGGATCGATGTCGTTCGTCGTGAGGTCGGCGGCGATGCTGTCGAAGCCGCCCTGCACGAGCTGCGCATTGTGCGGCGTGTTCCCCGCCCGCGTGCTGTAGTCGACGTCACTCTCGTAGTAGATGCTGACCGGCTCGACGCCGTCGAGGCGACCGAGCAGTTCGGAAACCCGGTCGGTCAGCGCCTTGGCGTCAGCGGCCCGCTCCTGCACGCCGAAGAGCTCACCGAGCAGGTCGAGGTTGTGCTCCCACTCTGCGGTGTGCCAGACGGTCAGCACGACGACGGGGATGTCGAACGGCTCGAGCTGCGCCGCGGCCTCGTCGACGGCGGTGCCCTCGGGCACGAACACCACGTCGGGATCCGCTGCGACCAGGGCCTCGTAGTCGATCTCCGCAGAGCTGACCCCGGCGGTCACGACATCGTCGAATGCGTCGGTGTAGCTGAGACGTGCTTTGGAGGTCTCGTCGATTGCCACGACCTTGTCGGCGAGACCGAGTGCCAGCAGCAGCTCGACACTGGAACTCAGGTACGCGGCGATTCGTTCCGGGCGCTCATCGAAGGTGAACTCTCTCCCTTGGATGTCCGAGATCGTAATCGCGTCGGTCTCGATCGGGCCGGCGGCGGCTTGTGCCCCATCGCGGGCGTTCTGATTCACCACGAGGGCCGTGCCGACGCCGATGACCACTGCGGCAACGGCGATTCCGCCGGCCCATGGGATCCATTTCTTGATTGCCATGCTGATTCTCCAGACGTGTTGTTGTGCGGGTGGGTGATCTCTGCAGATCGGGGTGTGCCTTCGTCAGGCAGCCGTCGCCGCGGAGCTTCTCTCGGACAGCACCGGATCGATGTGCAGACGACCTCGGCGGTCGAAGACCTCGACCTCGAGTCCGTAGACGCGCTCGATCGCGGCCTCGGTCAATACCTCGGCGGGCCGACCGGTCGAGAACACGCGTCCGCGGTCGAGCAGGGTGACGGTGTCGCTGAAAGCCGCCGCGAGGGTGAGGTCGTGGATCGCCACCAGTGCACCGACACCCCGGTTGCGGGTCAGCTCGCGGATCTTCTCCAAGGTCTGCACCTGATACCGAAGGTCGAGCGCGCTGGTCGGCTCGTCGAGGAGGAGTGCCTTGCTCTGCTGCGCAATCGCACGAGCGATGCCGACCCGTTGCGCCTGCCCGCCCGACAACGCTGCGGTGTCGCGCGAGGCGAGCTCGCCGAGCCCGAGGTCTTCGATCGCACGGTCGACGATCGTCCAGTCCTCTGTCGAGGGGCGGTAGGAGAAGTGCGGTGTGCGACCGAGGAGGACGGCCTCGCGAACGGTGAGCTCGAACGATTGGGACACACTCTGGGGGACGTACGCCAAGAGCTTCGCGCGAGTGTTGCGGTCGAGTCGGCGCAGATCCTCGCCCTGCCACGAGACGTGTCCGCGGGCGGGGCGATGCACACCCGTGATGACCTTGGACAGCGTGGATTTGCCGGATCCGTTCGGTCCGAGCAGAGCGTGGAGCCGACCGGGTTCGACGGTCAGGCTCACATCCGTGAGAACCCAGTTCTTCCGGTAGCCGAACGACACGTTGTGGACCGCGAGCGTCATGACCGCGCACCCCCTCCACGGATGACGAGGTGCAGGAAGAGCGGGACCCCGATGAACGCGATCACGATGCCCAGCGGGATGATCGTCGGCGGCATGATCACCTTGCCGACGACGTCCGCGGCGACCAGGAGCGTGCCCCCCACGATGACTCCGAATACGTACAGGTATCGGTGGTCGGAGCCGATGATGAACCGTGCGATGTGCGGCCCGACCAGTCCGATGAAGCCCACGACTCCCACGAACGAGACGACGATCGCGGTCAGGACGACGGCGATGCCGATGTGAAGGCCGCGGAGCACCGGAACGTTGACGCCCAGGCTCGTCGCCGTGTCGTCACCGACGAACGCGATGGCGTTCAACCGCTTCGCGTGCCCCTGGAAGTAGGGGAATCCGAACAGAAGCGCGACGCCGACGATCGCCACCTGCCCCCAGCTCGCCCCGTTCACCGATCCGTAGGCCCAGTGCACGATCTCCGACAGGGTGTTCTCGTCGGCGATGAGCTTGAAGGTGTCGGTGAACGCGTCGAAGAGCTGGGTGAACGCGATACCGAGCAGCACGAGCGTGACGATGGCCATCTTTCGCACCGCTCCCAGCGAGAGCACGAGTACGGATGCCAGCAGGGCGAAGAAGATTGCAGAGAGCGTGATCAGCCAGTCGGTACCGGCCGCCGAGTCTCGCGCGAGGAGGATGACGAGCGAGGCGCCGAATGCCGCGGCCGGCGATACACCGAGTGTGTACGGGCTGACCAGATCGTTGCGGAGGAGACCTTGCAGCACGATCCCCGCCACCGTCAGCACGGCGCCCGCGAGGAAGGCGAGCAGCGTTCTCGGGATTCGGAGCTGCATGATGACGTTGTGCGCCCCGATATACGGCTCGGGTGCCTCGGCGCCGGTGAGGACCAACCAGATGGATCGGGCGACGTCCACGATGCTGGCGTCGCTTGCTCCAACCGATGTCGCCCAGAGGAGCGCCAGGATCGCGACGACGCCGCCCGCGACGATCGTGGTGCGAGGATGGCGGCGAGCCCATCGCAGCTTTCCCTCCGAGACCGGAGTGCGGTGCGAAAGTGCCGATCGAGGGGGATTCCTCGCCGAGGGTGCTGGGTCCTCGCCCACGCGGTCGGGTTCTCGCTCGACGACGCGGTCGGGTTCTCGCTCGACGACGCGGTCACCTGACCGCTCGGCACCCGACGGCTCGATCCTCGAGCCGACGAGCGCAGGCTCGATTTGGGCAGTGCCGCTTGAGCGGGCAGTCCACAGCACGTTCGCCTCCTGGTTCCCTCCGCGGTGTCATCGGCCAAGACGGCGATGCCGCACCTCGTGAGGAACCCGACGGTAGCTCGGTCAAGGGCGGATCACATTCGTATTTCCGTCTATGTCTGCGTATTACGTCCGACTATGTTCCGCCCCTTGGGCCGGTTTTGATCCGCAGTATGTTCCGAGTGAGATCGAAGCGCGAGGGGACCTCCCACCTCGCCGAAACGGAACGAGGGGTCATGCCGACACACGAGCGACGACTCGGGGTGAATCTGAACATCAAGCCTGCAGGCGGGCACACTGCAGCGTGGAAGCACCCTCGAACCGACCCGCGTCAGGTCAACGACATCGCCGCGCTGCTGCGGCTGGCAGTTCGGGCCGACCGCGGCGGGGTCGACGCGTTCTTCTTCGCCGACAAGCTGGTCGCCGTCGACGATGAGGGAACGCCCCCGGCCGTCTTCGAACCGCTCACCCTGCTCGGGGCCATCGCCGCGGTCACCACCGAACTCGGACTCATCGGGACGATCTCGACGACATTCTCCGACCCCTTCGTCCTGGCCCGACAAGTCCTGTCACTGGACCACATCAGCGCGGGGCGAGCGGCGTGGAACGCCGTGACCAGCGGGTCGCCCGGAGCGGCCCCGAACTTCGGCCTCGACGAACTGCCCGCACACGACGAGAGATACGAGCGGGCGGCGGAGTTCATCGATGTCGTACGCGGGCTCTGGGGCAGCTGGGCTGCCGAAGCACTCGTCCTCGATCAGGAGAACGGCCGGTTCTGGGATCGCAGATCGGTGAGATCGCTCGATCACTCGGGTGCCCACTTCCGCGTCGCGGGGCCCCTGAACTCACTCCGCAGCCCGCAGGGCGCGCCACTCGTGTTCCAGGCCGGCATGTCCGACGCGGGCCGGGAACTGGGTGCCAGGCATGCGGACGGCGTGTACGCGTCGCCGCGGACGCTGAGCGACGCGATCGCCTTCCGCGATGACATCCGACGCCGCGCACTCCTCGCAGGCCGCGGCGAGGATTCCGTTGCCGTGTTCGCCTCGTTCCGCGTCATCGTCGGCCCGAATCGCGCGCAAGCGGAGAGAACCGCCCGAGAGCTCGACGGGCTCGTCGATTACCGCAGCGTGTTGGGCAACCTCGCACTCATCCAGGGGATCGATCTGCGCGGATACGACCCCGATGGGCCCATCCCCGAGCTCCCCGATCCCGCCGAATCTCAGGGCTATCGATCGTTCGTCGAGCGGACGCACGCCGTGATCGCAACACATCGCCCGCCGACGATTCGCGAACTCGCGCGCATCCTCGGGTCGGAGCGAGAGGACAGCGAGACGCGATTGATCGGAGATGCGGCGGATGTCGCAGACACCCTGCAGACCTGGTTCGAAGCCGGAGCGGTCGACGGGGTCAACCTGACTCCCGAACTCCTGCAGGGCGGTGCCGAGGATGTCATCGATCTGCTCCTGCCCGAACTCGAACGACGTGGCATCCATGACCGCCTGAGGGCGGGCACGACACTCCGCGAGCGCTACCGAATCCCCCCTCCCCCGATCCCGACCCAACAGTGAAAGGAAGCACGATGGCCGACAAGGTCCTTGTCAACACGGAACAACTCGTCTCGACAGCGGAAGCGGAGGAGTTGCTGCACGCTGGGGCACTGTTCCTCGACGTCCGCCCCAGTTCGTCGGGCCACGACCCGCACGCAGGGCGTCACCACAACCACGATCACCCGCCGAACCCGACCGGCACCATCGAGAGTTCGGTGATCGTCGATCGGCGCGACCTCGAGGAACTCCTCCAGCCGGCGAGCGAGCTCAGCAAGCTCCTGGCTGAGAACCCGGCGCGCGAGGTCGTCGTGTACTGCAATTCGCCCTTCGGATCGGATCCCGTCGTCGGGGCCCTGGTCGAACGGGGCGTGCGAGCGAAGCACATCGACGGCGGCTTCCGCGCCTGGGTCGCCGATGGTCGACCGACCGTCGAAACGGCTGAAGCCAAGTAGTACCAGGGTGGCCCGGCACGCGCTGCAGCAGCGCGAGCCGGGCCTCTCGTGTCCCCCGTTCGTCGCCCGCAATCGAAAACATATCGCTCGTAGGCACGGTAACAATTAGAGTTTGTTGCACATGTCTCACACCATCGACTTCGACACCTCCGCCAGCGGGTTCCCGCCGCTGCGTGGCGCCACGAGTTCCGAGGATGTCGTGGAGCTCATCCTGCGCCACGTCGACTCAGGGCAGTTGCCGCCAGGATCGCGATTGCCGACGATCCGATCCATCACGGACTCGAGCGGGTTGAGCTTTCGCACCGTGAGCTCCGCATGGCGAGTCCTTCGGGATCGCGGCGTGATCGAGACCAGACGTCGCGGCGGTTCGTTCGTGGTGGATCCCGCGACTGCGCCGGGTCGGGCTCCAGCGGTCGTGGAATCCAGGCCGGTGCTGACCGATCTCTCCCTGCTTCACGCGGACCGGTACCTGCTTCCCGATCTCCGCGACGCACTCGAATCCGCGCTGACCGACCCCGCCCTCAACGCGCCGACGCGAGAACCCATCACGCCCCGGCTGCTCTCCTCCGCCCAACCCACGTGGCCCTTCGAGGCCGAATCCTTCCTCGCCTCGGGTGGCGGCGCCGAAGCCGTGCTGCTCTCCATCGTCGCCAACACCGAACCCGGTGATCTGGTCGCGTTGGACGAACCCACGCAGCCGGGATTGCTCCAGCGCCTCGCAGCGCTCGGACGACGACTCATCGGAGTCGAACTCGACGAACAGGGGCCCGTACCCGGGTCGTTGCGCATCGCGTTGGACGCCGGGGCGCGTGTCTACGTGTTCCAGGTGCACGCGCCATTCGCCCTCTCGGGGCATCCTTCTTCGTCCCGCGTTGACGAACTCGGGTCGCTGCTGGCTTCCGCGGACACCGTGATCGTCGAGGATGACTCGGTCGGGCCGCTGGCCCGCCGCGACGTGGCAACCTTCGGCCGGACGCTCCCAGAGCAGGTCGTGCACGTGAGGACGTACTGTCGAAGCTATGGGCCCGACCTCCGAACTTCAGTGATCGGAGGGCCGGAGCGGCTTCTCACTCGCATCGCGGATGCCCGGAGTCACGGAGTCGCCGCAACCAGTCGTATCCTGCAGGACGCGCTCAGCCACCTCATCGACGACCCGAACGCGAAACGCAAGCTCGCGACGGCCGCTCAGGCGTACAGCGCTCGAGGCGAGTCACTCATCGCCGCGCTCCGCGCCCAGGGGCTCGAGGCTTCACGGGGCCCCGAGGGTCACGTCGCGTGGGTTCCTGTGGCCGATGAGCAGCGGGCACTTCTTCGACTCGCAGCCGAAGGCATCCTCGTCGGCGCCGGAAGCCGCGCGTTCGCGACGCCGGCCGCGCGCGGATACCTCCGCATCGTGACGCTGAACCTGAGTGACGATCCCGAAGAAGTCGCTCGCATCGCCCGAGCCATCGTGCACGCAACGACGTCAGCGGATCCATCGGATCACTACGACTGACGCGCACCGCGCGCCGCGCGCACCGCGCGCCGCGCGCACCCCGCGCTGCGCGGGTCGGGTGCAGCGGGGTCGGGAAGACCCCCTACCGCTCCACCAGCGTCACCTCGAACGCGTAGCGGTCGGGGCGGTAGCAGTGCTGGCCGTACTCGACGGCCACGCCGGCGTTGTCGAACGCGGTGCGCGACATCGTGAGGATCGCCGCGCCGCGGCGCAGGTCGAGCAGGTCGGCCTCCTGCGCGGTCGCGGCGCGTGCGCCGATGCGCTGTTTGGCGACGCGCATCGTGACGCCTCGGGCGCGCAGCAGTTGGTAGAGCCCGTGCCGTTCGAGGTCGTCGCGCTCGAGGTCGGCGTAGGCGGCGGGCAGTACGTTGTCGAGGATCGCGAGCGGCACGCCGTCGGCGAACCGCAGGCGGCGGATGTGCAGCGTCGGGCTGCCGACCGGCACGCCCAGCGCCTCGGCGACCCGCTCGTCGGCGGTCGCGGACGCGACGTCGAGCACGGTGGTCGTCGGCTCCTGCCCGGCGCGTTCGAGGTCTTCGTAGAGGCTGGTCAGCTCGACGTTGCGGGTGACCCGGCCGTGCACGACCTGGGTGCCGATGCCGCGGCGCCGCACCAGCAGGCCCTGGTCGACGAGGTCTTGGATGGCCCGGCGGATCGTCGGCCGCGACAGCCCCAGCCGGCTCGCGAGCGCGACCTCGTTCTCGAGGCGCGCACCGGCCGGCAGGGTCTCGTCGCGGATCGCCTGCTCGAGGCGCTGCGCCACCTGGTAGTACAGCGGCACCGGGCCCGAGCGGTCGAGGTCGAGGAACAGCTCGACGGGGAGCCGCTGCTCGGGGAGCTGTGCCATGTGGCCTCCAGAATGTCCGAATGTGGTGACAGTAGACGGGTGGGCGGGCTGCGGAGTACCGCGACCGCCCACTCACCCCCGATCTGGGGCGCTCCCGCGGCTGCGGAACGTCTCGATCCGCGCCGGACCCATCATGAACCCGGCGAGATCCACATCACGCTCGATGACGCGCCCGGTCAGATCGGTGCGATCCCAGGTTCCGGATGCCACGGCGGCGAGCCGCGCGGGCGAGGTGCCGTAGTTCACGAACCGCGCCTCCAGCGCACCCGTGCCGTCGGCTGCCTCGACCCGTCGGAACGACTCGAGCACGACCGATCCGCCGACCTCGAGCACCGAGACATCCGGAAGCCCTGCCGCGTCGGCCGCACCGCCCGCGCCCGCGACGCCGCCGACCACCGCCGGCCCGCCGCGCGTGCCGCGCGCGACCTCGGGCTCGCTGCGCAGCAGCTCGGCCCAGCGCGGCGCGTCGGCCGCAGCCCAGCCATCGGGCGACGGCAGCACCGCGAATTCGGTGCGCACGCGAGCCCCGAGGTACTGCGCGCCGGGCACCGGGAACTGCGCCCCGGCGGGCTCGTCGCGAAGGGGATGGATGTTCACGCTCATGAGGCCCACCGAGCGCACGAGGGTGAGGGCCAGGGCGTCCTGGCCGGATGCCTCGTCGGCGACGAGCTCGTACTCGGAGTGCTTCGTGACGAGGAGGGTCGCCGCCCCGGCCGCGGCGAACCGGGCGGCCGGGAACGTCGGCAGGGGGAACTCGCCCCAGCCGCCCTCACCGGATCGCCCGCGCTCGGTCACCGCGTACTGGCCGGCCGCCGCCGAGGTCGGAAGCTCGCTCGCGCCGGTCGGTACGAGCAGCCGCATGCGGTGGTCGGCGGCGAGGTTCGTGAACTCGACCGTGACGCGCAGCATCGGCTCGCCCTCGCGCAGCTCGAGCACGGTGTCGACGTCGAGCGGCACCTGCGCCGCAACGCGGCGGTCGGGGTCGATCGCATCGATCGAGGCGGGCAGGGTGTAGCGCCGCCGCACGAGCACCCGGCCGCGAATCGGCCCCGACTCGAGCACCGTGATCTCGACCGCGTCGGGGGTGTCGACGACGGTGCCGGCGGCCATCGGGCCGTAGTTGTACGAGTCGCCGCGGTCGCCCTCGTCGACGAGTCGCAGCGCGTCCTCGAGCACGGTGCGCTCGCCGCCCGCGCCGCCCGCCGTCTCGATGCGCACCGAGCCGGTCTCGCCGACGACGACCGCGAGCGACGCGTTCGCGAGCGTCCGCCCGTCGGCGCCGACCCGCACGACGTCGCCTCCCGTATGCCCGAGCGAGGTCGCCGTCGCGGGGTCGACCTCGACCGCGGCGAGGCCGCCGACGTCGACCCCGACGATCGCCCGCCGCCGGGGCGCCGCGATGATCTCGACCCGCCAGGTGCGTGCGTCGTCGGGGTCACTCGCGATGCGTCGCTCCAACTCGACGACGAACGCGGCGAGGTCGAACTCGCCCACCGGCGCCTCGGCGACGTCGAACCGCAGGCCCTCGTCGGTGAACCGCCAGTCGTTGATGAGCTGGCCGAACAGTTCGCGCCCGTGGATGCGGGCCAGGAGCCGGCGCAGATCGGAGGTGCGCATGACCTCGTCGCCGAGCACCTCGGGGAACCCGTCGAGCAGCTGCACGCCCGAACCGAGCTCGCGTCGCGCGGGGTCGTCGAGCCGCACCTCGACGTGGGCGCGACGCGCGAACCCGGCGGGATTGGCGACGACGAACCGCTCGGGCGGCACCGCGGCCGCGAGCCGCTCCATGGTGCGCAGCACGACGCCGCGCGCGACGTGCGCCGCGGTCACGAGCCGGTTCTCGACCTCGTCGGCGGTGGCGTCGACCCCGCATCCGGTGACCGAGTCGTGGGCGGTCGACTCCACCAGGCGGTACCACGCGGTGTCGAAGAACGCGCGGTGGTCGTCGGCGCCGAATGCGGCGTCGAGCCGTTCGGCGACCAAGAGCCGGCGCTCGGCGTCGGCCATCGCACGCTTCAGGTTCGTGCGGATCGAGAAGACGCCGGGCAGCAGGTTGCCGCGTGCGTGCGAGCGCAGCTCGCCGTCGACCGCGGGCCACCCGTCGAGCGCGGTGTCGTCGCCGGCGTCCCACTCGGACGCCACCCGGCGTACGTACCCCTCGATCGTGTCGACCGACAGCCGGGTCGCGATGCCCGCCTCGGTCGCGGCGCCGACGACGTCCATCAGGTCGGCGGGCGGCGCGCTGTGGTCGGTGCCGAGCATGCCGAGGATGGGGTCGGCGCCGTACCAGCTCGCGATCGACCGGCCGTACTCGGCGACGAGCTGTTCGAGCTGGCCGGGCAGGGCGAACAGGTCGAGCGCGTTGCCGTACCCGTCGAGCAGGTACTCGGTGCGCACGACCGACCCGTCGGGCGAGCGCCAGGCGAACGCGTGCCGGTCGACGCGCGCGGGCACACCGCGCCAGAGTGCCGCGTGCCGGATGCCGAACCCGCGCAGCAGCTGCGGCATCTGCGCCGCGTGCCCGAACATGTCGGGCAGGTACCCGACCCGCATCTCGGGCCCGATGCGACGGCTCGACTTCAGACCGAGCTCGAGGTTGCGCACGATGGTCTCGCCGTCGCAGAGGAACTCGTCGAGCAGGATCAGGAACGGGCCGATCGCGAGCTGCCCGCGTTCGACCGCCGCCGCGACCCGTTCGCGCTGCTCGGGCCGGATCTCGAGGTAGTCGTCGACGGCGGCGGCCTGTCCGTCGAGGGTGAACCGGAAGTCGGGGTTCTGCTCGAGCGTCGTGAGCAGCCGGTCGAGCATGTGCACGAGCCGCAGCCGGAACACGTCGTGCGGCTCGTACCACTCGCGATCCCAGTGGGTGTGCGGCACGATCACGAGTTCGTCGGGAGCGGGCATCGTCGGTTCCTCGGTCTTCGGCATGGAGTCGGCGGTCGGGTTGGTCGGCTGGGTCATGCGGAAGCTCCGTCAGGCGCTGAGGGCGAGGATGCGCCGATCCGAGTCGGCGAGGTGGAAGGGGCCGTCGGCGCGGTCGAGGGTGAATCCGGCGCGTGCGCCGCGGACCATCCGTCGCCGGCCGGCACCGTCGACGAGGATCAGCCCGTCGGCGTCGACCGCGACGAGCTCGTCGCCGACGCGCACCAGCGCGGGCGCGGCCATGAGCTGCGGCACGCCGACACCGTCGACCAGCTCGGCCGCGCCGGTCACCGCCGTGCGTCCGAGCCGCACGCCCTCGAGGATCGCCTCGGCCGAGTCGTCCTCCGCGGCGACCCAGGTCGTCGGCGTACCGGGGCGCTGCGGCTCCTCGGGCAGGTGGAAGTCGCTGCCGCCCAGCAGGGTGGCTCCCTGCGGCCAGGTGCGGAACCACGCGAACGGCGCCGTCGAGATGAGCTCGAGGTACCAGGTCGAGTGCCAGAGCTCGACGGCGGCGGGCCGCCGATCGAGCCGGTGCACCCACGAGCAGTCGCCCGAGATCGGATGGTTGATGCTCAGGATGCCGCCGCGCCGCTCGACCTCGTCGACCCACTCCTGCGCGGGCCGGCGGAAGTCGATCCATCCGATGTCGCCGAAGGCGTTCGCGTGCCCGAGATGGGTGGTGACCTCCTGGCCCGGCAGCAATGTGATGCCGTGCGCGGCGCCCTCCGCGGCCAGGTGGGCATGGTGGCTCACGGTGTTGTGGTCGGTCACGGCGAGGAAGTCGAGACCGGATGCCACGCCCAGCGCCGCGAGGCCGCCGATGGGCAGCCGCCCGTCGGAGTGCACCGTGTGCCCGTGGAAGTCGCCCGCGAACCAGGTGAGTCCCGGCTCGGCCGGCAGCCCGCGGTCGCTGCCGCGCACGGTGCGCGCGACCGTCGGCACCGCCTCGGGCCGGGGCGCCGGCCTGGTCGCCGGCAGGCTGATTGTGACATCCACGTCGACGCCCGCCGCCGGAACGCGGTGCAAGCCCAGCACGACCTTCCAGATCCCCGGCTCGGGGGCGCCTGGCAGGTAGCCGGGGGTCGCGGCATCCGCCTCGATGACGTAGTCGGTGCGCGCCCCGCCCGACCATCCGCGCCATCCGGCCGCGCCCTCGCAGCCGAGATCGATGCCGGCGACCGAGCCGTCGAAGTCGATCGACACCTCGATCGAGGGCGTGCCAGGGGGCACCTCGAACGGCACCTCGTGGTAGCGGTCGTCGTTCTGCAGCTCGGGCGTCACCCGGATGCGCTCGCGGATCACGCTCATCGGCCGATGCGCTCCGTCGACTCGGCGTCGAAGAGCAGTGTCTTCGCCGTCTGCGGCACGAGCCATCCGGCCGACCCGGGCTCGAGCTCGGTGTCCTCGGGCACGACCACCTGGATGCGATGCTCGCCCGCGTGCGCGGCGACGAGCAGGCTCGCACCCAGGTTCTCGACCACGCTCACCTCGGCGGCGATCGCACCGGGCTCCTCGGTCGCCGACCAGCGCAGGTACTCGGGGCGCACGCCCCAGATCACCTGCTGCCCCTCGGTCACGGCGCCCTCCGCCTCAGGGGGCAGCGGCACGCGCGCGCCGTGCACGTCGACCGCGCCGCCCATGACACGCGCCGGCACCAGGTTCATCGGGTTCGAGCCGATGAACCCGGCCACGAACGTGTTGTTCGGCCGCTGGAACACCTCGCGCGGCGTGCCGATCTGCTGCAGCTTGCCCTGCTTCATGACCGCGATGCGGTCGGCGAGCGCGAGCGCCTCGGCCTGGTCGTGCGTGACGAACACCGTCGTCACGCCGAGGTCGCGCTGCAGCTCCTTCAGGAAGGTGCGCGCCTCGAGTCGCAGCCGGGCGTCGAGGTTCGACAGCGGCTCGTCGAGCAGCAGCACGTCGGGCCGGGTGGCGACCGCGCGCGCGAGCGCGACGCGCTGCTGCTGCCCGCCCGAGAGCTGACCGGGCCGGCGCTCGGTGAGCCCCTGCAGGCTCAGCCCGTCGGCGACCTCGGTGGCCTTCGCGCGGCGTTCGTCGCGCTTCACACGCTTGATCCGCAACGGGTAGGCGATGTTGTCCGCGACATCCATGTGGGGGAAGAGCGCGTAGTCCTGGAAGACCATCGCGACGCCGCGCACCCCGGGCTCGGCGTTCGTGACATCCCGGTCGCCGATCACGAGGGTGCCCCCCGTGATCGCCTCGAGGCCCGCGATCGAGCGCAGCAGGGTGGTCTTGCCGCAGCCCGACGGGCCGAGCAGGGCGAAGAACTCGCCGTCGCGGATTTCGACGTCGACCTCGTCGACGCCGCGAACCCCGCCGGGGTACTCCTTGACGAGTTGGGTGGCGGTGATGCCGGCCATCAGGACTTGATACCTCCATGGAAGCGGAAACCGAAACGTCGGTTGACGACGAAGTAGATCACGAGCACCGGCAGCGAGAACAGCAGGGCGAACGTCGAGATGAGGCGCAGGTCGGCCTGGCCGCTCTCGGTGTAGAAGGTGTACATCAGCACCGCCGCCGGCTGCAGGTCGGGGCTGCGCAGCAGGATGAACGGCACCAGGAAGTTGCTCCACACCTGCACGATCGTCCAGATCGCGATGAACGCGAGCCCCGGCCGGGCGATGGGAGCGACGACATCGCGCAGGATGCGGAACGGCCCCGCACCGTAGAGCCGCGCCGACTCCTCGTACGACTTCGGGATCGAATCCATGAAGTCCTTCAGGATGAAGATCACGGTCGGCAGGATGCCGCCGGCCAGCACCAGCAGCACCCCGACGTAGTTGTTGATCAACCCGAGCTGCGTGATGATCTGGAACGTCGGCACCATCGCCGCGGTGCCCGTCACGATCGACGAGAGCAGCAGCAGCCCGTAGAGGATGCCATCGCGGCCCGGGATGCGGATACGGCTCATCGCGTACGCCGCGAGCGCACCCAGCACGATGACGATCAGCATCGTGCCGACGCCGAGCAGCAGCGAGTTGCCGATCGACCGCAGCGCGTACGGGTTCTCGGCGAGCCGGGTGAAGTTGTCGAGCGTCCAGTCGGGCCATTCGAGCGAGAGCGTCGGAGTCGCGTCGAAGGGTGCCAGCACCAGCCACACCATCGGCAGCGCGAACGCCAGCCCGACGAACGTGATGACGACGGTGAAGAGCACCCTGGAGACGAAGTACCGCACGCTGCGGTTCCGGGCGACCGTGCGAACCGGGGTCGCGCTCATCGCTTCCTCCTTCCCTGCCGGCGGCCCTGCGCGACGCGCACGTAGCCGAGCGCGATCACGAGGTTGATCAGCAGCATGATGAGCGAGATCGCCGCGCCCATGCCGAGCTGCCCGCCCGGGATGGCCGTCTTGTAGATGTACACCGACAGGATCTCGGTCCTGCCGTTCGGTCCGCCCGCGGTGACGAGGTACGGCGTGAACGTGTTGAACGTCCACAGCGTGATGAGCAGCGTGTTCGTGAGGATGTGCCCCTTGATGTTCGGCACGATCACGTCGCGCAGCTGCTGCCACTGCGACGCGCCGACCATCTTGGCGCTCTCGATCTGCGTGGGCGGCACGGCGCTCAGCGCCGACGAGAACAACTGCATCGAGAACGCGGTGCCGACCCAGATGTTGAAGAGGATGATCGCCTCCATCGGGTGGTCGATCAGCCACGCGGTGCCCTGGATGCCGAACAGCTCGTTGACCGTGCCCGACCGCCGGTCGAGCAGCGCGAGCCACAGGAACGACGCCACCGACGCGGGGATCACCCACGCCGCCAGCACGAGGCCCTCGATGAGCCCCTTCGCCCAGCCGCGCAGGTCGCGGATCGACCAGGCCAGTCCGAAGCCGATGAGCGTCTGGCCGATGATGCCCGACCCGATCACGAAGATCAGGGTGAGCCAGAGCGAGTTCCAGAAGTCGCCGTCGGTGAGCGCGTCGAGGTAGTTGTCGAGGCCGACGAACTCGGGCGACGCGGCCTGCAGGCCCGTCAGCCGGTAGTCGGTCATGCCCAGCCAGATGGTCCACAGGGCCGGGAAGAGCAGGAACACGCCGATCAGGATCAACCCGGGCGCGACGAACAGCCCGGCACGCAGGGTGCCGAGACCGGCGACGTCGTCGGCCCGCCGCCGGCGGGGAGCAGTCGCGCTCCCCGCCGGCGGCATGGTGGTGCTCGTCGTCATCAGTTGCCCGAGATCGCGTCATCCCCGACGATGTCGCTGAGCGAGTCGACGTAGTCGGCCAGGGCATCGTCCACGCTGGTGCCCGACACCACGTCGAGCGACGCCTGCTGCAGCGCCGTCGAGACCTGCGGGTATGCGGCGAGCGGCGGACGGTACGCGGTGATCGGCAGCACCTCTTCGCTCACGAACGTGAGCATCGGGTCGTCGGCGAGCATCTTGTCGTTGACATCGGTTCGGGGCGTGATCGACAGCGTGCCCGCGTTGCGGGCCTCGAAGGCGTCGGCCGAGTTCATGAACGCGAGCAGCTCCCAGGCCAGCTCGGGGTGCGCGCTGTTCGGGTTGAGCACACGGCCCGTGCCGCCCGACATCGACACGAAGTCCTGGTCCTTGATGCCCGAGCCGGGCTCCATCGCGGGGATCTTCGTGTAACCGACGATGGTGTCGCGGTCGGCCATCGGCGCGGTGCCGACACCCTCGGCGGGGTTGATCACGCTCCGCCAGAAGTAGTCGCCCTCGAGCAGGATGCCGATCTGGTTCGCCGCGAACAGCTGGAACGACGTGTCGCGACCCGCGGCCTCCTGCTGGAGCACGGCGTCGCCGAGCCCCTCGTCGATGTAGATCGTCTTGTACAGGTCGAGCACGTCGCGCAGGCCGTCGGTGTCGCCGACCCACTTGCCGTCCTCGTAGACCTGCTCACCGGTGCCCACGAGCATCGGCAGCAGCCCTTGCATCGTGGTGGCCTCGCCCATCGCGGTGCCCGCGTTCAGCTGGATCGGGGTGACCCCGTCGAGCTTCTTCAGTTCGCGCGCGGCGTCGAGCACGTCGGCCCAGCTCTCGGGCTGCCAGTCGGCGGGCAGGCCCGCCTGCTCGAACAGCGCCGTGTTGTAGTAGAGCACCCGGCCGTCGGCGCCCTGCGGCACGCCGTACCGCTCACCGTCGAACGACAGCGCCGACTGCACGGCGTCGGGGATCTGGTCCCAGCCGTCCCAGCCGTCGACGGCGTCGCCGCCGACCTCGGCGAGGGGCTTGATGTACCCGGCCTCGGCGAACTCGCCGACCCAGATGCCGTCCATGCCGATGATGTCGGCACCCTCGCCCGACTGCAGGTCGAGGGCGATCTTCGTCTTGTAGTTCTCGTCGTCGACGCCCTGCGGCTCGAACTGGACGGTGACGTCCTTGCCGTCCGCCTCCATCGCGGCCTCGAACTCGGGGATCACCCAGTCGGCGATCCAGTCGGCCTCGGCCGCGTTCTTGCCCCCGGTGATGGCGTTGGCGGTGATGGTGAGCGTGACCGGCCCGTCGTCGGTGGTTTCGGGCTCGGCACTCGAGCAGCCCGCGAGCAGGAGTGCTCCTGCCGCCGTGAGCGCCAGCGCGGCGGTGGTTCGCCTCTGGTGGATCATCTTCGACCTCTCTCTCGATGCGACCGGCCCGGATAGGGCCGACGTGGTGCTGGTGGTGTGGTGCGATCGTGGTGTCAGGGGTGGGTCGGCGGGCTCTCGCGGTCGGTCGCGGCTTCGCTCTCCGCCGCGATCGGCGCGCCCATCGAGTCGGCGAGGCGGCGGAGCATCCGCTGGCCGACCCGCAGATCGTCGGCGGCCTCGGCCGCTGACGACGCACTGCCCGGAACCCCCGGATGCCCCGCGACGAGCGCCGCGAACGACCGCAGCTCGTGCTCGAACGCCTCCTCCTGCATCCACTCGGTCTCGGACCGGCGGCTGCCGAGCGGTTCGACCCGCTCGGCGACGGTCAGCACGGTGGGCGCGTTGAGCACGTACGGCACGGCGAAGCGCAGCGACACCGTGCCGGTCGCGTGGTGGAAGGTGACGGTCTCGCGGTACTCGGGATAGTCGGGGATGAAGTGCCAGTCGATCGACCACGGCACCTCGGCGTACGCGGCGAGGCGGCCGCCGAGCGACAGCGAGCCGGGGAATCCGCCCCACTGCTGCGCGCGCTCGACCGTGCCGATGCCGCCGACGAGGCGGCGCAGCAGCGCGATGTCGTGGATGACCGAACCCAGCACGACGTTCGTGTACAGCCTGGGCAGGGGGTCGGGTGCCGCGCCGATCGCGCGCTCGACGATGGCGGCGGTGCGGTCGGCGAGCTCGGATGCCACGTCGCCGGGGATGTCCGTCGGCGGCGGCGCCAGGCGCGCGAACGCGAGCTGCGCGCCGTCGGCCGGGTGCAGCACCTCCACGGTGACCGCGCGCAGCTCGACGCCGGCGAGCAGGTCGGCGGCCGCGCGGGTCGCCGGGTCGTACTCCTTCATGTAGCCGACGCGCAGCTCGGCGGCGAGGTCGGCTCCGCGACGGGCGGCGGATGCCTCGAGCTCCTCGATCTCGCCGAGCGAGAAGGCGAGCGGCTTCTCGGCGAGCACGCGGATGCCCGCATCGAGCAGCCGGCCCACATCGCCCGCGTGCGAGCCCGAGGTCGCCAGCACCGCGCCGTCGACCCGCACGTCGCCGGCGTCCCGGGCCGCGAGGAGCGCGTCGAGCGACGAGAACCCCTGCACCCCCACGCCCGCTTCGCGGGCGAACTCGGCCGCGCGCGCCGCCGAGAGGTCGACCACCGCCGTGAGCTCGACCAGGTCGCGATTGCGGCGGATGAGCGGCAGGTGCACGCTCTGGCTGATGCCGCCGAGCCCGATGACGGCGATCGCGACCCGCGGTGCCCCGGTCTGCGACGTTCCGCTCATGCGAACCACCGACGCAGGCGCTCGCGGTTGTCGATCTGGTCCTGGCGGGCGCGGTCGACGTCGGCCGCATCCTGCAGGATGACGTCCTGCTCGACCACGAGCCATCCGTCGAACCCCGACGCGACGATCTCGTCGACGATCCGGTCGACCGCGAGATCGCCGTCGCCGAGGCGCACGAACATGCGCTGCTCCCACACCTCGTGCAGCGGGTCGGCGGAGCCGGCCGCACGTGCGAGCACCGACCGGTCGGCGTCCTTCAGGTGCACGTGGTTGATGCGCGACCGCCACCGGCCGAAGTCGGCCACCGGGTCGCCGCCGCCGATGAGCAGGTGCCCGGTGTCGAAGGTCAGGTCGACGTCGGTATCGGCGAGGAAGCGCTCGATCTCGTGCGGGGTCTCGACGTAGGTGCACGCGTGGTGGTGGAACGTGGGCTCCAGGCCCGCGGCGCGCACGCGCGCCGCCACGACGCCGACGCGATCGGCGAAACGCCGCCACGCGGCATCCGACAGCTCGAGATCCGCGCCGCCGCCCGGCCGCGCGTTGCGCTCGGCCGAACCCGAGTCGGCGATCGTGGGCTTCGGCGCGCGCTCGGGATCGGCTTCGGCCGCGGCGCGGAAGATCGCGAGCGCCGCGTCGAGCCCCTCGAGGGATGCCTCGAACGCGGCATCGTCACCGGCACCGAACGGCAAGTCGACCCATCCCCCGGCCAGCCCGAGCCGGTGCGCCCCGAGGTTCGCCGCGATCGAGTCGGCGTCGCCCAGCAGGCCGATCGGCCCGAGATCGATGCCCTCGTAGCCGGCCTCGGCGACCCATGCGGCGAGCTGCTCGCCATCGGGCAGCGGCACGAGGTCGGGCCGGGACAGACCGAAGACGCCATAGCTGACGGGCGCATTCGCAAGTCGGATCACGGAGGTCCTCTCGACGGGTCGGCCCGCTACCCTGCGAGCCCGCGTGTCACGTTACTAGGTTCTGACATATTTACAACCGCACATGCGAACTTCGAGCCCGGCGCCGCCGCCCCGCCGCCGCCTCGACGCCGCCTCGACGCCGCCTGTTCATCGTTTGGACGCGATTCGGCGCGGCATCCGACCGATGGCAGCCGAATCGCGTCCGATCGCCGGAGTAATCGCGTCGGATCGCCGGAGTACCCGCGTCGGACCCGTCCGCGGACGACCGCGGCGATCAGCCCCAGTAGTTGGCGAACGGGTTCTCGAGCTCTTCGCGCCGCTCCTCGGCGCGCCGCACCGCGAGGTCGAGGTCGTCGGCGAGCTCGCGCATCCGCTGCGGGCGGGCGAGTTCGTACTCGGCATCGATCGGGATATCGGGCCACTCGCGATCGAGTCGCTGCTCGATGACTTCGCCGATCTGCTCCCACGCCGCGTCGCGCGCCCGGACGGCGAGGTCGCGCAGATACTCGGGATCCTCGCGCTTCGTCCAGAGCGCCTTGGCGACCGCCGCGTACACCTTCTCGCGGCGGCGCAGGTTCATGGTGTCGCCGCGGTGGTAGTCGTGCTGGTGCTTGCCCACTCCGTCGCGGCTCGCGGCGGCATCGCGTTCGGCCGCGGAATGCTCGGCGGTCTCGTCGGCCTCGTGCACGAGCTCGCGCAGCACCTCGCGTGCCGCCGCGACCGCGCGGTCGTCGTTCCAGGGTTCGTCGCCGCGCAGCGCCTGCACGATGAACCGGTTCGTGAGGGCCATGCGACCCGATGCTTCGGCGAGCAGCACACCCTCCTCGATCATGTCCTCGATCGGCGAGGGCACGACCTCGGGCAGCGCGTTGCGATCGAACGGCTTGAATCGCTTACCGCGCCTGCGCGCGAACCACCAGGGCATGCGCACCTCCGAATTCCACCCGCTCCGAGCCTACGGCCCGACCCGCCCGCTCGCGAGGTCGCGGGCACTCGTCGTGCGCCCGCCTCCGCCGCGCCACTTCGGCCCCCTCCGCGCCATCCGGGCTGGCGCAGACCCCGCCGAACTGGGGCAGTGACCGAGCAACGCACGAGAGCGTCGCACGCGCTCACGCGGCGGATGCGCCGCCCGGGCAGTGCAGCTGGGTACGCGGCGCCGACCGATCGATGACGTGGTCGGCCATCGCTTGGCCGCAGATCGGGCAGGTGGGCGGCGCGGGCGGTTCGGATGCCTCGTCGTACGGGCCGAGCGGCGGCGGCCCGATCCACGGCAGGAGCCTGGCGTTCAACCGGTCGATGAAGCCGGCGTAGCCGCGGCGCGGGGCGGGACCGGATGCATGGTGAGACCGTCGTGGCATTTGATTAGTGTACTAACGATTAGTTCACACGCGATACTGAAGGCATGGCATCCGAGGCATCCGCGCAGCCCGAGGCATCCGCGCCCGAAGCATCCGATCCTGTCGACCTGCTCGCCCTCGAGAACCAGGTGTGCTTCGCGCTCGCCGTCGCATCCCGCGGAGTGATCGGCCTCTACCGCCCGATCCTCGAGCCGCTCGGCCTCACCCACCCGCAATACCTCGTGATGCTCGCGCTCTGGCAGCGCAGCCCCCGCACCGTGCGCGACCTCGGCGAGGCGCTGCAGCTCGAACCGGCCACCCTCTCGCCACTGCTGAAGCGCCTCGAGACGCAGGGGTACGTCACGCGCACCCGCAGCCCGCGCGACGAGCGCGCACTCGACGTGGCGCTCACCGACTCGGGTCGCGCCCTGCGCGAGCAGGCGCTGCGGATCCCGCCGCAAGTCGTCGACCGGCTCGGCATGAGTCTCGACGAACTCGGCGCGCTGCGCGACCGGCTCACCGACGTGATCGCGGCGGTGCAGCGGGCGGGCTGAGCGCCCGCGCTCTCGCGGCCCCGCGTCTCCCCGTGCGGCAACCCCACCGCTCTGCGCCACCTTGTCGCTCTCTGCGCCACCTTGTCGCTCTCTGCGCCAGCGGGAGTGGAGCGGGCCTCGGCGAAGCGGCGCAGCAGAGAGTAGGCGACGCCAGGGTGGCGCAGACGACGCGCAAGCGGCGCAGCGCGCGCCTCGACCCGGCGGCGCCCCTCATGCCCCCGGGTCGAACCCCGCAACGCTCCCATCCGGAGACGGATGCTTCGCCACCAGGCTGCAGTCGAGCCCGCCGTACCCCTCGGCGATGAGCTCGCGGAACTGGCCGAGCGCGGTCGCCGCGGCGGGCAGATCGAGCCCGGATGCCTCGCCCGCCGCCAGCGCGAACGAGAGGTCCTTCTCGGCGAGCGCCGTCGAGAACGTCGCGGCGTAGTTGCGGTTCGCGGGGCTCGAGTCGACGACGCCGGGCGCGGGGTACCAGGTGCGCAACGGCCACGACTCCCCCGACGACACCGATGCCACGTCGAAGAACCGGCGCGCGTCGAGCCCGAGCGAGGCGGCGAGCGCCGCACCCTCGGCGACGCCGAGCAGCGACACGAACAGCATCAGGTTGTTCGCGAGCTTCGCCGCGATCCCCAGCGTCGGCCCGCCGAGGTCGAACACGTGCCCCGCCATGGGTTCGACGAGCGGGCGGGCGGCGGCGACCGCGGCGGGGTCGCCGCCGAGCATGAAGGTCAGCGAGGCGGATGCCGCTCCGCCCACGCCGCCCGAGATCGGCGCGTCCACGAACGCGAAGCCGCGCGCGGCCGACTCGTCGTGGCACCACCGCGAGGTCTCGACGTCGACGGTCGAGGTGTCCAGCAGCAGCGCGGTCACCGGAGCCGACGCCCAGATGCCGCCCGCGCCGGCGTAAACCTCCCGCACGTGCTCGTTGCGCGGCAGCGAGGTGAACACGGCATCGGCATCGGCGACCGCGTCGTCGATGCTGTCGACGACGACGACGCCGTTCGCCTCGGCGAGATCGTTGGCGACGGGGTCGAGGTCGAACCCGCGCACCTCGTGTCCCGCCTCGACGAGGTGGGCCGACATCGGCCCGCCCATGTGCCCCAATCCGATCCATCCGATGGTCGCCATCGTCGCCTCCTCGCGCCGGTGGCTCCACGCTACGCCGCACCCGAGTGCGGCGACACGCCCCGTGCGGCGAACGGTGCCAGACTCGGGGCGGGGGGCGGCATGACGATCGAAACGACCAAGGCGGATGCTCCGAGCGAAAGCCTGATCACGGTGCTCGTCGCGTTCGGGGCGAACGCACTCATCGCGATCGCCAAGACCATCGCCGCGGTGCTCACCGGGTCGGCGTCCATGGTCGCCGAGACCGCGCATTCGTGGGCCGACACCGGCAACGAAGTGTTCCTCTACGTCGCCGAGCGGCGGTCGAAGCGGCGCGCCGACACCATGCACCCGTTCGGCTACGGCAAGGAGGCGTACGTCTGGTCGATGTTCGCTGCGTTCGGGCTGTTCACCGTCGGCGCGGTCGTGTCGGTCTGGCACGGCTTCTCGGAACTCGCCGACCCCGAACCGGCCGGCGACTTCGGCATCGCGTACGCCGTGCTCGGGATCTCGGCATTGCTCGAGGGCATCTCGTTCCTGCGCTCGGTGCGGCAGGCGCGCCGCGACGCGCGCGAGCGCCACACCGACACCCTGCGGCACATCGTGGATAGCTCGAACCCGACCCTGCGTGCCGTGTTCTTCGAAGACGCCGCCGCCCTCATCGGCCTCGCCCTCGCGTTCAGCGGCATCCTGCTGCACCAGCTCACGGGGTCGGCCGTGTTCGACGCGATCGGCTCCATCCTCGTCGGCGTGCTGCTCGGCGTCGTCGCGATCCTGCTCATCGGGCGCAACCGCGACTTCCTCGTCGGCGTGATGATCGACCCGCGCGCTCGCGATGCGGTGCTGCGCGAGGTGCTCGCCGATCCGCGGATCGACCGAGTGACGAAGCTGCACATCGAGTTCATCGGTCCGTCGTCGGTGCTCGTGATCGCGGCGATCGACCTCGCCGGCGACCACGCCGAGCATGATGTCGCCGCCGTGCTGCATGACCTCGAGGTGGGTATCCTCGCGCACGATCGGGTCGGCGCGGTGGTGCTCACGCTGTCGGCGCCCGATGACCCGGCACTCGTGCCCGAGCCGTAGACGAGCACCCGAAGCCCCGCGCTCTTTTCAGGAGCACCCCCCGCGATCGCGACGCTTCTCAGGAGATTCGGGCGGGTTTCGTCGATCGGCGCGCAGAAACACCTGAAAAAAGAACGGAGGGAGGGGAAGGGAAGGGAAGGGAAGGGAAACGAGGGCGCAGCTACAGCAGCAGGTCTCCGGGCTCGCGCACGCGCTTCCACCCGGCCGCAGCGACGGTGCGAGGCATCCGGTCGGCTTCGATGAGCGCGGGCATCACGAGCCCTGCGAGTGCCGCGATGTCGGCGACCGGCACCTGGAACGTGCGGAACGGCCCGAGGTCGGGTGCGTCGGATGCTCCGGATGCCTCGGCCCTGGCACCGCGCTCGACGTCGACGAGCGGGGTCTGGTCGACCACGAACCCGGCGGTCGCGAGTGTCTCGTCGCGCACCCACGCGACCACCTTCCAGAACCGCAACGGCACCCGGATGCCGCGGTACGGCGGGTCGTCGGGGTCGAGGAACGGCGCCGTGAACACCGAGAGCCGCAGGTTGTTGACGTCGGCGAAGGCGAGCACGTGGTCTTCGAGCCCGAGCCACAGTTCGGCCGACTGGTTGAAGCCCGACGCCTGCGGTGCCGCGTTCGGGTAGTGGAACGTGTCGGCGTTCGCCCGCGCCGCGACCTGCGGCGGACCCCAGACCGGGTCGCGACGACGCACGAGATGGCCCCGGTCGAGGTCGTTGCGCGCGTAGATCTCGGGCCCGGCCTGCCAGTCGGCGGGGATGCGGCCGTCGAGCCGCCAGTCGTCACCGCGCGCGAGGTCGACGAGCGCCGCGCCGTCGACGTTGACGCCCGTCACGCGCGCGAGCCGCCGCACCGGATCGAGCACGACCGTGAAGTGCAGATAGTCGAGCTCGACGGTCGAGGGCGACCCCGATGCATCCGTCTCGATGTGCGGCATCGCCGCCTGCACCCCGAGGAACCGCGCGTCGAATCCCATGCCCCGATTCGACCATGCGCCCCCGACATCTCGGCACTCCCCATCCGGGTCTCAGGAGATCAGCCGACCTGCCCCGCGCCCTCGCCCCTGCACCGCCGCCCTCGCCCCATGCGCGGCCCTCGCGCGCCCGAGAAAACAGGATGAGACGAGCCATCCATGCCCTGGAGAGCGGATCACGCAGCTCATCCTGTTTTCTCCGGCCAAGCCGGGCGAGCCGGACGAGAAAACCGGGCGAGCCGGGCGGCCGCGACAGGGCGTCACCGAGAAAACAGGATGAGACGAGCCATCCATGCCCTGGAGAGCGGATCACGCAGCTCATCCTGTTTTCTCCGGCCAAGCCGGGCGAGCCGGGCGAGCCGGGCGAGCCGGGCGGCGCCAAGCCGAGCCGAGCCGAGCCAAGCCGGTCGAGTCGAACCGAGTCGAGTCGCAGCGTCGGCCCGGCGCCACCCACCGCACCGCCCTCAGCGCAGCTCGCGCAACCGTGCCGCGACCCCGCCGCGGCTCGTGCGACGCTCGGCGCCGGCGGCGATCGCGAGCAGCACGGCGCCAGCGCTCGCCAGCGTGATCCACCAGGGCATCGCGCCGACGGTGCGGTCGAGCTGTGCGCCGAACACCACGATGTTCTCGAGCGGCAGCACCGCGAGCCCGAGCACGAACGGCGCCGCGAGCCGACGCGACGACCCCACGAGGATCGCGACCAGCGCGAGCGCGATCACCATGATCGGTCGGTACAGCTGCGGGTCGGTGCCGGTGGCGAGCACCGACGGCAGCAGTGTGAGCACGATGCCGGGCGCGAGCAGCGGCCAGGATCCGCTGAACCCGAGCGGCCACGAGTTCAGCGAGGCACGTACGCCAGACGACCCCGGCCCGGCAGACAACCCCGGCCCGACAGACACCCCCGGCCCGACAGACAACCCCGGCCCAGCAGGCAACCCCGGCCGATCGGATGCCCCGCCCGCTGCCCGCAGCCCGATCACGCCCGCGGCGACCACCGCCAACCCGAGCGGCAGCGAGAACGCCTCGACGCGCAGGTCGCGCGCGCTCCATCCGGCGACGCCGACCACCCACGCGAGCGCGTACGTGAACCAGAACGGCGGCAGCACCGGTCGCACGGTACGGGCGTGCGCGACGGCCGCCGCAGCGAGCACGAGCAGCACGACCATCAGCGCCCAGAGGGTCCAGATCGCGAACCACTCGCGACGGATCGCGGTGATCGGCCCCACGGCGAGCATCAGCAGGGCGGGTGCGTACAGCCAGCGGGTGAGGGCGAGGGGATGCTCCGCCGGCACGCCGGCGCGCAGTGCCCGCGCGGCGAGCGTGGCGAGGGCGGCGGCCGCGACCGAGAGCACCAGTACGGGCGCCATGATGGATGCCTCGGCCGACGCCGCGGCGAACCATCCGGGTGGCGCGTCGATGCCGAGCCCCCAGCGCACCGCCTGCAGCGCACCGGCCGACGCGGCCGCGCCGCCGCCGACGAGCAACGGGATGCGCAGCAGACCGAACCGCCGGCTCGGCGTGAGGCGCGCGCCGATCGCGACGAGCGCGGACGAGACCCCGAGCAGCGCCCACGTGCGCCACGCGACCGCCGGCCCGCCGCCGGCGAAATCCGAGCCGCCCGCACCGCCCGGCACGACGTTCGACGCTCCGAACGCGAGCGCCACGACCGACGGCACCAGCGCGACCGCGATCGCCCACGCGAACAGTGTCCGGCCGCGCCCGGTGCGCGCCACGAGCACCGCCGCGACGGTCGCCGCACCAACGGCGGGGGGCAGCGTGAACGGCTCGACCGCGTCGACCCCGAGCATGGCCCAGACCGTCCAGAGCGCGCCGGTCCAGCAGGCGGCGGCGACCCACCAGCCGGCGCGTCGGCCCGCGAACACCTGTGCCGACGCGGCGCCGAACCCGAGGATGACGAGCACGGCGACGGCGGTGCCGAGTCCGGCCGCTTCGCGCACGTACGCGAGCAGCACGGCGATCGCGCCGGTCGCGCATGCTGCGACGTCGAACCAGGTGCGCAGGTCGGCGGCCTCGGTCTGTGCGGGGCCGCGCGCCGCGACGAATCGCTCGCCGGCCGCCGACGTCGACAGTGCGACCGCGACGATCGCCGCGACCACCGGCAGCACCACGGGCGACCCGCTCGATTCGAGCAGTTGGGCGCCGAGACTGACGACGACCACCGCGAGCGCGGGCACCAGCAGACCCGCTGCCGCTCCGCGCGCCACGCGGTGCAGGCCTGGCCGCCGGGTGAGCACGAGGGCGAGGGCCAGCAGGAACGTGAGGCCGGTCGAGAGTGCGGTCCATCCGCTGCGCTCGACGAGCACCGAGGCGACGCCGATGAGGAACGGCACCGCGGTGACCGCGAGCACCGCGGTCCAGGCGCCGACGCCGACCCGTGGCAGCAGCGTGACGACGAGCGCGACGAACGACGCCGCGGTGGCGGTGAGGCTGATCACCGGCAGGGTGCCGAGGCCGGCGTGTTCGAGGGCGGTCGCGAGCAGCACGAGGCCGTATGCGTACGCGGCGGCGAGGTGCAGCGGGCGGATGCCCCGCGGCAGCGCTTGCGCGACGACGAGCGCCGTCGCGGCGAGTGCGACCCCGACCGGCACGACCGTCGCCGGGTCGGCCCAGCTCAGCATGCCCGCCTCGACGAGCGCGGTGTGCGCGAGCACGGCGAGCGGCACCCGCATCGTGCCGAGCGTCGCGGACTCGGCAGCGCCGCGCCGCAGCCAGACGACCGTGCCGGTCGAGGCGAGCGCCACGGCGAGGCCGACGACCGCCTGACCCCACGGCACGAACCCGGTCCATCCGATCAGCAGCGTCGCTGCGGCGACCGCGAGCCATCCGGCGGTCGCGAGCGCACCGCGGGCGAAGGCGGCGGATGCCTCGCCGGCGCGCTGCACCGCGAGCCCGAGCGCCGCGACTCCGAGCGAGACGGCCGTGACGCCGAGCAGCATCGCGAGGCCGGCGTCGGCGGGCAGGCCGAGCACGCCGTCGGATGCGGATCGGGTCGCGAGCGCGCTGCGGGTCGGCGCCGGGCCGGTTCCGGTGATGAGCGCGGCCAGGGCAGAGCCCAGCGTCGTCACCAGTCCTTGCAGCGCAGGCGCGATGCTCATCAGCGCAACGGTCAGCGCTCCCCACTGCACCGACCGCACCCGAAGCGCGCCGCCGGCGGCGAGCCATCCGGTCGGTGCGGTCGCACCTGAATCCGACGACGCCACCGCCGCCGCCGTGCCGAACACCCACCCGCTCAGTGCGACCACGACCGCGGCCGCCGCAGGCACGATCGCGAGGAACCACACCGGCTCCACCGGCAACGCGAGCACCGCGAGCACCGCCGCGACCGAGAGGAGGGCGGCCGCCGACCAACTCCAGAACCGGATCGCCCCGCGCGCTCCAGACACTCCGGCGAGCACGGCGAGGCCTGCGACGAGCGCCGCACCGCCGAGTGCGGCCGCCTGGGCATCGCTCGTCGACGCGATCGCGATGAGCGGGGCGACGAGCACCGTGGCCATGGCCTGGATCACGTCGAGCGTGATGCGCGCTCCGCGCAGCGGGCTCTCGAATCGCCGCACGGCTCGCCGCAGCGTGCGCCGCGCCGCGACCGCCGCTGCGGCGGTGCCCGCGAACCCGATCGCCCACGCCCACACCGGCCCGGTCGACCAGCCCGCCGCACGGTCGAGCACGTCGGCCGCGGCGAACCCCAGCATGGCGGGCACGACGGCGAACCCGACGAGCCCCGACCACCACCACACCCGCAGCCGAAGCGCCCAGCCGAGACCGAGCAGGGCGGCCGCGCCGACCGCCGTGCCCCCGGCCGCGAACCACCAGCCGCTCGTACCGTCGGGCGCTGCCTCGACGAGCGCCTGCACGTCGAGCACGAGGAATACTGCCGCGAGTGCCCCGAGCGCCTCGGCCGAGAACCGCGCTCCGCGCCGGTCGAGCAACCACGCGCCGAGGCCGAACAGCACGGTGACGGAGGCGATCACGGTGGTGCGCACCGCGAACCCGAGGTCGGGCGTGAGAAACGCGAACACGATCGCCGCGGTGGCCACGAGTGCGGCGCCCGCGACGGCGAGCACCGACGAGATGCTCACCGGCGTGTCCCCGACCGGGCGCGCAACCATGTGCGCGACAGCAGGCGCGACAGCAGGCGCGACAGCAGGCGCAAGGCGCGGCGCGACATCGGGCGCCGCGACGGCGACCGACCCCGCCGCGGCCGGTTCGACCCGGTCGGTGCGCTCCGCGACATCCGCCGTCTCGATCGTCGCCAGCCTGCCGATCGCGAGGTCGCGCTCGCGCAGAGCGTCGGCCGCAGCGACCGACGCACGCCAGACCGCCGCGCCCGCATCGCTCCCGAGGTCGGCGCCGCATCGTGAGCAGGCCTTCGCGGTGAGGGCCGCGTCGCAGCGGGGGCAGGTGGTGGTCGAAAGCAGGTACCGGGTTGCGAGGTCACTCCAGGTGGTCGCCATCCTCGAAGGCTAGGAGCGATCGGATGCCCCGTCGTCATCCTGGCGAGTGATCGCTGTCGCCGCACAGAATGAGCCGCGCAGAATGGGGGCCGCACCAGCGCTGCGCCCACGGATGCCCCGCTGTCAACGCCTCGACGCCCGCGGCCCCGTGACCGACGATCGATTCGTACGACACACCGCACGGAGGGAACGATCATGGGCGACGCACCGATCGAGGAGGGGTCCGACGAGGCCACCCGCGAGGAGCAGCTTCGGGGGATCCTCGCCCAGGTGCAGGAGGATGTGCGGATGGGCCATGCCCACGACGCCGACGCCCTGCTGCGCCAGCGACTCGACGAGGCCGGCCTGAGCGCGACCGACGACGAGATCCGGTCGTATCTTGGGGAGTGAGCGCCGCGGGATCCGCCAACATGGAGGCATGAGCACGAAGCGCATCCTCTTCCTCGGCGGCACCGGGGTCATCAGTTCGGCGTGCGTCGCGCGGGCGGTCCAGGCCGGGTACGACGTCACGGTCCTGAATCGCGGCGGTTCGTCGGCGAAGCGTCCGCTGCCCGAGGGTGTGCGCGAGCTCACCGCCGATCTGCGGGATGCGGCGTCGGTCGACGCGGCGCTGCGTCGGTCGGGGTCGGGCTCGGGTTCGGATGCCTCGGGCCGCGAGTTCGACGTCGTGTGCCAGTTCTTCGCATTCACGCCCGACCACGTGCAGGCCGACCTCGACCGGTTCGACGGCCGGGTCGGGCAGTACGTGTTCATCTCGTCGGCATCGGCGTACCAGAAGCCGCCGGCCCGCCTGCCGATCACCGAGTCGACACCGCTGCGCAACCCGTTCTGGCAGTACTCGCGCGACAAGATCGCCTGCGAGGACGTGCTGGTCGGCGCCTACCGCGAGCGCGGATTCCCGGCGACGATCGTGCGGCCGTCGCACACCTACGACCGCACGCTCATCCCCACGACCGGCGGGTGGACCGACCTCGCGCGCCTGCGCGCCGGCAAGCCGGTCGTCGTGCACGGCGACGGCACCAGCCTCTGGACGCTCACGCACGCGCGCGACTTCGCGGTCGCGTTCGAAGGGCTACTGGGCAACCCGGCCGCGATCGGCGAGGCGTTCACCATCACGGGCGACCACACGCCGACGTGGAACCAGATCTACGGATGGCTCGCCGACGCGCTCGGCGTCGAGGCCGACCTCGTGCACGTGGCATCCGAGACGATCTCCGCGGTCAGGCCCGAGTGGGGGCCGGGGCTCGTCGGCGACAAGGCGCACTCGGTGGTGTTCGACACCGCGAAGGTGCGGGCGCTGGTGCCGGCCTTCGAGACCACCGTCACCTTCGACGAGGGTGCGCGCGAGATCGTCGAGTGGTACGAGCAGCACCCGTCCGAGCAGATCGTCGACCCGGCCGCTGATGCCGCCTTCGACCGCCTCGTCGAGTTCGCCCGCCGCGCATAGCCCCGTCGAAAACAGGATGAGGCGGGTCATCCCCGCCGTGGAAGCAGGATGACGCAGCTCATCCTGTTTTCCCTGCGCGGCCGAGCCGCCCAACGCCGGATGCCTCCGCACTACAGCGAGACCTCCGCACTACAGCGCGACCTCCGCACTACAGCGCGACCTCCGCGTTGTCGCGGAACAAGCCCGCCGGGTCGACCTCGGCCTTGATGGCCCGAAGCCGTTCGAGCGTTGCCCCCGGGTACGCGCGCGCCGCGGCATCCGACCCGCGCCGCGTGTCGAAGCTCACGTACGCGCCCGACGAATGCGGTTCGATGAGCTCGGCCCAGCGCTCGTCGGTGCGGCTCGCCGTCGTGCCCATGGCCGCCACCGAGAACTCGGCGTCGCGGTGCGCGAACGCGGTTGCGTCGGCGGGCACGTCGTGCACGGCTCCGCCCATCGCCCGCAGCTGGAAGAAGTACGTCGCCCCCGAGTCGAGGAACGCCTCGGCGTCGCGCGCGAACTCGGGCGTGATGCGTCCGATCACGGCGGTGCGGGCGAGCGGCTCGCCCTCGGCCGAGTGCGTCTCGTCGCTCGCGTTCGAGATGACCGCGCGGTAGGTCGTGAGCTGCACCTGCTGCCCCACCAGGGGCGCTGCGGCCGCCAGCGGCTGCAGCCGCTCGATCACGGTGTCGGGGTCGGGCGAGTCGACCATCGCCATCACCTGCGCGTAGCGCGGCTGGCCCGGGCGCGAGCCGCCGATGAGCAGGAAGCTCGTGACATCCCGCGGGGAGTCGACGATCCAGTCGCCCCAGGCCTGCAGGAACGCGGCCGTGTCGGAGGCGTCGAACACGAGCTGCGCGAACCCGACCTCGCCCACCTCGTCGACCTCGAACTCGAGCGCGGTCGCCACGCCGATCGCGGCGCCGCCGCCGCGCACGGCCCAGAACAGGTCGGGATGCTCCGTCGTCGACGTGCGAACGATCGAACCGTCGGCGAGCACCAACTCGACCGCGCGCAGGTGGTCGATGGTCAGCCCGTGCTCGCGCACGAGCCAGCCGATGCCGCCGGCGGTCGCGAGCCCGCCGACGCCCACCCCGCCGTAATCGCCCGAGCTCAACGCCCAGCCGTGCGGCTCGAGGAACGCGGCGACGTCCTTCCAGCGCGCACCGGGTTCGATGCGCACCAGCCGGGATGCTTCGTCGAGCACCGTCATCTCGCGCATGCGCGACACGTCGATGATGATGCCGCCGTCGTTCGTCGAGCGTCCGCTGATGCCGTGCCCGGCGCTGCGGACTCCGAGCGGGATGCCGACGGCGGCGTGCTCGCGCGCGAACCCGACCGCGTCGGCCACCTCGGCCGCGGTCGACGGCTGCAGCACGAGCCCGGGAGCGCCGCCGCGCATGTAGGTCGAGCGCACGCGCGCGTACGCCGCGTCGCCGGGTTCGATGGCGGATGCCGCGAGCGAGGCCGGCACGGCGTCGTAGTCGATGCCGTCGCGGCGCTTCGCGAGCTGGGCGGTCGAGCGGATGCGTGCGCCGCCGCCGCCGACGTCGCCGGCCGTGCCGGAGGCATCCGGAGTCGAGCCGAGCTCGCGCGCGACGGCCTCGCGCAGCCCGGGCGCGACCTCCTCGATGAAGCGCTGCATGGTGCCGGGGTCATCGCTCGCGAGGATGAAGGTGTCGGCGCCGTCGTCGATGACGTAGGGCAGCAGCTGCTCGACCCACTGCTCGGCCGGTCCGTCGAGGAACCCGCCGCCGGCCGGCGAGAACCGGCCGCCGATGTTCAGCAGCCGGCGGATCTCGGCGGGGTTGCGGCCCGCCTTCACCGCTGCCTCGTCGATGCGGGCCGCGCTCTCGGCGTACTCCCCCGGCTGCAGGTACGCGAGCGACGGCAGCCACCCGTCGCCGAGCCGGCCGATGAGGCGGAGCATCCGGGGCTTCAGGCCCCCGATCCAGATCGGGATATCGTGCGCCGGAGCCGGCCCGCGCTTCGCGCCGGCGACCGAGTAGTACTCGCCCTCGACGCCGAAGTACGAGCGATCGGACGCGTCCCACGTGCCGCGGATGATCTCGATCGCCTCGGCGAGCGCCTCGATGCCCTGGCCGGGCGTGCGCTTCGGGCCGCCGATCGCGCCGATCGCGTCCTGGAACCCGCCCGAGCCGAGGGCGAGCTCGAACCGCCCGCCGCTGAGCAGATCGAGGCTCGCCGACGCGCGCGCGAGCACCGCGGGCTGACGCTGCAGCGGCAGGTTCAGCACGTTGCCCGCGAGGTGGATGCGCTCGGTCTGCGCGGCGACCCAGGTCAGCAGCGTCCACGTGTCGTGGAAGCGCGGCTGGTACGGGTGGTCCTGGAAGGTGACGAGGTCGAACCCGACCTGCTCGGCGAACTGCGCGAGGCGCACGGGCGTCTCGGGCGGGTCGTTCGAGGGCGTGATGAAGGTGCCGAACTGCAGAGGGCGGCCGTAGTGCATGGTGCTCCGTTCTGTGCGCTTCCATGATGCGGCGGATGCCTCGACTGCCGCATTCAGCTGGTAAGCTGCTAACCGAAAGTTAGCGAGGTGTCGTGATGGCGTATTCCCGTTCGGCGCAGTTGCGCGAGCTCGGCCACATCGACGATGAGATGTGCCGCAGCTTCACGCACGCGGTCGAGTTCGCCGGCCGCAAGTGGAACGCGGCCATCCTGCTGGCTGGAGTGCGCGGCGCCCGGCGGTTCTCGGAGTACCGCGAGACCGTCCACGGCATCTCGGATCGCGTGCTCGCCGCGCGCCTGCGCGAACTCGAGTCGGGCGGGCTCATCGAACGGCACGTGCGCCCGACCACACCCGTGACGATCAGCTACACGCCGAGCGCCGACGGCCTGCGGCTCATGGAGCTGCTGCAGCCGCTCACCGAGTGGACCTTGGCGCGCGGGCGGTAGCGCCACCGCCGCTCCTCGACCAGCGGGCGGGCTAGCCCGCGAGATGCGCGGCGAGCCAGGCGGCCTGGCGCTGCCAGTGCACGCCCTGGCCGCCCTCGTGATCGTTGAAGGCGTAGTCGACGATGTCGGCGTCACCGCCGGCCCACGCGTTGCGCGCCGCGTACACCGTCGAGGGCGGGCAGGTGGCGTCCATGAGGGCGTCCGAGAACAGGGCGGGCGCACTCGCGCGCTTGGCGAAGTTCACGCCGTCGAAGTACGAGAGGGTGCGGAACACCTGCTCCGCGGCATCCCGATGCACCGAGAGATATCGCACGATCTCCTGGTAGGGGTCGCGGTCGGTGAGCCCGACCGCCCGCTCGAAGTTGCAGAGGAACGGCACGTCGGGCATCGCCGCGACCAAGCCCTCGCTCAGACCGGCGGCCGCGATCGCGATGCCGCCGCCCTGGCTTGCGCCCGTCACCGCCACCCGGTCGGCGTCGACCGGGTCGAGCGAGCGCACCGCGTCGACGGCGAGCACCGCGTCGGTGAACACGCGTCGGTAGTAGTACTCGGCCGGATCGTGAACGCCCCGGGTCATGAAGCCCGGCGCCGACGGCGCGGTGCCGTGCGGATCGGGGGTGGCGCCGCCCGTGCCCCAGCCGCTGCCCTGCCCGCGGGTGTCCATCACGAAGTGGACGTAGCCGGCCACCGCCCATCCCAGCCGCTCGTGCGGCAGCCCTCGCCCGCCGCCGTAGCCGACGAACTCGACCACGGCCGGCAGCGGCACCGAGGCATCCGTCGCGCCCGCCGGAGCGACCAACCACCCGCGCACCGGGTCGCCCGCGAAGCCGCTGAACTCGACGTCGAAGACGTCGACGAGCCTGAGCGGCGAGGCGACGCGCTCGAGACGCGGGGGCCGCGCGACGGCGCGCGATTCGGCGAGCGTCGCACTCCAGAACGCGTCGAAGTCGACGGGCTCGGCGATGTCGGGGCGGTACGCACGCAGCTCGTCGAGGGGCAGATCGAAGCGGGGCATGCGGTCCTCTCGGGGGTGGGGAACAGGTCGGGCGGCGTCGAAGGGGCGGGGTCAGGATGCCTCGGGCCCGCGCCCGGGCGGCGCGGGCGGCGCGAGCAGCCGTTCGAGGAGTTCGAGCGACGGTGTCGGGTCGATGGCGGGGTCGAGCAGCCACTGGGTCTGCAGGCCGTCGGAGGCGGCGATCACGAGCGAGGCCACGGCGACGGGCTCGAGGTCGGCGCGCACGCGGCCGGCGGCCTGGTCGCGACGGATGCGCTCGATGAGGTCGACCCGGATGTTCGCGAACCGGTCGGCGGCGAACCGGCGAGCCTCGGGATGCCCGGCCTCGAGACCGTTCGCGACGAGCGTCGTGTAGAGCTGCACGAGGCCGGGCACGCGCTGGTTGCGTCGGGCGGCGTGGGTCATGACGCCGACCACCGAGGTCTCGTCGTCGTCGGGGTCTTCGACGGCCTCGCGCTCGGCTGCGGCCACGTAGACGGCGACGAGCAGTTCCTCGCGCGAGTCGAAGTAGTGCCGCAGCGCCGCGTGCGATACCCCGATCGCCTCGCCGATCGCGCGCAGCGAGGTGCCCCGCGCTCCGCGCTCGGCGAACACCTCGATCGCCCGGTCGAGGATCTCCTGTCGACGCGCGACGCCCTTGCGGTACGAGCCGCGCGCCGGAGTGGACGAGCCGGGCGTCGGCTCGGGTTTCGCGGCGTCGTCCATGCCGTCGAATCTACCCTGGACGAAAAAACCTCCACACGGAGGTTTTCTCTGCTACGTTCGGGTCATGACCACACCGACGACGACGTCCATCCAGCTCTTCACCCTTCGCGACCAGCTCGACCGGTCGCTCGACGACACTCTCGCGGGCGTCGCGGGCGCCGGCTTCACCGCTGTCGAGCCGTACGATTTCGTGCGGCGCGCCGCCGAGTTCGCGGCCGCGTTCGAGCGGCACGGGCTGCGAGCGCCGACCGGGCACGCGTTCCTCGCCTCCCCCTCGTTCATCGGCCCCGACGGCAGCCCCACCGACGACGCGACCCCGACCAACGACGAGGTGTTCGAGGCGGCGACCACGCTCGGCATGCAGATCGTGTTCGACCCCTACACCGACCCCGAGCGCTGGAGCACCCGCGCCGACATCGAGGTGACCGCCGAGCGACTGAACGCCGCGGCGGCCGCGGCCGCCGCCCACGGCCTGCGCGTCGGGTACCACAACCACGCCCACGAGCTCGACCGCGAGGTCGCCGGCGCCGACGGCCGGCTCGGGCTCGAGGTGCTCGCCGACGCGCTCGACCCGGCCGTGCTGCTCGAGGTCGACCTGTACTGGGCGGCGCGCGCCGGCACCGACGTGCCCGCACTCGTTCATCGGCTCGGCGACCGGGTCGCGGCCGTGCACGTGAAGGACGGCTCGCTCGCCCCGGCGCTCACCGCCGAGTACCCGCCGGCCGACCAGGTGCCCGCCGGCGAGGGCAACGTGCCGCTGCGCGCCGCGATCGCCGCCGCCACCGCGCTCGAGTACACCGTGGTCGAGTTCGATGCGTACCACGGGGGCGACCTCTACGCCGCGGTTGCCGCGAGCCGAGGGTTCCTCGACGCCCGGGCGGCGGCCTGATGGGCGCGCCCGTCGGCGTCGGCGTGATCGGCGCCGGCAACATCAGCGACACCTACCTCGAGCACCTCACGAGCTTCCCGGATGTCACGGTGCACGTCGTGGGCGATCTCGACGTCGACCGCGCTCGCGCGCAGGCCGACGCCTACGGGGTGCGCGCCGCGGGCGACGGCGACGCCGTGCTCGCGCACCCCGATGTCGAACTGGTGGTGAACCTCACCGTTCCGGCGGTGCACGCCGAGATCTCGACCGCCGCGGTCGAGGCCGGCAAGCACGTCTGGAGCGAGAAGCCGATCGGCGTCGACCGGGCCGGCGCCGCCGCACTGCTCGAACGGGCGGCGGCGCGGGGCGTGCGCGTCGGCGTCGCACCCGACACCGTGCTCGGCCCGGGCGTGCAGTCGGCGCGCCGCGCCATCGCACGCGGCGACATCGGCCGGCCGCTCTTCGCGCAGACCACGTTCCAGTGGCAGGGGCCAGAGTTGTTCCACCCGAACCCCGGGTTCCTGTACGCGCGCGGGGCGGGTCCGCTGCTCGACATGGGGCCGTACTACGTGTCGACGCTCGTGCACGTGTTCGGCCCCGTGGCATCCGTCGTCGCCGTCGGCCAGCGGGCCTTCGATACGCGGACCGTCCGCGTCGGGCCGTTCGCCGGGCAGGAGTTCCCCGTCGAGATCACCTCGACCGTGCACGTGCTCACCGAGTTCGAGCAGGGCGGGCAGGCGCAGAGCCTGTACAGCACCGATTCGGCGTTGCGCCGGCAGGGCGTCGTCGAGATCACGGGCACCGAGGGCACCATCGTGATCCCCGATCCCAACGGGTTCTCTGGGCGCATCGCGCTGGTGCGGCCGCTCTCGTCCGACGACGAGGAGCAGGTGTGGGTCGACGTCGAGCAGGAGGGTGTGGTCGTCGGCCGCGGGCTCGGCGCGCTCGACCTCGCCCGCGCGGTGCGCGAGGACCGACCGCACCTCGCGACCGGGGAGCTCGGCTACCACGTGCTCGACACGCTGCTCTCGATCGAGGAATCGGTCGAGCGGGGCGGGTTCGTCGAGGTGGCGAGCACGGTCGGGGTGGTGGGCGCGATGCCTGCCGACTTCGACCCGTACGCGCGCACCGTGTGAGTCTCCCCGGTCGTTCTGCCACGCCCGCTGCGCCGCGGTGGGTCATCTGACGAAACGGGGAGTCGTACCCCTTCCGTCGACTGCGGACCCTCCGCCATCATGGGCGCGGCCCCGAGCGGCCGATCCCGACCACCCGCTCTCTCTCCATGGAGGAACCCGATCATGACCTACTCCCCCGCTCCGACGACCGCCACCGCCGACGCGCCGCTGTCGGCGCCGCTCTACGGTGCGACCTTCGGCCAGGCGATCAAGCGCTTCTTCGCGAAGTACGCGACGTTCTCGGGCCGCGCGAGCCGCAGCGAGTACTGGTGGTGGGCCCTCGCCAACGCGATCATCGTCGCCGTGCTCTATGTGCTCGTGATCGTCGCCGGCGTCGCGGGGGCGACCGTCGACCCGTCGACCGGGCTCGCCGCGCCCGGCCCGCTGTTCGTCGTCGCGTACGCGCTGCTGGCCCTCTGGGGTCTCGCCATCATCGTGCCGAGCCTCGCGATCACGTGGCGTCGCCTGCACGACACCAACCGCTCGGGGGCGTTCTACTTCCTGAGCTTCATCCCGATCGTCGGCGGCATCATCCTGCTGGTGTTCACGCTGCTCGACTCCGACCCCGCGGGTGCGCGCTTCGACCGCTGACGCCCCGGTCGACCACGCCGCTGCGCCACTTCGGCGGCCGCTGCGCCCCTTCAGCGGGCGCGGACGACGCCGAAGTGGCGCAGCGGCGGGTCAGTGCCAGGTGTGGTCGACGAACGGCATGCGCGCGCCGCGCCGCGGGCGGCGGGGCAGACCGGATGCTCCGAGCAGCCGCACCACGCGATACCGGTGTCCGCGCCACGGCTCGAGGACCTCGAGCATCTCGTCGTCGGTGAGGTCGCGACCGACGAGGGCGTGACCGACCTGATTCGACAGGTGGTAGTCGCCGATCGAGAGCGCATCGGCGTCGCCGAACGCGCGCTGCGCGACCTCGGCCGCGGTCCATTCCCCGACCCCCGGGAAGTGCGTGAGCCGCGCCACGGCGTCGGCCCGCGACATCCGCGCCGCCTCGTCGATGCGCTCGGCGAACCGGGCCGCCGTCGCGACCGTCTGCGCCCGCCGCGGATCGACGCCCGCCCGATGCCACTCCCAGACCGGCACAACCGCCCAGGTCGCGGGCGGCGGCGGCACGCGCATCGGGCGCGCCGTCGGACCGGGAGCGACCTCGCCGAACCGCAGCAGCAGGCGGCGCCACGACTCGTGCGCCTGCAGCGTGATGACCTTCTGCTCGAGCACGGCCGGCACGAGCGCCTCGAATACGAGTGTCGTACGCGGAATGCGCAGGCCCGGGTTGCGCCGGTGGGCGTCGCGCAGCGCGTCGAGGATGGGATCGAAGTCGCTCGTGTCGTCGGCGTCACCCATGAGCTCGGGGGCCTGCGCGACCGCCCACCCGGCGCCAGGGCCCCACGCCTCGGCGCGGATCGTGCCGCCGCTCGCCTGCACGAGTCGCACGGTCGCCACGCCCTCGGGCGTGCGGGTCGCGCGCCACACCGCGCCGTCGCGGTCGAGATGGAACGACGGGTCGCCTGGCCCGCGCCGCAGGCTGCCGATCGTGCGGTGCAGATCGGTCGGATGCCGCGGCTGCCAGTCGAGGCGTTGGTCGGCGATCACCCGTCCAGTCTGACCCACACCCCTGACAGCCGACCCACGGCGTTGGTGGCACGACGTTCGGCGGCCACGAAGTTCGGCGCGCCACCGCGTTTGTAGGACATTCGCCGGATTGGAGGACGAATTGGCGATTCGTGCCCTCCGAACACGCGATTGTCCTACAAACGCGCTGCCGGCGAACGGCCTGGCGGCGGGCCCGATGCGGCGGACGGTCGTGCGGCGGTACGCTCTCCCGCATGACTGCAAGCGTTTGCATTGTGGGGCCGGCGGCCTGGAACCGCCTCGTCGTGCTCGACCACCTGCCCGACCCGGTGCCGCACATGCAGTTCGTCCTCGACGAGTGGGAGACGGTCGGCGGCACTTCAGCGGGCAAGGCGCTCGGTCTCACCGGGCTCGGCCGTTCGGTCGCGCTGCACGCGCTCATCGGCGAGGACGCCGACGGGCTCCGCGTGCTGCGGGCGCTCGAGGCATCCGGCGCCGACCTGCTGATCGAGACCTCCGACCGCACCGAGCGCCACCTCAACCTGATGACGCGCGACGGCGCGCGCGTCTCGCTGTTCCTATCGACACCGACCGACGACCCTGCCGGTCCGTCGGCCGACACGATCCGGGCTCTGGCGGAGGCCGACGTGATCGTGCTCGACCTCGCGCCGCGTGCGCGCCGACTCATCCCCGCGGCACGCGCGACCGGCCGCCCCATCTGGACCGACCTGCACGACTACGACGGCGAGGCGGAGTTCCACCGGCCGTTCCTCGAGGCCGCCGACGCGGTGTTCCTGAACGCCGACGCGCTCGGCGACCCGCTGCCGTTCATGCGACGAGCGATCGGCGGCGGAGCTTCGCTCGTGGTGTGCACGCTCGGCCCCGCGGGTGCGGTCGCGCTCGACCGCGACGGGGTCGAGCACCGGGTCGACGCGGTGCCGGTCGAGGTCGTCGACACGAACGGCGCAGGTGATGCGTTCATGACGGGTGTGCTGCACGCGACCCTCGACGGGGCCGACGTCGACACGGCGCTTCGCGCCGGCGCCGCGCACGCGGCATCCGTGCTGGTGACCCGCCATCTGCACCCGTCGCTCGACGTCGTCCTCGCCTGACCGCCCCCGCACCCCATCGCGAGCCCCCGCCGCGGAAGCCGCCCGCCGGCTACGGCACCGGCACGACCGGGGCGGGCACCGGGGCGGGCATCGGCGCCGAGAGATCGGCGATGATGCGGTCGATCTCGGCGAGCGCGTACGCGGCGAGCTCGCGCTGCTGCGCCTCGGCGACGGGATCCTGCTCCTCGAGGTCGCCGATCACGAGGATGTTCTCGTCGTTCAGCGTGTTCGCCGGGTCGGTGTAGTTGAAGCTGCCGAGGATGAGCAGCCGCCGGTCGATGACCATGAGCTTGTGGTGCAGCTTCCGCACCCCGGTGCCGCGTCGATTGGCGTGCAGTTCGACGCCCGCGGTTCCGAGCCCGGTCGTGGCCGCCCATTTCGCGGCGCCCTGATCGCGGTCGAGCACCCCGCGCAGCACGTCGAGCGACGGCCGCAGCCTGATCATCGTGTCGTCGATGCCCGATGACTGCGCGAACGTGAACATGGCGAAGTCGATGCGCTCGGTCGACTTGAGCATCTGCTTCATCATCTCCATCTCGGGCCCGTGCCGCGGCGCGAACAACGGCTTCACGCGCACCTTGGGCAGCCCGTACTCGCTCGGTCGCGGCTGCACGCGCTCGGCGAGGGCGCCGAATGTGCCGGTCCACATGCGCTCGAACTCGCGCAGGTACTGGGCCGCCGACTTCTGCCCGCGCAGGATCACCACGTGGTTGAGGTTCTGCCCGGTGACCCCGCCCGTGCCGCCGCCGTGCGCGGCATCGTTCGTGCCGGTGTCGGTGAGGGTGAAGTTCGTCGACCCGGTGAGCACGGCCGCGCCGCGCTCGCCCTCGTCGCGCACGATGAACTTCTGGTGGAAGATCGCCGGGTTCAGGTCGCTGATCACCCGTACGCGCGCCTTCAGCAGCGCGGACACGATCTCGCGGTTCACGTCGTGCTCGCCGGGCTTCAGCCACGGGTCGTCCACCGCCTTGGTCTCGGTGAGGTAGTCGCCCTCGAGGATGACCCTGACGTTCACGCCGCGCGCCTTCGCGGCGATGATCGCGCGTGCGATGTCCTTCGAGTCGATCTCTTGCACGGCGATCGCGAGGCTGTGCTTCGCGCGCTCGATGAACCCGCGGATCGCGGCATCGAGGTCGTCGGGCCCGCCGACCGACGATGGCCCCATGTGCAGTTCGATCCCGCCCACGCTGATCGGCATGGTGCACCCCCTGTCCCCTGAGCGCAGGTCTACCACCGCGGGTGCGCGGTCGCGTCAGGGCAGGCACGGATGTCGCGGGGCGCGTCGTCCGCGACCGCCTCCGCTACTTCGCTTCGTGCGCCACGCCGTGCACGTGGTGCGTGCGCTCGAGCGCGGCACCCTCGACGTCGACGTTCGGGATGATGCGGTCGAGCCACCTCGGCAGCCACCATGCACCCCGCCCGACGAGATGCATGATCGCGGGCACGAGCACCATGCGCACCACGAAGGCGTCGAAGAGCACGCCGATCGCGAGTCCGAATCCGAGCGGGCGCACCATGCCCAGGTGCGAGAACACGAATCCGCCGAACACCGACACCATGATGAGCGCCGCCGCCGTGACGACCGCGCGACCGTTGCGCAGGCCGGCGATCACGGCGTTGCGCGCGGGCAGCCCGTGCACGTACGCCTCGCGCATGCCCGACACCAGGAACAACTGGTAGTCCATCGCGAGCCCGAACAGCACGCCCATGATGATGATCGGGGCGAAGTTCAGCACCGGGCCGGGGTCGTGCACGCCGAACAGTCCGCCGAGCCATCCCCACTGGTATACCGCGACGATCGCGCCGAACGCGGCGAACAGGCTGAGCACGAACCCGCCGGTCGCGACGAGCGGCACCACGAGCGAGCGGAACACCACGATCATGATCAGCAGCGACAGCCCGATGACGACCGCGAGATACACCGGCAGCGCGTCGGCGAGCTTCTGCGAGATGTCGATGTTGCCACTGGCCTGGCCGGCGACGCCGAGCTTCACGTCGCCGTCGAGCCCGGCGACCGCGTCGTCGACCGGCGACGCGTCGCGCAGCGCGTGCACGAGCGCCTCGGTCGACTCGCTGGTGGGGCCCTCTGCGGGGATCACCTGGAACGCCATGACCTCGCCGTCGTCGCTGACGCCGACGGGGGCGACCGCCACGACGTCGTCCTGCGCCATGAGCCAGTCGGCGAGGTCGGCCTGAGCGAGCACGACGTCGTCGCCCTCGACCGCCTCGGGCAGTTCGCCCACGACGAGGATCGGCCCGTTCTGGCCCTCGCCGAATCCATCGGCGACGGCCGTGTATGCCTGGTACTGCGTCGAGTCGGTCGCCTCCGACGAGCCGGTCGGCAGGCCGAGGCGCATCGACAGCGCGGGGGCGGCGATGATGAGCAGACCCACCACGGATGCCACGAGCGAGAGGATCGCCGTCGACGTGCGCATCGGCCGGATCACCGGGGCAGCGTGGTCTTCGTGCCCGATCTGGGCGCGGGCCTTGCGGCCGAGCACGCGCAGCTTCAGCAACCCGAGCATGGCGGGCGTCAGCGTCACGGCGATCAGCACCGCGATGAGCACGCACGCCGCGCCCACCGTGCCCATCACCCCGAGGAACGGGATGCCGGTGACGTTCAGCGCAAGCAGCGCGACGAGCACGGTCGAGCCCGCGAACACGACCGCGTTGCCCGACGTGCCGTTGGCGAGCCCGATCGACTCGTGCAGTTCGACCCCGGCGAGCAGCTGGCGTCGATGGCGGTTGATGATGAACAGCGTGTAGTCGATGCCGACCGCGAGCCCCAGCATCACGCCGAGCACGGGGGTCACCGACGACATGTCGACCAGGCCCGAGAACGCGAGCGACCCCGCGACGCCCACGCCCACGCCGATGAGCGCCGAGATGAGCGGCAGCAGCGCGGGCAGCAGCGCCCGCAGCATGACGATGAGCACGACGGCGGCGACCAGCACGCCGACGAGTTCGCCCACGCCGACGAGCCCCTCGGTCGACGACGCGATCTCGGCCGAGTAGTCGATCGAGACGCCGTCGATGTCGGCGGTCGTGAGCGCATCGGCGACCGCGGTCTTCGTCTCGGGGGCGAGGGTGAAGAGGGTGTCCTCGAAGAGCACGGCGCCGAGCGCGGTCGTGCCGTCTTCCGAGACGGTGCGGATCTCGGTGCTCGCCTCGAGCAGCCGCTGCCCGGCGTCGAGCTGCGCGGCATTCGTGTCGAGCTCGGCGCGGTGGTCGTCGAGCTGCTGCTGCCCCTCGTCGAGCTGCGCCTGCTGCGCGTCGAGCTCGGCGATCCCGGCGTCGAGCTGGGCTTGCTGGGCAGCGAACTGGTCGGCGAGCTGGTCGACGCCGGCATCCGTGGCCTGCTGCACGGCCTGGTCGAGCTGCGCCTGCCCGGCGTCGGCCTGGGCGCGCGCGGCGTCGAGCTGCTGCTGCCCGGCGTCGAGTTGCGCCTGCGCCTGGTCGAGTTGCGCGGCGCCGTCGGCGAGCTGTGCTTCGCCGTCGCTGAGCTGCTGGGCCTGCTCGTCGCGGTCGGCAGCGGTCCGGAACGGGTCGACGACCCCGCTGACGCCGTCGATGCCGTCGATCTCGTCGAGCACGTCGGCGATCGCGGCTTGCTGCTCGGGTGTGAATGCCGCGCCGTCGGTCTGGAACACGACGGTGCCGGTCGCCCCGCCGATGCCGCCGATCTCGTCCTCGAGCTGGTCGGTGACCCGGGCGGTCTCGGTGCCGGGGATGCTGAAGCTGGTCGCCAGCGTGCCGCCGAAGGCGAGGAACGCGCCGCCCGCGAGACCGAGCACGACGAGCCATCCGATGACGACCGTCCAGGCGCGACGCGCAGCGAAGCGCCCGAGACGATAGAGGAGTTCGGCCATGCGAGCGAGCCTTTCGAGATGGGATCGGGCAGAGCACAGCGTCGGGCCTCGCCCAGACTAACCGACAGATGTCGGAAAACCCTGAGCATTCGCAGGGACTGCTGGCAGAATCGCCCTATGGATCCTCGGATCGCGCGCACTCGACGCAGCCTGCAGGGCGCACTGCTCGAGCTCGCCCGGGAGCACCCCCTCGACGAGATCGCCATCGCCGACATCGCCGAGCGCGCGGGCGTCAACCGCTCGAGCTTCTATCAGCACTACCCCGACAAGGACACGCTGCTCGCCGACGCGCTCGACGCGGCGGTCGAGGAGGCGGGCGCGTCGCTGCCCGAGCTCGACGGCCGGCTGGATGCTCCGCCCGAGGCCCTCGTGTCGTACCTGCGGCACTACGACGAGAACGCCGACCTGTACCGCCGGGTGCTGGGCGCGCAGGGTTCGGGGGTCGCGCGCGCGCGGCTGCGCGCCCGCATCGAGCAGATGGCGCTCGAGGGCATCCGGATGTCTGGAGCCGACGCCTACCAGGGGTTGCCGCTCGACGTGGCCGCCGCCGGCGTCACCGGCTCGGTGCTCGGTGTGCTCGAGGCGTGGCTCGAACGCGACCCGCGGCCGCCGCTCGAGACCGCGGTCGACTGGGTCTGGCGGATGCTGCTGGGGCCGGCGGTGCCGTAGCCCGCTCTCAGCGACCCCGCGAGCTGCGGAAGTACTGGGGCTCGATCGGGTTCGAGGTATCCACGAGCGTCGGCGCCCAGACGGGCTCCTCGCGCTCCTCGTCGGAGTCGGATGCGGGTGTCGGCGCCGACACGGACGCCGGCGCCGAGACCGGGGTGACCGTGCCGTCGGGTTCGAGCGCGGGCTGCGGAACGCTGCCGAGGCGATCGACTTGCTCGGTCAGCGCCTCGAGCACCGAACGCAACTGGATCTGCGCGACCTGCGCGTAGGTGCGCACGTACTCGATCTCGGGGATCGCCGGTCCGAGAGGCGGCGCCGACGCCGACGCCAGTGTCGCGCTGGCCTGGCTCGCGCTGTTCTCGGCTCGCTCGAGGATCTCGCGGTATTGGTTGCGTGCCGTGACGACGAGGTCGCGAGCGTACTGTTCAGCGTCGGCGACCGCCTTGTCGGCGATCAGCTGCGCCTGCGAGAGCAGCCCGACCGCGCCGGCGGCGATCTCCTGTTCGAGGTCGGAACCGGCAGCGGCTCGGAGCTTCGCGTTCTCGGCGCGCAGGTTCGTGAGCTCCTGCCGGCCGCTGTCGGACGCGGCGCGCACATCGTCGACGGCCTCGGCGATCTGGGCGATGAACGCGTCGACCTCGCTTCGGTCGTATCCCGCCCCCACGTGTCGGGTGGTGAAGGCGACGGTTCGCACGTCGGGGAGGCGCCGCACCGCGGCCGCCAGTGCGCCCTCGTGCTCGGCGATGGCGGGTGCGTCGGGAATGGTGTCGTCGCTGCGGGTCGTCATGCTCAGCTCCCCATCTTCGAGAGGCCAGCCAGGTCGGGCTGCGGGTCCTGGGTGTGGTGATGCGCTGCGTGGCTGTCTTGATCGCGGGTCTCGAACTGCTCGAAGCGGATGTCACCGGGTGCGACCCCGGCCTGCCGAAGCGCCTGTGCCGTGTGCCGCACCATCTCGGGCGACCCGCACACCAGCGCGATCGAGCCGACCCACGGGCCCTCGGCGACGGCGACGTCGCCGACCAGACCGGTGCGGCCGGCGTAGGTCGGGTCGTCGGACACGACGGGCGTGTACTCGAACCAAGGCCTGCCGGCCAGGTTGCGCAGCAGGCGGTGCTCGTAGAGGTTCGCGGGCATCCGCACGCCGTGGAACAGATGCACGCGCGGTGCGCGACCGCTCGCCTTCCACTCCTGGTCGATGCGCTCGAGATGCGCTCGCAGTGGTGCGAGGCCGGTACCGCCGGCGATCATCACGAGGTCGCGTTCGCGCTCGTGGTCGGCGATGGTCAGCTCGCGACCGACCGCCGAGCCGAGCCGGATGGCGTCGCCGACGACGAGCGAACGCACGATGACGCCGCTCACCTGGCCGCCGGGCACCAGTTGCACGTGGAACTCCAGCGTGCCGTCGGCACGGGGCGCGTTCGCCGGGCTCAGGTATCGCCAGAGACGTTCACGCGTGGGCACCTCCACGGCCACCGACTGGCCGGGCTCGAAGCGCAGTTCGGGTTCGGGGCGCACCTGGATCACCGTGACATCCAGGCTTCGCCGATCGACGCCGACGACCTCGCCGCTCCACGCGGCCGGCGAGGTCGACTCGGATTCCTCGGCCGCCTGCAGCATGACCTGGGCGATCACGCCGTACGCCGCCGCCCAGTCGGCAGCGAGCTCTTCCGTCCACAGTTCGCCGAGGAAGTGCTCGAGCGTGGCGAGCAGCGACGCACCGACCGCGTCGTAGTGCGCCGCGACGGCCTGGAAGCGTCGATGGTCGCGCCCGAGCTGCTGGATGAACGCCGTCACCTCGTCGAGCTCGTCGACCGATGACACGATGCGGCCCAGCGCGCCGACGAGCCGGTCGCGCTGGGTCGCCATCGAGACCGGGAACATGCTGCGCACCTCGGGGTGCGACAGGAACAGGTGCGAGTAGAAGTACAGCGGAACTTCATCGCCGAGCGTCTCGGCCAGCGCCCACGTCCTCTGCAGCGCGGCGGTGTCCAATGCGTCAGCCGCGCGTCGCGACGATCTCGGGCTCCGTCTGCGCGAGGGCGGCCCCGACCCGGTCGATGATCGGGCTCGGCACGCCCGCCTCGGTCAGCGCCGTCACCAGGTGCACGACGACCGCGCCGAAGTGGTCTTCGGTGATGCCCAGCGGCGCGTGCGCAACGCCCAGATCGCGGCCCGAGTACTCGACGGGTCCGCCCATGACCTGCGACACGAGCGCGACCTGATGGCGCTTGAGGCGCGGCATCGACACACCGTCGAAGTAGCCCGAGAGCTGCTCGTCGGCAGTCACCAGCTCGTAGAACCGGTCGACCACGGCCGCGATGGCCTTGCCGCCGCCGACGGCGTCGTAATCGCTCTCTGCGACGAGCTCGGACGCCTGGTCACCATTGATAGTCATGTCTCGCACAAATCCAATCGTTCGCGGAACCTCGCCTCGTAATTCCTAGCAGAACGCCGGCCCCCGTGGGGCCCGAGTTGCCGCGGAATCCATGGCCGCGGCGGCCGGGACGACGGCCCGGCCGTCATTCCTCTTCCACGCGTCGACGAGCGCAGACCGGCGGAAGGAATCGACACCGGGCGGGTTTCGCGCCGAACGCGCAGTATTCATGCGTGTGTCCTCGCCCAGGCGCGAAAAGCGAGCGTGGTCTGGCGTCTCTGTGACGGCGACTTGCGTAGCCACGCGCTCCGATGCACACTGTCTCAGGCCCTGCTCCGGCGTCGAGCCGAGGCGGCCGCGAACCGAAAGCAGACCGACATGGGCGACGCCGACCCCACCCGGATGCATCGCATCAGCGCCGAGAACGAGCGCATCGTCGACCTCGTGCTCGACTATTCGCGCCGGCGCATCCTCTCGAACGACACCCCGCTCGACAAGCCGGCGCCGCCCGCTGAGCTCCGCCGCCTCGCCGGCCGCACCGTGACCGAGCAGGGCCTCGGCGCCGACCGCGCACTGTCGATCTTCGAACACGTGCTCGCGCCCGCCTGCATCACCACCGACCATCCGCAATACCTCTCGTTCATCCCCGTCGCGCCGACCAAGGCAGCGACCGCGTTCGACCTCGTCGTGTCGGCGAGCGCGCTCTACGGCGGCTCGTGGCTCGAGGGCGCCGGCGCCGTGCACGCCGAGAACGAGGTGCTCACCTGGCTCGCCGCCGAGTTCGGGCTGCCCGAGGGCGCCGGCGGGGTGTTCGTGCAGGGCGGCACCCTCGGCAACCTGTCGGCACTCGTCGCCGCACGCGAAGAGGCGCGCCGCAAGCTCGACGAACGCGGGCTCCCGCACCCCGCCCGCTGGAAGTTCGTCTGCGGGGCCGAGGCGCACTCGTCGGTCGCGTCGGCCGCCCGCATCATGGACGTCGAGATCGTGCAGGTCGCCCCCGACTCGGGCGGCGTGCTGCGCGGCGACGCGGTGGCGGCGGCGCTCGAGGAGCACGGAGCATCCGTCTTCGCCGTCGTCGCGACCGGCGGATCGACCAACTTCGGCATCGTGGACGACCTGGCCGGCATCGCGGAAGTCGTCGAATCCCACGACGACGTGTGGCTGCACGTCGACGGGGCGTATGGGCTCGCAGCCATGCTGTCGCCGCTCGCACGCCCGCACTTCGCGGGCATCGAACGCGCCGACTCGGTCATCGTCGACCCGCACAAATGGCTGTTCGCGCCGTTCGACGCGTGCGCGCTGATCTACCGGGACCCGGCCGCGGGGCGCCGCGCGCACACCCAGCACGCCGAATACCTCGACACGCTCACCGCCTCGACCGAGTGGAGCCCGTCGGACTACGCGGCGCACCTCACCCGACGCGCCCGCGGCCTGCCGACCTGGTTCTCACTCGCGACCTACGGGGCCGCGGCCTACCGCGAGGCGATCACGACGTCGATCGAGCTCGCCCACCGCATCGCCGCCGAGATCGAATCGCGCGACGGCCTCACCCTCGTGCGCGAGCCCCAGCTCGCGGTCGTCGTCTTCGAGCGCGACGGCTGGACGAAGGCCGACTACGACGTGTGGTCGCAGCGGCTGCTCGACGACCAGCTCGCCTTCGTCACGCCGAGCTCGCACGCGGGGCGCACGAACGCGCGGTTCGCGATCCTCAACCCGAACACGACGTTCGAGCACCTGACGGGCATCCTCGACACCATGCGCTGAGTCAGCGGGGCCGGTCACATTCGCGAAGGCCGCGCAAGGCGGGCGTACCGTGAGAGACATGCCCGAGCCTGACGACCACCTCGTGATCGAGCCGAGCGTGCTCTATGTGGGCACGCCCGTCTACCTGGTGTCGACGATGAACCCCGACGGCACGCCGAACCTCGCCCCCGCCTCGAGCCATTTCGCGCTCGGCCGTACGATCGTGCTCGGCCTCGAGACCGATGGGCAGTCGGTGCAGAACCTCGCCGACCGCCCCGAGCTCACCGTCAGCTTCCCGTCAGGAGCGCTGTGGCGCAACGTCGAGCGGCTCTCGACGGTGACCGGGCGCGACCCCGTGCCCGACGCGAAGGCGGATCACTACCGGTTCGAACCCGAGAAGTTCGAGCGGGCCGGGCTCAGCCCCGTGGCATCCGACCTGGTGGCGCCGCCGCGCGTCCGCGAATGCCCGCTGCAGTTCGAGGCCGTCGTGCAGCGCATCACACCGGGCGTCGACGCCGGGTTCGCGATGGTCGAGTCCGAAGTCGTGCGCGTGCACGCGCATCCCGCGCTGGTCGTGCCCGGCACCGATCACCTCGACCCGCGGGCGTGGCATCCGCTGATCTACAGCTTCCGGCACTACTTCGACCGCGGCTCCGAGCTCGGCTGGACCCGCAAGAGCCGCACCGCCCCGACCCCGCCCGAGATCGCCAGGTGGGAATCGTTCGGCGGCACCTGGGAGGTCGCCGACGTCGGGGACTCGAGCGCGACGGTGCGGCTGTGCCGCTGCGACGGCGGCGAGGAGGTTTCGCGCATCACCTCGAGCGAACCCGACTTCGTCGCGTGGGCCGCGGTGATGGCCTCGTGAGTTCGCGATCGGATGCCTCGCGGCCGACCGTCGGCACGGAGTGGTCGCGTTCGCTCGGCCTCACCGCGCCGATCGTGTGCGCACCGATGGGCGGCGTCGCGGGCGGCCGACTCGCGAGCGCCGTCTCGCACGCGGGAGCGCTCGGCATGATCGGCGTGGGCAGCGCCGGATCCCCGACCGCACTGGCCCGGGAGCTGGAACTGCTCGACACGGGCGGCGCGCCGTTCGGCATCGGCGTCGTCGACTGGGTCGCGCGCCGCACGCCCGAGTTGCTCGATCGGGTGCTCGCCGCGTCGCCCGCGCTCGTGTCGGTCGGCTTCGCGTCGGGGCGCTTCGACTGGGTCGCGCGCGTGCACGATGCCGGCGCGCTCGCGACCACGCAGGTCTACGACGTCGCCGAGGCCGTCGCCGCGCGGGACGCGGGTGTCGACGTCGTGGTCGCCCGCGGCGCCGAGGGCGGCGGGCACGGCGACCCGCGGGTCGGCACGCTGCCGCTGCTCGACGGCGTGCTCGACGCGATCGGCGGAGACGTCGCGGTACTCGCCGCGGGTGGCGTGTCGAGTGCGCGCGGGCTGGCCGCAGTGCTCGCGGCCGGTGCCGACGGGGCATGGATCGGCACCGCGTTCGCGGCGTGCGACGAGTCGCTGTTCTCCGACACCGAACGGCAGGTGCTGTTCGCCGCCGACGGTGCCGACACGGTGAACACCCGAACGCAGGATGTCGCGGCGGGGCTCCCGTGGCCCGACCGGTTCCCCGAGCGGGTGATACGCACGCCGTTCACCGACGCGTGGACCGGCCGCGAACGCGAGCTGCGCGACGACGCCGAGGCGCGCGCCGCGTTCGTCGACGCCCTCGCGCGCACCGACGTCACCGTGGTGCCGCTCGACGCAGGTCAGGGGGTCGGGGTGCTGCGCGAATCGCGGCCCGCCGCCGACGTGGTCGCCGACCTCGTCGCGGGCGCGCACGCGCTGCTGGCCCGCTGGTGAGGCGGTCGTACCGCACGCGGTCGACCCGCACGCGCAACGCCTCGACGGGTATCCGGTTCACACCCTTCGACAAACCCGGTGGCGCTCGGATCCTCGATCCCGACGAGCGGAATAGGTGAGCTCACCCCGTCTGCACGCGGTGCAGCTCGGCGTACCGCCCGCCGCTGGCGAGCAGGGCCTCATGCGTGCCGACCTCGACGACCCGACCGTGCTCGAGCACGGCGATCCGGTCGGCCGATCGGACCGTCGAGAGCCGGTGGGCGACGACGAGCGTCGTGCGCCCGCGCATGAGCCGGGCGAGCGCCTCCTGCACCTTGCGTTCGCTGTCAGGGTCGAGCGCACTCGTGGCCTCGTCGAGCAGCAGGATCCGCGGGTTTCGTACGAGCGCCCGGGCGATCGACAACCGCTGTCGCTGACCGCCCGACAGGCGCGCGCCGCGTTCGCCGACCACCGTGTCCCATCCGACGGGCTGGGCTTCGACGATCTCGAGCGCATTGGCATCGCGCAGCGCCGCGAGCACGCGCTCGTCGCTGACGTCGCCGAGCCCGTAGGCGATGTTGTCGCGGATCGATCCTTCGAACAGCACCGACTCCTGTGGCACGACCGACACAAACCGGCGCACCGTGCGCAGGTCGAGTTGCTCCATGTCGACTCCGTCGAGCAGCACCCGCCCCTCGCTCGGGCGCAGGAACCCCAGCACGAGGTTCAGCAGCGTCGACTTGCCCGACCCGCTCGACCCGACGAACGCGATCGTCTCTCCAGCGGCGATCTCGAGGTCGACGCCATCGAGCGCCTTCGCAGCGGGCGAGGCTTCCGGGTCGTCGTACCCGAACCCGACTCGCTCGAGCCGCACCGCACCTTCGACACGGGAGACAGCGCGCTTGCCCTCGTTGTGCTCGAGATCGGGCTCCTGCAGCACTTCGGCGATGGAGCGCACCGACTCGGTGCCGCGCGCGATCACCGGGATCAGCATGAGCAGGTTCGTCGTACTGCCGGTCAGGAGGGCGAAGTACGACGACAGCAGCACGACTTGACCCGGCGTGATCGGCAGGAGCCCGCTGATCGAGACCCACGCCGCGAGCACGAGACATCCGGCGCTCAGCAGTTGCAGGCTGATCCACGATGCCGAGCCGAAACGCCCGTTCAGCAGGTCGAGGCGCAGCCCGGCCTCGCGCACCCCGTCGGCGCCGCGCGCGACTCGGTGCACCGCGACCTGCTCGAGCCCGTGCGCACGTGTGATCGGCATGAGCGTGGCCATCTCGCCCACTCGTGCCGAGAACGCCTCGACCTCGCGGCGGAACTGTTCGTTGCGCTGTCGCGACCGCCGGTTCAGCATCCACCGCAGCAGCACGGCGAGCGGGATCGCGAGCGCGTACACCGGCAGGAACGCGGGCACGTTGATCGCCGTCATCACGAGCGCACCGATCAGGATGCCGGTCGCCGACAGCAGCGGGTTGCCGGTCTGTTGCAGCATCACCTCGACGTTCTCGACGTCGCGCACGACCTTGGTCTGCACGATCGCCGAGTTCGCCCGGGTGTGGAAGCCGATCGACAGCGCCTGCAGGCGTTCCGTGAGCGCGTTGCGCAGGTCGGCGCCGATCGAGCGCACCGAACCCATGAACAGGCGGGTGAACGCGACGTGCGTCGGGTAGTTCTGCACGAGCGCGAGCGCCGCGATACCGGCCCACAGCCAGAGCGAGGCGAGCGGGCCGCCCGCCACGACGATGTCGATGATCGCGCCGGTGACGACGGGCATGAGCCACAGCGGGCTGTCCTTGACGATGAACAGGCCGACCGCGCCGAGCAGCCGGGCACGATGCAGGTCGAGCAACCGCACCACCGACCTGCCGGGATGCCGGCCGTCGACGGCGTGCTCGATGCGTTCGCGGGATGGCAACGATTCGGCTGTACTCACGCCGGTATCCTCCAGTAGCTGGTCGCAGAGGACGCCGAAGTGGAGTGGGCTGTCACGTCGTGCGGCGGCGCAAGACGAGCACGAACGCTCCGGCCAGCGCGAGCGCGGCGCCGGTGAGGAGTGCCCAGGTGGCCGTCCAGCCGGTAGTCGCCAGACTCCGACCGTCAGCACCCGCCACTGAGCCCGCAGCATCGTCAGCCTCACCGGTCGCCGGCGGTTGGGGTTCCGCAGGCTCCTCGTTCGCTGGGTCAGCAAGGATTTCGATGGCGACCCAACCGATCACGGCACCCGATGCGTCCTGCGCGGCGAGTCGGTGCACGCCGGGCTCGGTGTCGGCGGGAATCGCCGCCGCGATCGTGCCCTCGTCCGATGACTGCTGCCACCCGCCGAGCACCCGCGGCTCAGAGTAGAGCACCGCGGCGGCGTATTCGCCCGCGCGCTCGGCGCCGAGCGAGATCTCGACGGTGTCGCCCGCCGCAACCCTCGTCGCGCTGACCCCGATGCGCCCCTCGAGGTCGGGCGTCATGCTCGCCTCGCCCGCGGCGACCGGCTCACCGATCGGCGGCTTCGGCTTCGAGGTGTCGAGCGTGGCGAACCTGGGGAGGCCCGACGCGCCGATGCTGTTCTCGTACCACGTGGCCATCGCATCGTGCGTGTTGTAGTTCCAGGTGCGAACCCCCCACGGCATCGCGAGCGCCCAGTCGGGCTGTGCGGCGACGACCTCCTGCGAGGGGAAGGTGAACGTCTCGCCGATCCAGATCGGTTTGCCGCCGTCGGCGGCGGCGATGCGCTCGGCCTGATCGTAGTGGCGTGGCTCATAGCCGGCCTCGTCATAGAAATCGACCGAGAGGATGTCGTAGTAGTCGGCACCGGGGTTGAAGCTGTTCCAGTCGTCGGCGTCGTACTCGGCGAGCCCGCCGTCGAGCCCCTCGTACCGGTCGAACTTCGCGTCGCCGTCGGCCCAGCCGTAGTCCGTCGGCAGGTCCTGGATGTTCCACACCCAGACGATGTTGGTGAGCCCCTTCTCGTTCTCGAGGTAGTCGTGGAACATCCGGTAGAGCCCGGCGGACCCCTCGAGGCCGGGCCGCCCGCCCCACCAGAACACGTGCTGCTGCATCTCGTGGAACGGCCGCAGCATGACGGTGACCCCGGCGTCTTCGAGCTGCTGCAGGTATCGGGCGTACTCGTCCATGCGCAGCTTCCAGTTGGTATTGAGCGGCGTGCCGTCGGTCATCAACTCGGCCCACTGGTCGTTGTAGAGGTAGCTGTAGATGCGGTTGGGGCTCGGCAGCGTCTCGTGCGCCTGGTCGCCGCCCCAGTTGCCCTCGGCCTCCTGCGCGACGGTGTACTGCGGCGGCGAGACGTGGAACATGATCTGCACGAGGTTGCCGTTGCGCCACTGGCGGATGACCTCGCCGATCATGTTCTGCCGCTGCGCCACGGTGTTGCCGGTTAGGAAGTCGGCGCTGTAGAGCGCTGGGTACACGCCGAACTCGTTCGCGACCCGCTGGTGCAGCACATCGGCGGTGGCCGGGTTGGCGTAGCCCTGGTCGTGGTGCATGGCCGACAGCACACCGTGGCCCGTGAGATCCCGGAAGTACTCGATCACGTCGACCGGCGCGGGCAGGTTGCGCACCTCGACCTCGAGCTCGGTGTCGAGGTCGACCGCGAACGTCGTGCCGTCAAGGAACAGGCGCACCTGCTGGAGCTGTACGGTCGCCGTGCCCTCGCCCACGAAGTCGGCCTTCGGCGCCGGCCGATCGAAGTCGGGCACGACGTCCGGGTTGCTCGATGCGTACGAGACCTGAACGATCTTGGCACCGGCGGGCAGCGTGGCATCCCGGTTCAGCAGCGTGACCAGGTTCGAGACGCCGTCGGCGACGAGGTGGGTGTCGTCGAACGCGACGCTCGGCAGGTCGGGCAGCTCGTCGAACACGAGCGAGATCTCGTCGAGCACGATGGTTCCTCCGCTTCCTCCGACGACCTGGTTGACATAGAGGGCGAAGGTCGTCACGCCCTTGGGGTTGAGGGTGCCGGTTCCGGTGCCCTCCTTGCGGGCGAACGCCTCGATGGGGATGCGCAGGTGCTGCGGTGCGGTCGAGGTCGCGTCGAAGCCGGGCACGGCGTTGAGATGGGCTTCATAGGATGCCCCGTCGCTCAGCTGCAGCAGCACGTCCTGCCCGGGCGCCGAGTGCTGGACCCACAGCTCGACAGCACGCAGGCCCGGCCAGTAGCCGTTCACCGCCCGATATCGCCCGCTGTACCCGCTCGTGAACGAGTAGTCGAACCGCATCGCCTGGCCGAGCCCGTCGCCGAACGGCGAGTCGACGAGGGTCGCTGTGTTCTGGCCGCCGTTGGCGTTGCGGGTGTAGGCGCTGTCGAGCGCGGCATCATCGGTGTAGCCCGAGAAGTCGTCGAGCACGAGCCGCATCTCCTCGGCGGAGTCGTCGGCCGCGCCTGCGGCGGCGGGGGTACCTGCGCCGACGGCGGGGCCGGCGGTCAGCGCGAGCGCGCCGAGCAGGGCGATGAGCGGGATGGTTCGACCTGGCCGCATGCGGCACTCCCTTCGTGATGGGGCATCGTCGCGACCGCTCCGAGCGCGCGAGCACGGGCGGCGTCCGGCCAGTTCTACCAGCGTCCTCACCGGGTCCGCAATACTTTCATTATTTATTCATGAAATGGTTGACCCTCATACGAGGCGCGCCGTATGGTGCCCACGACCCTCAACCGCAACGATGCAGAGGAGTACACCGTGCGCACCACTCTCATCCGCCGGGCCGGTGCCGTCGGCCTCATCGCCGCCGCACTCGTCGCCGGCAGCCTGACCGCAGCGGCACCCGCCACTGCCTTCCCCGCCACGAGCAAGCAGGCGGTCATCGACTACCTTCGCTCGATCACCGGCTCGTCGATCCTCTCGGGCCAGCACAACAAGGAGCCCGCGAACCAGCCCGGCGCCTACAGCCGGCAGGTGCACGACATCACCGGGCAGTGGCCGGGCCTGTGGGGCGGCGACCTGATGTTCCGCGCGAGCGACGCAGCGAATCGCCAGTCGGTCGTGAACCAGGCGATCACCGAGTGGCGCAACGGATCGCTCGTCGCGCTCACCTGGCACGTCTGCCCGCCGACCGGCCCCGCGACCTGCGAATTCGACGGCGGCGTGAAGTCGTCCATCTCGAACCAGCAGTTCCGGGACATCGTCACGGGCGGTACGTCGCTCAACGCCACCTGGAAGCAGCGGATGGAACAGGTCGTGCCCTACCTGCTGCAGCTGCGCGACGCCGGCGTGCCGGTGCTCTGGCGCCCGTTCCACGAGATGAACGAGGCGTGGAACTGGTGGGGCGGTCGACCGGGCGCGAACGGCGGCGCGAAGATCTTCCAGCAGATGAAGGACTACTTCGACAGTCGCGGTCTGACGAATCTGATCTGGGTCTGGAACGTGCAGGACAACCCCGCCGGCGGCTGGGCGAACTACTACCCGGGTGCGAACTACGTCGACGTCGTTTCGCTGGACGCCTGGTACAAGTCGTATCCGTCGAGCGCCGACTACCAGCAGATCCAGTCCATCGCGGGCACGAAGCCGATCGCGATCGCCGAGATGGGCAAGGTGCCGAACGCGTCGCTGCTCACGAGCCAGCCGCGCTGGGCCTACTTCATGGTGTGGAGCGAGCAGCTGCGCGGCAGCAACACGAACGCCGAGGTCCAGGCCGCGTACTTCCACTCCCGGGTGCTGAACCAGGGCGAGGTCGTCCTCGGGGGAGGCGGCGAGGGCGGCACGACGCCGCCCTCGACCCGCACCGGCTCGATCAGCGGGCTCGCCGGCAAGTGCGTGGACGTCCGCGCATCCGGCACCGCGAACGGCACGGCCGTGCAGCTGTACACCTGCGCGACCGGCGTCGCCCAGACCTGGACGATCGGCACGGACGGGAGCATCCGCAATCCGAATTCGGGCCGCTGCCTGGATGTCACGGGTGCGGGGACGGCGAACGGCACCGTCGTGCAGCTCTGGGACTGCAACGGCTCGGGCGCCCAGCGCTGGGAGTACCGCACCGCGGACCGCACCCTGCGCAATTCCGGCTCGGGCCGCTGCCTGGATGTCACGGGCAACAGCTCGACCGACGGCACCCGTCTGCAGATCTGGGACTGCTTCGCGAGCGCGAACCAGCAGTGGAACCTCCCCTGATCCACCAACCGCTCGGAAGGAGCACCCATGATCCGACCACCCACCTCACGCCGCGCGTGGGCCGGAGCCGTCGCCGCGTTCGCCGCACTCGCCCTCGCGGCGGGCGCGGCGGCGCCGGCGTCGGCGACACCGCGCGCGACCGGCGCCGGCAGCGCGGCATCCGTCGCGACCTCGCTCGCGTCATCCGACCTCACCGACCTGTTCTCGTCGAGGAAGCCGACACCCGACCAGTTCGTGAAGCGCGACGGAACCGGCCTCACCCTCGGCGGCAAGCCGTTCCGGTTCGGCGGTGCTGACATCTACTGGCTCGGTATCGACGAGAACGTCGGCGGCGTCGCCTACCCGACCTGGTTCCGGATCAAGAACGCGCTCGACACCGCGAAGGAGATGGGTGTGCGCGTCGTGCGATCGGGCCTCGCATCGTCGACCAGTCAGGACGGGAAGAACCCGCTCGCGATCATGCCCCGCCTCGGCGAGTACAACGACGAGGCGTTCGCCACGATCGACTACGCCATCGCGTACGCCGGCAGCATCGGCCTGAAGTTCATCGTGCCGATGACCGACCAGTGGGAGTACTACGGCGGCGGGCACCGCGACTTCACGACGCCGCTGGGGCTGCCGTCGGAGGCGTTCTACTCCGATCCGACCGTGATGGCGGCGTTCAAGGAGTACCAGACGCACATCCTGCAGCACCGCAACCGCTACACCGGTCTGAAGCTGAAGGACGACCCCACGATCCTCGCGTGGGAGCTCGGCAATGAGCTCGAGGGCATGACCCTGCCGTGGATCAACGACCAGGTCGACCACCTCAAGCAGCTCGCGCCGAACACCCTCGTCGCCGCCGGACGCCGGTTCGACATCGACCCCGACACGCTCGCGGCGCCGAAGCTCGACATCATCGACGTGCACTACTACCCGCCGACGGCCGACGCCATCGCCGCCCACGCGGCGATCGTCACGCTGGCGGGCAAGGTCTACATCGCCGGCGAGTACGGCTCGCCTTCGGCCTCGGATGCGCTGCTGCAGCCCGTCGCGGCCGACCCGAACGTCACCGGAGCAATGTTCTGGTCGCTGTTCGGCCACAACGACACCGGCGGGTTCGTGCCGCACGACGACGGGTTCACGCTGCACTACCCCGGCGACGACCCCAAGATGCAGAGCGCGGTCTCGGCGATCGCGACCTTCAACGCCGCGATGGGTGCGACGACCGGGTCGGTGAAGCTCGCCGCGCCGCTCATCGTCGCGATCGAGAAGAACGACGGGATCAACCACATCGCCTGGCGCGGCACGGCCGGGGCGGGCACCTACCGGGTGCAGCGCTCCACGGGTGGCGCCTGGTCCGATGTCACGGAAGCGCCGGTGCCCGCGTCGGCGAGCCCGGTCACCGACCTCGCCTCCCCCGTCGACGCGAAGTACCGCGTCGTGCCGATCAAACCCGACGGCACCAACGGACCCGCGTCACCCGCGGTGCAGTCGACCGGGGCGAACAGCGTCGACGTCGACCCGCTGCAGAGCTGGCTCGGCACCGCCGCGCACGACAACGTGACCAGTCAGCCGGGCCCGCTCGACGCCTTCGCGATCGGCGACGGATCGGGCACCGCCTCGATCACCTGGCACCGTGAGGGGCTCACCCGCGCGCAGTTCGACGTCCCCGTACCGCTCGGGTTCACCGTACGATCGTCGGCCGACGGCACGACCTGGAAGACCGCGAAGACGAAGATCGACCTCGCCTCCGAGGGGCTGGCGCTCGTGGCATCCTCGCTCGTGGGCGACTGGGTGCGCCTCGAATGGAACGCGAAGCTGCCGCTCGTGGTGCAGGGCGCGACCCTGGCCCACGCGACCGAACCGCTGCCCGCCGAAGCTCCCGCCGCGTTCGCGGCGACCGCACCGGCCGACGGCACGACGGGCCTCCTCGGCATCCCCACGTTCGAATGGCAGGAGGCGTCCGGCGCCGCGTACTACCGGCTCGTGGTGTCGGCCTCGCCCGATCTCTCGTCGCCGATCGTCGACGCGAACGCGCTGCGGGCGACCTCGTTCCGGCCGAACGTCGAGACCGAACCGGGTACGACGTACTACTGGACGGTGACCGCCGTGAACGGCGCCGGCAGCACGGTCTCCACGCCGACACCGGCGACCTTCGCGATCGCACCGCTGCCGACCGAGCCGTTCGTGATCGACGACGTCGAGGGCTACGCCGACGACGACGCCCTCGCAGCGACGTACGTGCCGAACCCCGGCGGAGGGCCGGTCGTGCGCACCCTGGCTCCGTCGTCGGACGGTGGCGGGTCTGCGGCATCCCTGGCGTACACGTTCGGGCCCGAGGGGTATGCGGGCGTGATCCGCACGTTGGCGACCCCGCAGAGTTGGTGGGGCTACGACGGGCTGCGGTTCCGCATCAAGCCCGCGGTCGGTGCCGGGCACTCGCTCACGCTGCAGTTCCTCGCGAACGGCTCCTACTGGGAGACGAACTACACCGTGACCGGAACGGACTGGCAGACCGTCGAGATCCCGTTCTCGCAGTTCGCGCCCCCGCCGTGGGCCGGACAGGGCGTGCTCGACCTGAGCTCGGTCTCGACGATCGCGTTCTACTTCGGCGGTTCGGGCACGGGCTCGGTGCTCATCGACGACGTGGAGGCGTACCCGGCCGGATGAAACGGCCCCGGCCGAGGGCGTCGTGCAGGAAACCGGGCCCTATCCCCGCTGTGGAGCGGGGATGGGGCCCATTCTCCTGGACGATGAACGGGTGGCCGCTGCGGTCGGGCGCGATGACGGGCGGGCGCGGCTACGGGCGGGCGGCGCGGAGCGCGTCGATCCAGTCGAGTACGGCCACGATCTCGCGGTCCCAGGTGCCCCAGTCGTGCGCCCCCGGCCCATCCGAATACTCGAGCGGCAGGCCGGCGTCGATCGCGGCATCGCGGAAGCGCAGGTTCTCGGCGAGGTTCTGGTCCTCGGTGCCGCACCACTGGAAGAGGGGCGGGCAGGCCGAGGCTTCCGTCGTCGCGATGAGGTCGATGAGGTCGTCTCCGCAGGCCGCGGCGCGCTCGCGCGAACCGAAGGTCGCCCGCCACTCCGGGGTCTGCTCGCGCCCGGTCGCGTCGAGCCCACCCGAGAGGGCGGCAGCGCCCGCGATCGAATCCGGTCGGCGCAGCGCCCACTTCATCGCGCCGTAGCCCCCCATCGACAGGCCCGCGACGAAGGTCTCGGATGCCTCGGGCGAAACCCGGAACATGCCGGTCACGAGCGCCGGCAACTCCTCGCTGACGTAGCGGAACCAGTCGTATCCGGTCGCCTGGTCGGTGTAGTAGCCGCGGTGCACGGTCGGCATCACGACCGCGAGGTCGCGGCCGTCGACGTATCGTTCGATCGAGGTCCATCTCGTCCAGGCCGTCTCGTCGTCACCGAGACCGTGCAGCAGGTACAGCACCGTGGGCGGCCGAACCGGCGAGAGGGCGGGCCGACGGATGCCCCGAGCCTCACCCGCGCCGTTGCGGACGGTCGGGCGGGGCATCCGCCGGGTCTCGGGAAGCCGGGTCTCCGGAATCAGCACGACGACCGAAGTCGCCATGCCGAGCACCTCGGAGTGCAGGGATACCTGCAGTCGCGCCATCTGCTATGACGAGCGCTCGTCGAGGTGCGCCGCGCGCGACGCGATGACGTCGCGCAGCCAGAACGCGCTGTCTTTCGGGGTGCGGGTCTGCGTTTCGAAGTCGACGTGCACGATGCCGAAGCGGCGGTCGTAGCCGAAGGCCCACTCGAAGTTGTCGAGCAGCGACCAGACGAGGTATCCGCGCAGGTCGACGCCCTGCTCGACCGCGCGTGCTGCGGCGGCGAAGTGCGCCTCGAGGAAGGCGATGCGCTCGTCGTCGTGAACTCGCCCGTCGACGATCTCGTCGCGGAACGCAGCGCCGTTCTCGGTCACCATGAGCGGCAGCCCGTGGTCGCGGTGCAGCTTCACGAGCAGCTGCTCGAGGCCGTCGGGCTGGATGACCCATCCCATCGCGGTCGTGGGGCCTTCGGGCTGGATGAATTCGACGTGCCCGCTGCCGGGCCACGGGTTGCCGGCGATGCCGTGCTCGCCCGCGTCGGCGGGGCCCTCACCGGGCATCCGCACGACCATCGGCAGGTAGTAGTTCACGCCGAGCACGTCGAGCGGCTGATGCGCCTGCCGCTCGTCGCCGTCGCGCACGAAGCTCCAGTCGGTGACCGACGCGGTGTCGTCGAACAGTTCGCGCGGATAGGCGCCGCGCAGCATAGGGCCGAGCCAGACCTGGTTTCCGACCCGGTCGATGCGTTCGACGGCCTCCATGGATGCGCCGGGGGCCGGTTTCACCAGGTGCACGTTGAGCGACACCGACACGTCGGGGTCGCCCGCGCTGTGCCGGCGGAGCTCTGGCACCGCGAGCCCGTGGCCGAGGTTCATGTGGTGCGCCGCGGCGAGGCCGGCGGCCGGGTCGTTCCGGCCGGGCGCGTGGACGTCGGCTGCATACCCGAGGAACGCCGCGCACCACGGCTCGTTGAGCGTCAGCCACGTGTGGACCCGGTCGCCGTAGGCGCTCGCGGCAGCCGCCGCGTACTCGGCGAACCGGTACGACGTGTCGCGACTGGTCCACCCGCCGGCGTCCTCGAGGGCCTGCGGCAGATCCCAGTGGAAGAGGGTCGGGATCGGCGCGATGCCGCGCGACACGAGGCCGTCGATGAGCCGGTCGTAGAAGTCGAGACCCGGCCGATTCAGCGGCCCCTGCCCGGTTGGGAACAGCCGAGACCATGACAGCGAGAACCGGTACGCCTGCACGCCGAGCTCGGCCATCAGGTCGAGGTCCTGCTCCCACCGGTGGTAGTGGTCGCACGCGATGTCGCCCGTATCGCCGTTCAGCACCCGGCCGGGCGTGTGACTGAAGGTGTCCCACACCGATGGGCCGCGACCGTCTTCGGTCGCCGCCCCCTCGATCTGGTAGGCGGCGGTGCTCACCCCGAGCAATGTGCGGGGCGGCAAGGCGTCGGCCCGTCGCATCCGGTTCACTTGGTCGCTCCTGCCGTCACACCGTTGTAGATCCAGCGCTGCAGCGCGAGGAACACGATCACCGTCGGGATGATGACGATCATGGTGCCCGCCGCGATCGTCTCCCAGTGCGCGCCGTAGGGACCCTTGAAGTTGAACAGCGCGGTCGAGATGACCGAGAGATCCCGGCTCGGCATGTAGAGGAACGGGACATAGAACTCGTTGTAGATGCCGATGCCCTTGATGATCACGACGGTCGCGATCGCGGGGGCGAGCAGCGGCAGGATGATCTTGCGGTAGATCGTGAATCGGGATGCTCCGTCGACGAGCGCCGCTTCGTCGAGTGATTTCGGGATCGACTGCATGAACTGCACGAAGATGTAGATCGAGATGATGTCGGTCCCCATATAGAGGATGATCGCCGACCACGGGGTGTTCACCAGCCCGAGCCCCTTGACGATCTGGAAGGTCGCGACCTGGGTCGTCACGCCCGGTACGAGGGTGGCCGCGAGGAACAGGAAGAAGACGAGTCGCTTGCCGCGGAAGTCGAACCGGTCGAGCGCGTACGCGGTCATGGTGCCGATGAGGATGGTGCCGATGATCGAGAACAGCAGGATGAACCCGGTGTTCCAGAACCCGAGCGCCATGCGGCCGCTCGTGAACGCGTCGACGAAGTTCTCGAAGTTGAGCCAGTTCGACGGCGGTTGCAGCGGCCCGGTCGCGCCGTATTCGCCCGTGGTCTTGAACGATGCGAACAGTACGACCACGAGCGGCACGAGCACGACGAACGTCGCGACCACCAGTGTCACGTACTTGCCGGAGACGGCGAGCGAGCGCTTCATGACAGGTTCACATCCTCATCGGGAACGATCCGGCGCTGGATCCAGGTGACGATCAGCACGATGGCGAGCAGCACGACGGCCATGGCCGAGGCGAGGCCGACGCGCTGGAAGTTGAAGGCGGTCTGGATCGTCTTGATGACGAAGGTCGACGTGCCGTTGGCGCCGTTCGTCATCACGAACGGGATCTCGAAGACCGAGAGGCTGCCCGAGATCGCGAGGATGAACGATAGCGAGATGATGCGCTTGATGCCCGGCGCGATGATGAACCGGAACTGCTGCCACCGGTTCGCGCCGTCGATCTCGGCGGCCTCGTAGAGCTCGCCGGGGATCGACTGGATGGCCCCGAGGAAGAGCACGAAGGTGAGCCCGGTGAACCGCCACACCGAGGTGCTCGCGAGCGAGTAGTTCGCGATGTTCGGGTCGCCGAGCCAGTGCGGCGGATCCTGCACGCCGAGAATGCCGAGCACCGTGTCGAGCGTGCCGCCCGGCTGGAAGAGGTAGAGGAACACGAAGCCGACGGCGACGCCGTTCAGCAGGTACGGGAAGAACAGCACGCCCTTGAAGAAGTTCTTGAACCGCACGTTGAACGACAGGATCGTCGCGAAGTACAGCGCGATCGCGATCTGCACGAACGACGCGACGAAGTAGTAGAGGCTGACGAGGAACACCTGCCAGTACCTCGGGTCGGTGAAGACCTTGATGTAGTTGTCGAGGCCGACGAACTCGCGGTCGCGGCTCAGGCCGTCCCAGTTCGTGAAGCTGTACCCGATCATGTTCGCCACGGGGATGTACGTGAACGTGATGAGCAGCAGGAGGGCGGCGCCCGAGTAGAGCCACGGGGTGAGCCGGCTGCGGTTGCGCAGGCGCAGGCGCCGCCGGCTGGGGTCGCGGTCGGGGATCGCGCTCGGGTCGGGCACGCCGCGCAGTCGCGCGAACGCGGTGCCGGGGGCGCCGCGTAGCGGGTTCGATTTCGTCGTGGTCACTTCGGTCCGTTCGGTGTCGCACCTCGTCGTGCGGGGCTGGCGGATGATGCTGGAGCACCGGCCGACCGGGATGGGTCCCGGCCGGCCGGTCAGGGGCGGATGCCTCGGGTCAGCCCATGATGTCGGCCTGCGCCGCACCCCAGCGGGCGTTGAGGTCGGCGGTCACCGACTCCCAGTCGCCGTCTGCGGCGCCGCGGGCGACGTCGATGAGCTCCTGGCGGTAGATCGTGCCGTCGATCTCGGCGGCCTTGAAGATCTCGGACTCCTTGCCGACGTTCTTGACCGCCGGGTTCAGTTCGAGCAGTTCGACGCCGGTGTCGGCGAAGTCCTGGATCGCCTGAGGCAGCGCGCTGTCCGTCGGCACCGGGATGGCACCCTCGTGCTCGGCGAAGCCCGACTCTTCGATGAACCAGGTCAGCCACGCCTTCGCGGTCGCCTTGTTCTCCGAGGTCGCCGACACCGCGCTCGCGCGGTCGCCCGAGATCTTCGAGTGGAACGTCCCGTCGGTCTGGTAGGGGAACGGCCAGAACGCGATGTCGTCGGGGTTCGCGCCGACCTCTTCCGCGGCATCCTTCATCTGCGGAACCGCCCACGAGCCGAGCAGCATCGACGCGATCTTCCCCTGCGCGATGTCGGGCTTGGACTGCTCCCAGTTCGTGGTGAGCGGGTCCTCCTCCGAGAGGCCCTCGTGCACGATGTCGTAGAGCAGGCCGTCGGTGATATACGCGTACTTACCGGGCTCCCACAGCGCCGGGTCCTCGGGGAAGGACTCGAGGATGTCGGGGTCGGCGAAGATCGCGCGCTCGTTGTCGAAGAACGTGACCGGCCAACCGTCCTTGTAGTTCGTGTAATACGGAATCGTGTCGGGGCTGTTCGCCTTGATCGCCTTCAGCCCGGCGAGGAAGTCCTCGGGGGTGGTCGGCGGCTCGGTGATGCCGGCGTCGGCCCAGACCTTCTGGTTCACGACCATGCCGGATGCCACGCCGCCGACGGAGATCGCGTAGGTGGTGCCGTCGTACGCGTACTCGCCGGCGAAGCGATACTTCTCGCTGAGTTCGTCGGTAGCGCCGAGCGGCTCGAAGAACTCGGTGATCTGGCTGCGGGTCAGCCCGTTCGGCAAGGCGAGCACGTCGCCTGCCGCGCCTCCGGCCAGTCGGGTCGTGACATCCTGGTCGTAGTTGGTGATGCCCTCGAACTTCACCTTGGTGCCGGGGTACTTCTTCTCGAACTCCGCCCCGTACTCGGGCAGCAGAGTGTCGACGAGGTCGGTGCGGTTGGTGAGCACGGTGATTTCACCGCTGATCTCTCCGTCATTGCCGCCACCGCTGTCGCCGGCGGCACAGCCGGCGAGCAGCAGGGCCGCAGCCGCGCCGAATGCGCCGACGGCCAGCATGCGCTTCATTGCCATGGTCAGGTCTCTCCTCGATGTCGTCATCGACAGTGCAGGTGGATCGGTCGATCCGGTGACAAGAGTGAAGGGTGGGTTTCACGATTGTCAAGACTTCGATTAGTAATTTATATAAACGCAAGGTCGGGCGCCAGTCCAGAACCGGCGCACCGGCAGGCAAATTAGATAAATAATTGATCTAAGCGTTGACAGCCGGGCCGCCGCTCGGCATCCTGTTCCGAGACCTCGCCGCCATCGTCGCCCGCCCAGGCCGCGGTGGCGCACCATCCCATCCGGAAAGCAGCACACATGAGCCTCGTCGAGCCCACCGTCGCCCCAGTCCGCCAGCGCATCGACCTCGGCGGCGCCTGGAGCCTCAGCCTGCTGGAAGCGCCGGGCGACGCCCCGACGCGACTCGGCGGCCGCGAGCTCGCCGCGCTCGACCTCGCCGCGCAGGTTCCCGGCCAGGTGCACACCGACCTCATGCGGGCGGGCCTGCTCGACGACCCGGATGTCGGGTTCCGCGAACTCGACCAGCAGTGGATCGGCCGCTCGCGGTGGGCGTACCGACGCTCGTTCGACTGGAACCCGAGCGCGAACCCGTCGGCCGCCGCCGTCGACCTCGTGGCCGACGGACTCGACACGGTCGCGACGGTGCGACTCAACGACGTCGAGATCGCGCGGACCGAAGACCAGCACCTCGCCCACCGGTGGAACGTGCGCGACGTGCTCGTGCCCGGCGAGAACCGCCTCGAGGTGATCTTCGACTCAGCATGGGACGCCGCCTACGCGCACGAGCGCGAGGTCGGCGCCCTGCCGACGCCCTACGACGCGCCGTACCCGCAGCTGCGCAAGAGCGCCTGCAACTTCGGGTGGGACTGGGGCCCCCAGTACGTGACCGCCGGCATCTGGCAGCCGATCGCCCTCGAGACGTGGGTCGCGCGCATCGAGCACGTCCGCCCGCTCGTCTCGCTCGCCGACGATCGCACGAGCGCCGCGGTCGACGTCGTCGTGCGCGCCGAGTCGCGAACCGAGTACCCCGTGCGCGCGGTCGCGGTGCTGCGCTCACCCGCCGGCGAGGTCGTGGCCAGCGGTGAGGCGAACATCGACACCGCGTCGGGCGCGGCATCCGACACCACAGTGCGCCTGAGGGTCGATGCACCCGAGCTGTGGTGGCCCGCCGGACACGGCGACCAGCCTCGCTATCGACTCGAGGTGACCCTTGTCGACGACGCGACCACCCTCGACACGTGGCGCCGGCACATCGGCCTGCGCACCGTCGAGATCTCGACCGAGCCCGACGCCCTCGGCGAGCGCTGGGCGATGGTCGTCAACGGTCGCCGGGTGCGCATCCGCGGCTACAACTGGATCCCCGAGGACCCCTTCATCGCCGAGGTCACCGACGACCGCATCGACCAGCGGCTCGACCAGGTCGTGCACGGCAACGCCAACCTGTTGCGGATCTGGGGCGGCGGCTACTTCGCCACTGAGTCGTTCCTCGACGGGTGCGACCGGCGGGGCATCCTCGTGTGGCACGACTTTCTGTTCGCCTGCGCCGGGTACGACGAGCGCGACGCTGCACTGGCGCTGGTCCGTGCCGAGGCCGAGCAGGCGGTCGCCCGTCTCGCCTCGCACCCGTCGGTCGCGGTGTGGTGCGGCGGCAACGAGTGCATCTGGGGCCGCCAGGAGTGGGGTTGGGACGACCTGCTCGGCGAGCACAGGAGCTGGGGCGCCGGGTTCTACAACGAGCTGTTGCCGTCGATCGTCGCCGAGCTCGACCCGACCCGACCGTACGTGCCGAACAGCCCGTGGTCGACGCTCCCCGGCAAGCCGACGAGCGATGCTGCGTCGGGTCCGACGCACCTCTGGGATGTGTGGAACAACCTCGACTACGTCCACTACCGCGACGTCGATCCCGCCTTCATCTCCGAGATGGGATGGTGCGCGCCGCCCGCCACGACGACGCTGCGTGCCGTCGTCGACGGTCCGCTGCTGCCCGACAATCCGCAAGTCGTGCACCACATGCGGGCCTCTGACGGCATGCACAAGCTCAACCGCGGGTTGCAGCCGTACTTCCCGGTGCCCCGCACCGAAGAAGACTGGATCTTCCACACTCAACTCGTGCAGGCACGGGCGGTGCAGACCGGCACCGAATGGTTGCGCAGCCGCGAACGATGTGCGGGGGTGGTGATCTGGCAGATCAACGACTGCTGGCCGGTGCTGAGCTGGTCGACGGTCGACGCCGACGGCATCGAGAAGCCCTCGTGGTTCGCGCTTCGGCGGGCGTTCGCGCCCCACCTGCTCACGATCCAGCCGGTGACGCCCGGGGGCACTCAGCGGCCTGCCGGCGACGACGGCCTCGAGCTGGTCGCGGTCAACGACGGTGCGGCGAGCTGGTCGCCCAAGGTCCGGGTACGACGGTTCGGCGCGGATGGCACGGAGCTGGCGTCGGCGGCGATCGAGCTCGTCGCCGAGGCCGACGGCACCGCGCGCGCGGCCCTCGACGCCGCGGTCGCGACCCCCGGCGACCCCGCGGCGGAGTTCCTGATCGCCGAGGCCGACGGGCTGCGCACGACCTGGTTCTTCGTGCCCGACCGCGACCGGTCGCTGCCCGCCGCCCGCTGGTCGGTCGAGACGACGCTGCACGCCCGCGATCTGTACGTCACGGTGACCGCGGAGACGCCGATCGTCGACCTCACCCTGTACACCGACCGGCTTGCAGTCGAGCTCGGCCTGCCCGGGTCGGCGCTCGTCGCCGACGAGCAGCTCGTCACGCTGGTACCCGGCGAGCGGCACACGTTCGTCGTCTCGCCGCGCTCGCGCGACCTGCGCCTCCCCGCGAACGCGGCGAGCCTCGCGATCGACCACCCGATCCTGCGCGCCGCGAACGACCTCGCTCCGCGGGCGGACGTGTGATCGCGGGCGTCGAGACCGGCGGCACCAAGGTCGTCGCGGCAGTCGCGCACGACGCGTCGCCGGGCGACCTGCTCGACCACGTGGAACTGCCCACGACCACGCCCGCCGAGACGGGGGCCGCGCTGCGAGCGTTCCTCGACCGGTGGGATCCGTCTCGGACGGCGAGAGTGGGCGTCGCCTCGTTCGGGCCGCTCGACCTCGATCAGGCGTCGGCCGGCTATGGCTCGATCACGGCGACGGTGAAACCCGGCTGGCCGGGCGTGCGCATCGCCGATCTGGTCGGCGGGCGACCGTTCTCACTCGTCTCGGATGTCACGGGCGCGGTCATCGGCGAGGCGACGCACGGCGCCGGCGCCGGGCTCTCGGATGTCTCGTACCTCACCGTCGGCACCGGCATCGGAGTCGGCGCCATCGTCGACGGCCGACGGGTCGCGCAGCGCAGCCACCCTGAGGTCGGCCACCTGCCGGTGCGCCGGCACCCCGACGACGCGTTCGACGGAGTCTGCCCGTTCCACGGCGACTGCATCGAGGGACTCGCGTCGGGCCCCGCGATCGCGTCGCGCTGGGGCCGACCCACCCGCGATCTCGGGCCCGACCTCGACCGTGCCGTGCGGTTGGAGGCGTGGTACCTCGGCCAGCTGGTGGCGAGCATCACGTACACCCTGGTCCCGCGTCGGGTGATCCTGGGCGGCGGCGTGATGAAGCTGCCCGGGGTGTTGGACACGACCAGGGCCGCCTTCGCGCGCGAACTCGCCGGCGCGCTCGGCGACCGCCACCCCGCGGCCGATCCTTCGACGTTCCTCGTTCCGCCGACGCTGGGCGACCTCGCCGGCGTCCGGGGTGCGCTCGAGCTCGCGACGCAGGCGGAGGAATCCGCCGCTTCCGAGGCATCCGAGGCATCCGCCGCATGACCGCCGCACTCGTCACCCGCGAAGGGTCACGTCTGCTGCTCGACGGCCGGCCGTTCCGTTTCAGCGGTGCGAACATCTACTGGCTGGGGCTCGACGAGAACGTGGGCGGCATCGCCTACCCGACGACGTTCCGCATCGAGGACGCGATCGACACGGCGCGCGACCTCGGCGTCACCGTCATCCGCTCGCACCTCGCGACCTCGACGAGCCAGGGCGGCGCGAATCCGCTCGCGGTGATGCCGGCGATCGACGAGTGGAACGACGCCGCATTCGACTCGATCGACCACGCGCTCGCGTACGGCGGTGACGGAGGCATGCGATTCATCCTGCCGCTCACCGACGAGTGGGCGTACTACCACGGCGGTCACCGCGACTTCACGGCGCCGTTCGGGCTCGAGCCGGACGAGTTCTTCACCGACCGGCGCGCGATCGACGCGTTCCGCCGGTACGTCGAGCGGTTCGTCACGCACACCAACCGCGAGACGGGCACGCGGTACGCCGACGACCCGGCGATCCTCGCCTGGGAGCTGGGCAACGAGCTCGAGCACCTGACCCCCGAGTGGGTCGACGAACTCGCGACGCTGCTGCGCCACGCGGCACCTTCCACGCTCGTCGCCGCCGGTCGCCGGTTCGGCGTCGATGACGCCTCGCTCACGGCACCGGGCATCGACCTCGTCGACGTGCACTACTACCCGCCGACCGCCGAGGGCGTCGCCGCCGACGCCCGCCGGGTCGTCGAGGCGGGCAAGGTGTACCTCGCCGGCGAGTACGGGTCGGTGTCGGCGTCGCCCGAGCTGCTCGACCCGCTCGCGGCCGATCCGAACGTCACCGGCATGTGCTTCTGGTCGCTGTTCGGGCGCGACGACGGCGGACGCTTCGTCGAGCACGACGACGGCTTCACCCTGCATGTGCCCGGTGACACCTCCGCCATGCGGGCGAACGTCGCCGCAATTCGCGCCTTCGGCACCGCCCTGGCAGGCGCTGCGGCCTGATCGCCCCGGTCGATCGGATGCCCGTCGGATGCTGCGCCGGCCGCGCGGTCAGCCGGCCGCGTCGGCGGGTGCGTCGGCCGTCCCGTCGACCCGCCCCGGCACCGCGGTCGTGCCGCGCGGCACCACGACCGCGGGTTCGGCGCGCAGCAACTCGGGCTCGTCGCCCGCGAGCATCGCGAGCACCGCCCGCGCGGCGAGCTCGCCGATCTGCTGCACGTCGTGACTCATCGCCGACAGCGGCGGCTCGGAGAGCTGGCAGAGCGCCGAATCGTCCCACGCCAGCAACGACAGGTCGCGTGGCACCTCGAGGTCGAGGTCGCGCGCCGCCGACAATCCGCCGAGCGCCATCAGATCGTTGTCGAACACGATCGCCGTCGGCGGCGCGTCGCCGACGAGCAGGTCGAGCGTCGCCTGGTATCCCGATCGCTCGGAGTAGTCCGACGCGATGCGCCTGCCTGTGAGCCCGAGCTCGGCGACGGCGTCGTCGAACGCCTCGGTGCGGATGAGGGTGTGCGAGAACAACGCCGGACCCGACACATGGGCGAGCCGGGTATGGTCGAGCCCTGCGAGATACTCGACTGCGCTGCGCATCGCGAGGTCGTCCTGGGTCCACACGGTGTCGAGGCCGCCGCCCGACGCCGCGTCGCCGATCGCGACGGCGGGCAGACCGAGCTCGCGCACCAGGCTGACCCGCCGGTCGGCGGGCGAGAGGTCGACGAGCACGACGGCTTCGACATGTCCGTCGCGCGCCCACCGACGGTAGCAGTCGAGTTCCTCCCGCCGGGTGGGGAGCACGTGCAACAGGATCGATCGGCCGAGCGGGCGCAGCACGCGCTCGGCACCCGCGACGAACTCGTGGAAGTAGGGTTCGTCGCCCAGGATCTCCGCCGAACGCGCGAGCACGAGCCCGATCGGCCGCGGCCGCGCGGCCGCGGTGTCGTGCGCCGAGCCCTGCGCCATCGTTCCTCCAGTGCCGACCGACGGGCTCCGACCCGTCTCCTCGACTAACCTACTTGCACGAGCGGCTGCGAGGTCGAGGAGGGCGCTGGGCATGGCGAGACGCGAGACAGCTGCCGGTCCCGGCAGCCGCGCACTCGTGGTCGACCTGATCCGCTCCTCGGGGCCGATCAGCCGGGTCGAGCTCACCGAGATCACCGGGCTCACCCAACCGTCGATCTCGAACATCGTGCGACGGCTCATCGCCGACGGCGTAGTGCGCGAGACCGATCACACCGTCTCGACCGGCGGCAAGCCGCGAACGCTGCTCGTCATGAACTCACGAGCGCTGTTCGCAGTGGGCATCCAGCTCGGCACCGAGAGCGCGGTCGGCATCGCCGCCGACTCGACGGGCGGCGTGTTCGGGCGCCAGCGGTTCGCCGGTGCGGGTACCGACGAGCCAGGGCGTGTCGTGCACCGGCTCGCGCAGGACTACCGCGACCTCGTCGCGGGGCTCGGCCTCGACGAGAGCCGCATCGCCGGGCTGTCGGTGGTGGCACCCGGCCCGATCGACCTCGTCCGCGGCACGCTGCTCGGTCCTCCGAGCCTGCGGCGGTGGCACGACTTCCCGCTCCGCGAGGCGTTGTCCGACCTGATCGAGGTGCCCGTGCTCATCGACAACGACTCGGCGGCGGCGGCGCTCGGCGAGTTCTGGAGCCGCCAGGTTCCGCGCGGGTCGACCTATGCGTGCGTCTACATGGGCGCGGGCATTGGCGGAGGCATCGTGAGCGAGGGCTCGCTCTACCGCGGTGCGAGCTCGAACCCCGCCGAGCTCGGGCACATCTCGGTCGAGATCGGCGGGCGAGCGTGCTTCTGCGGCAATCGCGGATGCCTCGAGCGCTACGCCGCTCCGCCCGCGGTCGTCGCGACGGCGCGCGACGACGAGGCCCTGGTCGCCGAGCTCGGCCTCGACCCGCACGACGACGAACTCGCGTTCGACACCCTCGCCCGCGCCGCCGTCCAGGGGCATCCTGGCGCACTGGCACTGATCGAGGCATCCGCGCAACTGCTCGCCGAGGCGACGCTGACGTTCGCGAACCTCATCGACATCGACCGCATCACCCTTGCCGGCTGGGGGTTCGCGATCGCCGGGTCGATCTACGCCCGGGCCATCGGCGACGCACTTCGGGCGCGAGCGTTCGCGCGCAGCGCCCACCTGGTGCAGGTGGAGTTGTCGAGCAATCCGCGCGACAGCGCTGCGGTCGGAGCGGCTGCGCTGATCCTGCAGAGTTCGCTTGCGCCGGGCCACGGACCCCGCCCCGCCCGGAGAACTGATCTCGGCATGCGCCACTGATCGAGGATGCTTCCTCGTACGGCGGCGAATCGAGCGGAGGTCGGCTCAATCGATCGGTTCAAGGTGTTGCGGCCGTACCACGACCCACAGCACCACGAGCGCGACGACCTGCAGGCTCGCCATCACCCACCCAAGCGGAACGACGCTGTCCAACCCGATGAGCCCGGTAAGAGGTGCGCCGATCGCGCCGAACCCCTGCCGCGTTGCGTTCAGCAGGCTTGATGCCGAGCCGGCGTGGTCGCCGTGCCGCGACAACGCCATGGCCTGCACGCACGGCGTGTTGACTCCGAGGAAGAAGGTGAACGCCCAGAGCGGCACCATCACGTTCGCGAGCGAGCTGGGCGCGACGACGCCGGCCAGCAGGATGCCGCCGGCCGAGAGCGCGAGCCCGGCTGTAGAGACCATGACGATGCGTCGCGGCTCGATGCGGTGCGCGATCCGCGCGCCGAGCTGGGTGCCCGCCAGCATAAGCAGCGCATGGGAGGCGAACAGCCAGCCGTACTGCGTCTCGTTCGCCCCGTAGACGCCCTGGAAGAGGAACGAGGATGCCGCCAGGTAGCAGTACATCGCGCCCCACGCGCAACTCGTCACGAGCACGAGCCCGACGAACGCGCGGTCGCCTACGACTGTTCGCATCCCCCGCAGCAGTTCGCGGACCCCGCCCGTGTGCCGACGCGTCTCGGGCAGCGTCTCGCCGACGATGAGCACGACTACGGCGCCCACGACCAATCCGTAGATCGCGAGGGCGCCGAAGAGCCCGCGCCATGGCATCACGGCGAGCAGGGTCGAGCCGAGCAGCGGCCCTACCGCGATGGCCATGCCCGAGATGAGGGACATCGACGCGAGCATGCGCATCATGCGGTATCCGCTGTAGAGGTCGCGTACCATCGCGAGCGCGATCACTCCGGTCGCGCCCGACGCCGCGCCCTGAACGATGCGCGCGGCGACCAGCATCGGCACCGACATCGCGAACGCGCAGGCGATCGACGCCGCGACATGCAGCGCTGTCGCGATGAGCATCGGCCGCTTGCGGCCGTAGGCGTCGCTCGTCGGACCGACGAAGAACTGACCGGCGACCATGCCGATCATCCCACCCGTGAACGTGAACTGGATCGCCGACTCCGCGACCCCGAACTCGCTCGCGATGTGCGGGAAGGCGGGCAGGTAGATGTCAATGGTGAAGGTGCTGAGCGTCTGCAGGACGCCCAAGGCGACGACCAGCGCGATGTGCCGGCGTCGCGGAAGCGCACCGTCGGCGACGGAGACGTTCATGGATGCTTCGCCGGGCGGCTCAGGCGCTCGCCCGGCGCTGCGCGTACCCGAGCGGATCGTGGAGGAGCGGTTCGAACCCCTTCGCTCCAGCCCCGATCAGCAGCTGGTCGACTCCCAGCGCGGGGGTGCCGAGCACGGCCGGCGATCGGAGCGAGGACAGATTGTCGGGCGCGATCGACCCGAGGAGCTGCTCTCCGCCCACCTCGAACAGCACCGCGAAAAAACCGCCCAGAAGGATGAGGGCGGGATCGTAGGTCGAGATCGCAGTGCGCAGCGCACGGCCGACGTACTCGAGTTCACGGTCGAGGAAACCTCGGAGGGTCGTCGACGTCTCGGTCTCGATCGCCGCCTTGAGGTCGTCGAGCGATCCGCTGGTCACGCCGAACGCGGCCGCCAGCTGGTGGAACGAGACCATCGTCGTGAGGCATCCGACGCTGCCGCAGACGCAGAGCGGGCCGTCGGGGGCGACGATGAGGTGCCCGAGCCGAGCGGCGGCGCCGACCCGGCCCGCCAGCACCTGGCCGCCGACCATCGCCGCACCGCCGATGCCGCCCGGTCCGCCGTAGAAGTACACCGCGTCGTCGAGCCCTTCCGCGGCGCCCCACAGGCGCTCGGCCTCGAGACCGATCGTCGCATCGGGGTGGCTCGTCGTCGGCAGCCCGGTGGCCGCCTCGAGCATCGCACTGAACGGAACGTCGTGCCACTGCAGGTGCGGCGCCACGGCGACGCGATCGCGAGCGATGTCGATGCGGCCCGGGATGGCGGCGGTCACGCTGAGCAGTACGGCATCGGGGCGATCGGCGGTGAGCTCCTCGAGCGCCTCGGCGGCGAGCCGGGCCGCTTCGGCCGGATTCATCAGCGAGGACGACGCCCGCTTCGTTTGGGCGACGATCTGCCCACCGAGGGCGCACAGTGCCACGGAAACCCCGTCGACGTCGGGGTTGACGGCCACCGCGAGGAAGCGCCCGGTCGGCGACACGACCGGGGAGGGTCGCCCCACGCCGGTGCTCTCGCCCGCCGCCGACTCGCGCAGGAGTCCAGCGGCGATGAGTTCGCCGACCTGCGTCGCCACCGACGAGCGCGAGAGCCCCGTGGCACGGGTGATCTGCGAGCGGGCGACTTCGCGCCTGGTGTGGACCTGAGCGAGCACGGCTGAGAGGTTCCGACGACGGACGTCGTCGCCCCCGCTGCCCGGATGGTGATCGTTCATCTGTTGCCCCGCTTCTCGCATTTGTCATAGTCTCGCACAAACTAGGGCAGAGGAGTCAACCTATGACCATACGTATTCTGAGCGGCGCCGGCCGCTATGACGACCCCTGGCACGACTTCGGCGCCACGACCGCCGAGGTCGCCGCCGTCCTGCGCGAACGGTCGGGAGCGGGCGTCGAGATCCGCACGGACGTGGAGGAGGCGATGGCCGACCTCGACGGAGTCGAGCTGTTGGTAGTCAACGTCGGCAACCCGACGAGGCACGGCCTCGACTCATCGACCTTCGCCGCCGCCGAAGCCGGATTCGAGCGGTACCTCGCTCGCGACGCTCCGGTCTGGGCGCTCCACGTCGCGGCCGCGTCGTTCCCGGGGATGCCGGCGTGGGAAAGGGCACTCGGCGGTCGCTGGGTGGGCGGTGCGAGCATGCATCCGCCGATCGGCGATGCACGGGTACTGGTGCCCGAGTCGGACCACCCGATCGTCGCCGGCCTCGGTGACTTCACGGTCTGGGACGAGCGGTACACGCACCTCAGGGTGGCTGACGCGGTTCGCCCGCTCGCCTTCCACCGACACGAGGGAGCGGAGCATCCGCTGCTCTGGACCCTCGAGGACGGACGCCGGCGCGCCGCGTACGACGCACTCGGACACACCGTCGAGAGCTACCGGCACCCGAGCCGGCGCGAAATCCTCGACCGCACCCTTGACTGGCTCGTGAACGCCTGACATATTTGTCCACGCTGAGTACATAACGGGCACTCGGCGCAGGATTCTGACGAACAACGGAGTGAGGAAGAACAGATGAAGTTCAGGAGCGTGGTCGCCGCGGCAGCGGCAGCGACGGTCGCCGTCGCCCTCGCCGGATGCGCGGGTGCATCCGGCGATGAGACGGCCGCCGCACCCGACGCCGAATCCGCCGGCCCGGTCACCCTCGAATGGTGGACCTGGTGGGCCGGCGCCCCCGCGATCGCTGACGCGTGGAACACCGACCACCCCGACATCACCGTGAAGGTGAATAACGTCGGCGGCGGCACCGAGCAGTTCACGAAGCTCAACGCGGCGATCCGCGCCGGCGAGGGCCCCGACCTCGCCCTCGCCGAGTACCAGTGGCTGCCGTCCTACGTGTCCAACGGCGTGGCCGCCGACATCGCCGAGTACGTCGGCGATGCCGAGGCCGCCTACAACCCGGCAGTCTGGAGCCTCGTGCAGCTCGGCGACGGCGTGTACGCCGTGCCGCTCGACCAGGCGCCGATGCTGATGATGTACCGCGTCGATCTGTTCGAGCAGTACGGCATCGAGGTGCCGCGGACCTGGGACGAGTTCCGCGACGCGGCCGAGGCCGTCAAGCGGGCGGCGCCCGACTCGGTGCTCGTGAACATGCCGATCAACGATGCCGGATGGATGGCGGGCCTCGTCGCCCAGAACGGCACCAGCTGGTGGGCGTACAAGAATGATGCGTGGAGCGTCGACATCGACGGCAAGGGCTCTCGGCAGGTCGCCGAGTACTGGAACGGCCTGGTCGACGACGGGCTCGCCACGGCCGGCGCGACCGGCACCCCCGAGTTCAACACCCAGCTCAACACCGGGAAGATCCTCACACAGGTGATCGGCTCGTGGGGCGCGACCGGATCGAGCATCAAGTCCGGCGCGCCCGACACGCTGGGCAAGTGGCGGATCGCGAACCTCCCGGCGTGGAAGCAGGGCGATGCGGATGTCGGGTTCCAAGGCGGGTCCGCGACCCTGGTCACGACCGTGTCGAAGCATCCGAAGCAGGCCGCGGAGTTCCTGACCTGGCTCGGCTCGACCGCGGAGGGGCAGCGCGCCATGATCGAGGCCGGCGGCAACTTCCCCGCCTCGAACCCGGGTCTCGAGGAGTTCGCGAAGGTTCCGCTGCCCGACGACAAGGCGTGCTCGGGGCAGGAGGACTACCACGACGTGCTCCTCGACGTCGCGGCGAACGAGGCCGAGGTGACCTGGGGGCCGAACACCACCATCGCGTTCAGCGCTTACTCCGACCAGATGCCCAAGGCGAAGGACGGGGGGACCCGGTTCGTCGACGCGCTCACGTCGGTGGACGAGACCGTGACCAACGACCTGGAGAAGTCCGGGTTCACCGTCGATTGATCCGGGTGGTGCCGGGTCGGCACAGTCGCCGGCCCGGCACCGCCTGCATGGAAGGCTTCGAAATGACCGACACCCTGCTGGCCGAGGGCGCACCCCCTCCGGCGATCGTCCGAAGTGCCGTGGCGACACCGCGCCCGCGCCGACGACGCAACGGCCGCCACCTGCTCGCGCCGTACCTCTTCATCGCACCCGCCGCGGCGCTCTTCCTCGTCTTCTTCATCGCCCCGATCGTCTACGCGATCCAGCTCAGCTTCTTCGGCCAGCGGGTCGCCGGGGCATCCGGCGGATTCGGCCGACGCGAGCAGGTCTTCGTCGGATTCGAGAACTACGTGGCATCTATCACCGATCCCGAGTTCCTCGCCAGCCTCGGCCGCCTGGCGCTGTACGCGATCATCGTCATCCCGTGCACGCTCAGCATCGCCCTCCTGTTCGCCCTGCTGCTGGACCTGCCGCGCGTGCGCGCCGCGCGACTCTGGCGCACGGGCATCCTGCTGCCGTACGCCGTGCCCGGGGTCATCGCCGCGATGATGTGGGGATTCCTCTACCTCCCGTCGACGAGCCCGGTCAACGCGATCCTCGCGGTGTTCGGGCTGCCGGCCCTCGACCCCCTCGACGGCGCGTCGATCTTCGGCGCCCTCGCCAACATCGCGATCTGGGGCGGGGTCGGTTTCAACATGGTGATCATGTTCACCGCCCTCCGCTCGGTGCCGAGCGAGGTCTACGAGGCGGCTCGCATCGACGGCTGCGGCGAGCGCGCGATTGCGCTGCGCATCAAGGTCCCGCTCATCATGCCGTCGCTGGTGCTCACGGGACTCTTCGCCTTGATCGGCACGTTGCAGGCGTACTCGGAGCCGACGATGCTGCGCCCGCTCACCGACACCATCACCTCGACCTTCTTCCCGCTCATGAAGGTGCACACCGATGCGTTCACCAACGACAACATCAACCTCGCGGCGGCGACCGCAGTCGTGATCTGCGCGTTCACCCTCGTCGCGTCCGCGCTGCTGCTGCGGGCCACCCGCGAGAAGGAGGAGAGATGACCGCCACCGCCGCGAACACGGCCGTGCGCCCCCGCGTCGGCACCGCATCGCGCCCCACTGGCCGAGGCGTCGCCGTGCTGCCGATGATCGTGCTCATCGCCGGTGCGATCTACTGCCTGATTCCGATCGCGTGGGTCGTCGTCGCGTCCACGAAATCCCCCGCCGAGCTGTTCTCGACGTTCACCTTCGCGCCGGGCACGGGATTCTTCGCGAATCTGGAGAAGCTGTTCACGATCAACGACGGCGTGTTCTGGATGTGGCTCGGCAACACGACGCTCTACTCGCTCGTGGGCACGGTGTGCTGCGTGCTCATCTCGGCCCTGGCCGGGTATGCCCTGGCGAAGTTCGAGTTCCCAGGTCGCAACACGATGTTCGCCGTGCTGCTCGGCGGCGTCCTGATGCCGGGCATCGCGCTCGCGATCCCGCAGTACTTCGTGACGGCGGCGATGGGGCTCACGAACACGTACCTCGCCGTGCTGCTGCCCCTCATGATCAGCCCGTTCAGCATCTTCCTCTGCCGCGTCTACGCGCAGGCGGTGGTGTCGAGCGACCTGCTCGAGGCGGCGCGCATCGACGGGGCGAGCGAGGTGAGGATCTTCCGCGGCATCGCGCTGCCGATCATGCTGCCCGGACTCGTCACGGTGTTCCTGCTCCACTTCATCTCGACGTGGAACAACTTCCTGCTCCCCTATCTCATGCTCTCGGACGAGCAGCTCTACCCTGTGACGCTCGGGCTCTACACGTTCATGAGCCAGGGCGACGGCAAGGAGCTGCTGTACACGGTGGCGATCATCGGCGCCCTCGTGTCGCTCCTGCCGCTCGTCGTGCTCGTGCTCGTCATGCAGCGCTTCTGGAAGCTCGACCTGATCAGCGGAGGACTCAAGGGATGATCGCCGTCACCTCGACCACGTTCGGAGCAACGGGCCTTATCGTCAGCTCCATCACATGCGGCGCGGCGGGCTGGCAGCGCCGTGATGACGGCAGCGGCAGCAGCGAAGCCGAGAGCGCCGACCTCGCCTCCGCGCTGGTGTCGAGTCCGATCACGATGGTGGACACTTCGAACAACTACGGGTTCGGGCAGAGCGAACGCCGGGTCGGCGCCGCCCGTGCGACGGTCGACGGCTTCGGTGCCGTCCTCGTGCAGACGAAGGCGGATCGCGGCTACGGCACCAACGACTTCTCACGTGCGCGCATGTTCGCCTCGCTCGACGAGAGCCGCGAACGGCTGGGCCTCGATGTGCTGCCGATGGTGTACTTGCACGACCCCGAGAACACGACGTGGGAGATCGCCACCGCGGCCGACGGCCCGGTCGCTGCGCTCGTCGAGGCTCGCGAGCGCGGCATCATCAGCCATCTGGGCATCTCGGGAGGGCCGGCCGACCTGCTCGAGCGGTTCGTCCGAACGGGCCACTTCGAGGCGCTCATCACCCACAACCGCTTCACGCTGGTCGACAGGTCGGCCGATCACCTGCTCTCGGTCGCCCGCGAGAACGGGCTCGGGGTGATGAATGCGGCGCCGTACGGCGGGGGTCTGCTCACGGCCTGGCCGCCGCCGCGCACCCGGTACGCATACGACGAAGCCCCGGCCGCGCTACTGGCGTCGGTCGAGCAGATCGCCGGCCTGGCCACCGAGTTCGACGTGCCGCTCGCCGCGCTTGCGCTGCACTGGTCACTCCGCGACGTGCGCATCGACTCGACCATCGTGGGCATGGACCGGGTCGCGGACCTGCAGCGCACCATCGCGCTCACCGAGATCGACATCCCGGATGCCGCGTGGGAGGCGCTCGACGGCATCGAACTCGACCGGAGCACCTGGCAGGATGCGATGTGAAGTCGCAGCGTTCGGGGCGGGGCGGCTCCCGCTAGGGTGGAGCGCATGGCGGGGCGGGACGCCGAGATCATCAAGGTGGGCGGGCACGAGGTGCGCATCAGCCACCCCGACAAGGTCGTGTTCCCGCAGCCGGGCCTCACGAAGCGGGACCTCGTCGACTACTACGTCGCGGTCGCCGACGGCGCGCTTCGCGGTGCGGGCGGCCGCCCGATGGTGCTGAAGCGGTTCGTGAAGGGCATCGACCACGAGGCCTTCTTCCAGAAGCGAGTGCCCGAGAACCATCCCGAGTTCATCGATACGGCGACGCTGCACTACGCGCGCGGCACCTCCGCCGAGGAGGCGGTCGTGCGCGATGCAGCCGGCCTCGCGTGGGTCGTGAACCTCGGATGCCTCGACCTGAATCCGCACCCCGTGCGCGCCGAGGATCTCGACCACCCCGACGAGTTGCGTGTCGACCTCGACCCGATGCCGGGCGTCGACTGGTCGCAGATCGTGGATGTCGCGTTCGTCGCGGCGGAGGTGCTCGACGACGTGGGGCTGGTCGGCTGGCCGAAGACGAGCGGCTCGCGCGGCCTGCACCTGAACGTGCGCATCGCGGCCGAGTGGGACTTCCGGCAGGTGCGCCTGGCCGCGGAAACCCTCGCCCGTGAGGTCGAACGCCGGGCGCCGGGACTCGCGACCGCCCGCTGGTGGAAGGAGGAGCGCGGCGAGAGCGTGTTCGTCGACTTCAACCAGAACGCGAAGGATCGCACCGTGGCATCCGCCTATTCGGTGCGGCCGCTGCCCGACGCGCGCGTGTCGACCCCGCTCGACTGGGGCGAGGTGCGCGACTCGCGGCCCGAGCGCTTCACGGTCGCGACGGTGCTCGAGCGGTTCGCCGAGCGCGGCGACCCGCACGCCGGCATCGACGAGCCCGCGTCGGTCGGTCGGCTCGACGGCCTGTTGCGACTCGCCGAAGAACTCGGGCCCGCCGAGAAGGCTCCGCGCGGCGGAGGCGGCGACGGTCGACGGCAGTCGACCATGCCGCTCATCGAGATCGCGCGCACCGAGACCAAGCCCGAGGCGATCGCCGCGCTCGAGCAGTGGAAGGCGACGCATCCGGATGCCTCGAAGCTGCTGCATCCCGCCGATGTGCTGGTCGACGGGATGCGCGGGTCGAGCTCGCTCTGGTACCGCGTGCGGGTGAACCTGCAGCATGTGCCCGAGGCTGAGCGCCCCGCGCAGGAGCCGCTGATCGCCGACTACGACCCGTGGGCCGGCCGGGAGTGGCCGGGCCGGCCGTAGCCCGCCGGTCGACCGCCTGCGCGACGGGCCCGCAGACGGGTGCGCGCACGGACCGACGCCGGATGCCCCGGGCCGCAGCCCGGGGCATCCGTCTGTTCAGCGGCGGCGGCGCGCGACCGCGGGCATCAGGATCGCGCCGGCCGCGACGAGTGCGATTCCGAGCAGGACCGTCAGCCAGATCTCGACGCCGGTCATCGCGACCGAACCCGAGCCGGCTGCGCTCGAACCGCCGGTGCCGGCTCCGCCGCCCGTTCCGCCGTCGCCCGGTCCGCCGGGCGCGTCATCGCTCAGCAGGGTGAAGGTGGCCGACGCGATCTGCGCGGATCCCTCGAGCTGCACGGTGTGCGTGCCGGGATCGAGACCCTCGGGAACGGTGAACGTGATCGAGCCGATGCCGGCCTCGGTCGCGTCGACCGTGCCCAGGTCGACGGGGTCGCTGAAGAGGGTGCCGACGAGGGTCTCGTCGGCCACGAACCCGGTCGCTGAGAACGTCAGCTCGTCGCCGACCCGCGCCGTCGATGCGCTCAGCGTGCCGGCGACCTGCGCCTTGCCGGGGTCGGTCGGGTCGGTCGAGTCGATCTCGATCCCGAGCACCGAGGCCAGCAGCCGCACCGCTTCGACCGGGTCGCCGTTCAGCAGGGCGACCTCGGCGTCCGCGGTGCGGGCGGCCAGGTCGGGCAGGTCGGCCGCGGTGCCGCCCGCGATCGCGTGCTGCGCGAGGTCGCGCGCCACGGAGACCAGCAGGTCGGCGTGGGCGAGCGTTCCGCGCTCGGTGCCGGGCAGCGTGGCCGCGGCGGCGGCGAGCAGGTCGAGCGCATGCTGCACGTCGTCGGCGTCGGGCGAGACCGTGCCGTCGACCGCCCACACGTCGGCGTCGCGCAGGGCGGCGACGGCGCCGGCCGCCTCCGCGGCAGGGGCGCCGAGCGCGTCGAGGGCGTCGGCCACCCACGCCACCCGGTCGGCCGGCACGTCGGTGCGCTCGCCCCAGCCGAACGCGAACAGCGGCTCGTACTCGTCGTCGCCGACGTTGATCGGCACCTGCGCGGCCGAGGCCGGCCACGTGATCGGCAGGCGACCGGTGAACGGCACGTCGCCGAACAGCACGTCGGCCACGCCGGCGCCCTCGCTGCCGGGCAGGAACGACGAGACGAGCGCGTTCATCTCGCCGAGCTGATCGGTCACGAGCTGTGTGCGACCGGCGACCACGAGCACGACGCAGTCCATCGCACTGCAGACCCGGTCGATCGCCTGCCGGTCGGCGGCCTTCAGGTCGAGGCCCTTGCCGTTGTTGCCGACGTCGCCCTGACCCTCGGCGTACGGGGTCTCGCCGACCACGACGATGCCCGCATCGAAGCCGTCGGTGGGGGCCGAGGCATCCGTCGACACGGTGACCGACGCACCCGGCGCGACCTGCCGGATGCCCTCGAGGATCGACGTGCCGGCCGTCGTGTCGCCCGAGCCGCCCTGCCACGAGATCGTCCAGCCGCCCATCTGGTTGCCGAGGTCGTCGGCGTTCGAGCCGGCCACGTAGTAGGAGCCCGACTTCGGCAGCGGCAGCACGCCGTCGTTCTTCAGCAGCACCTGCGACTCGGCCGCAGCCTGCCGCGCGATCGCGCGGTGCGCGTCGCCGCCGAACTCGCCCTGCCGGCTGCGGTCGGTGAACGGCTGCTCGAACAGGCCGAGTTCGAACTTCTGCGTCAGGATGCGGCGCACCGCGTCATCCACCCTCGTCGGTTCGATCGCGCCCGACGCGACCCCCTGCTCGATCGCCGAGATGAAGGCCGCGAAGTTGTACGGGGCCATCGCCATGTCGAGGCCCGCGTTCACCGAGCGCACCGCCTTGTCGGCGTAGCTGCCGCCCGGCAGCTTGTCGATGCCCTCCCAGTCGCTGATGAGGAACCCGGTGAATCCGAGCTCGCCCTTCAGCACCTCGGTGTTCAGCAGTTCGTGCTCGTGCATGCGCACGGGCCCGTCGCCGAGGTCGACCGCCGAGTACGACGGCATGATCGAGCCGACGCCCGCCGCGATCGACGGCAGGTACGGGTCGACGTGCAGGCGCACGAAGTCGGCGAGCGAGTCGGCCGACGTGATGCCCTGGTCGATCGGGTAGCCGCTGCCGACCTTGGTCGGGTCGTACGCCGTGCCGCCGTCGCCCACCCAGTGCTTCGCGGTGGCGAGCAGCGTGTCGGCGGCCGACTTGTCGGCCGGGTCGGCGCCCTGCAGGCCGACCGTCACGGCCTCGGCGTAGGCCCGCACGAGCGCCGGGTCTTCGCCGAACGACTCGTAGCTGCGACCCCAGCGCTCGTCGCGCGTCACGCAGAGGCAGGGGGCGAAGGTCCAGTTGGGGCCGGTCGCCTTGGTCTCGATCGCGGTGGCCCGCCCGATCGCCTCGACGAGGTCGGCGTCGTGCGTGGCGCCGAGGCCCGTGTTGTGCGGGAAGATCGTCGCGTCGAGCACGTTGCTGTGCCCGTGCACGGCGTCGACGCCGTACAGCAGCGGGATCTGCAGCGCGGTCGAGCGCGCCTGCCGCTGGTACCCGTCGACCATGTCGGCCCACGCTTCGGGCGTGTTGCCGGGCGGCGTCGAGCCACCGCCCGAGAGCACCGATCCGAGCGCGAGGTCGGCGATCTGCGCGGGGCTCTGCAGGCCGAGACGTTCGGCCTGCGCCATCTGCCCCGCCTTCTCCGCGACGCTCATGCGGCCGAGCAGATCCTCGACCCGCTCGGCGACGGGCAGTGAGGCGTCGAGGTACGGCAGGTCGTGCGCGTTGATCACGATCTTCACCGAGTCGGGCAGGCGAGCGCCGTCGCCGTCGAGCACGACCGGGATGACCCGGGCTTCGTCCGGTCCGTCGACCGCGGAGGTCTGCACGGTGAACGACTGGGTCGATCCCGATTCGGCGCCTGCCGGGAAGGTCAGCTCCCCCGCGAAGGCGGCGAAGTGGGTGCCGGCCTCGGCCGTGCCGTCGCCGTTCGCGTACGACACGGTGACAGGCAGGTCGAGCGGGTCGCCGCTCGCGGTGGTGACCGCGAGCGTCACCTCGGCGGTGTCGCCGCCGTCGACGAGCACGACGTCGGGTCGCGCCGTGACGGTCGCGTTCGCGGCCGACGCGGGCGTGCCGTAGACCTGCACGTCGTCGATGGCGTACCGCGTGTCGTCGGTGCCCTTCGGGAAGTGCAGCGCGAACCCCCACGCGGCGGTGAGGTCGAGCGTGCCGTTCTTCGTCTCGGCGCTGCCGGGCTGGTTGCCGCCGAGCGTGAACGCCGAGAACGGCAGTTCGACGAGCTTCCAGCGGCTGGTCGAGCTGCCCCAGTTGTCTTTGAAGGTCGCGGCCCAGAGCTCGGCGTGCTCGCCGTCGGGCCCGCCGTCCTTCAGTTCGACCTGCACGTCGCCGCCGGCGGTCGGCGAGGCCGGGTTGGTCGGCTGCGACGCGTACCACCAGAGTCGGATGCCTCGGAATCCGCTCCAGTCCTGCGGCGAATCGAGGTTGTCGGTGATGCCGCCCCACTGTCCGGCAGGCACGCGGTAGCTGCCCGTCAGCACGTGGTTGTCCGTGACATCCGCGCGTTCCTGCTCGCCGACGCCGACGGTGACCTCGCCGCCCGGAGCGACCCAGCTGAAGATGCCCGACGGCCCCGACCCCACCGGAACCTCGCCCTCGAAGTCGTCGATCATGATCGCCCGCTCGAAGATCGCGACGTCGTCGAACGACCAGGTGCCCGAGCCGAGGCCCGTGAGCGTGACCGCGTACCCGTTCGACGCCGACGGCAGGAAGCGGTCGGGCGCGCCCGGGTTGCCTTTCAGGCGCAGGTCGTCGAACAGCACCGACACCAGCCGCCAGCCGGCCGTGTCGTCGACGACGGTGCGGTCGAACAGCTTGCCCTCGCTCTTCAGCTCGAAGTTCAGCGCCTTGCCGGTGCCCTTGCCGAGGAACCAGAACCGGAATCCGTCGGCGTGCGACCAGTCCGCCGCCGGGGTGTCGTTCGTGAACCCGAACCAGTCGGAGGCGACCGGGGTGCCGGCCACCGTCGCGGTGAACACGTGGTTGCCGGGAGCCGAGCCGGGCACCGTGTCATCCGTCGCGGTGCCGAGCTGCGGCGTCACCGGGCCGGTGCTGCCCCACGCGAACCAGCCGGCGGGCACGCCCGCCTCGAAGTCGGCGAGCACGTCGACCGCGCCCGCGTTGGGCGCCTCGCCGCTCGGGCGCAGCGTGACGGTCACCTGCGACCGCGACCCGAGCACGAGCCCGTCGCTCGGATCGCTCAGCGTGAGCACGAAGGTGCGCGACGGTGCCAGGGCGCCGTGCCCGACGGTCGCGACGCTCACCGTCTTGGTGGTCTCGCCCTCGGCGAAGGTCAGCGTCTCGTCGAGGGCGGTGTAGTCGTCGCCCGCCACGGCGGTGCCGCCGCCGCTCGTGACCCGCACGGTCTGCGCGCCGGTCGCCGCGTTGGTGAGGTTCACGGCGACTTCGACCGTGTCGCCCGCATCGACGCCGATCGACGTGCGATCGAACGCGACCGCCGGCGACGGCAGCGAGCCGAACACGCCGAAGGAGAAGAGCGAGTACCCATACCAGTGCAGCTGTGCGGGATCCCACGTGAAGGAGGTGCGCTGCAGCATGTCGAGGCGCACGTAGCGGGCCTGCACGGGTTCGTCGAGCACGATCGACTCGTCGCCGCCGCTGCCGGCGGTCTCGGTGTGCACGGTCGTCCAGCTCGCGGGGTCGGACGGGTCGGCGGTCGCGACACGCAGTTCGTACCCTGCGGCGAACGCGGCCTCCCATGCGAGGTCGATCCGGGTCACGGTCGCGACGGCGCCGAGGTCGGACTGCAGCCAGGCGGTGAACTCGGTGTCGGCGTCGGGCCCGTTGCCGCTCGCCCAGCGCGTCGTCGGATCGCCGTCGATCGCGTTCGATGCGGGGAACGAGCCGTCGCCGTCGTCCTGGGCCGCCGATGCGGTGATCGTGCCGAGCTGGGCGAGGTCGGCGTCGGCTGCGGCGGCCGGCGCGCTCGCGATCAGGCCGGATGCGACGACGCCGAGTGCAGCGAGCGCGGCCGCCAGTCGGCGGTGAGGGCGGGCGGGCCGAATGTCTCGAGGCACGTGCTACTCCTTCGTAACCGGTGCGTGCGGCGCGCGGCCGCACTGCCACGCGTCACTTTACTGACATGTCAGTAACTTGCGCGAGACCTCCGGAACAGAACGATGCCTCGGGCGGATCAGACGGATGCCCCGGGCCGCAGCCCGAGGCATCCGTCTGTTCAGCAAGCGCGAGGCGTCACGCGGCCGACCACCCGCCGTCGGACGCGAGCACGACGCCGTTGATGTTCACGCCGTCGTCGCTCAGCAGGAACGTGATCGACGCGGCGAGCGCCTCGGCCTCGGCGGCGTCGGGCAGGATCGCCATCGCCTGGCGCACGCGCTGCGCGCCGAGCGGCGACGCGAACTTCGCCTCGATATTGGTGATCGTGGCGCCCGGCGCGACCGCGTTCGTGCGGATGCCCGACGGGCCGTACATGAACGCGTTCGACTTGGTGAGGCCGACGACCGCGTGCTTCGACGCCGTGTAGGCGGCACCGGCGGCCGACCCGCGCAGGGCGGCCTCGCTCGCGGTGTTCACGATCGAGCCCGTGCCGCGGGCGAGCATGGCGGGGATGACCGCGCGCATCAGCTTCATGGTGCCGGTGACGTTGATCGCCATGACCCGCTCCCACACGGCGTCGGTGAGGTCGCCGACGGGCGTCATGTCGTCCATGATGCCGGCGATGTTCGCCAGGCCGTCGATCTGCTCGCCGGCGGCGGCGATGATCGCGGCGATCGCCTCGTCGGAGGTGATGTCTCCCGCGATCGGCACGACCTGCGCGTCGGGCAGCTCGGCGGCGAACTCGTCGAGGCGGTCCTGGAAGATGTCGACGGCGATCACGCGGCCGCCCTCACGGGCGATGCGCGACGCGGTCGCACGGCCGATGCCGCTGCCCGCGCCGGTGACGATCACGGTCTTTCCGGCGAAGCGGCCGGGGGTCACGACCTCTTCCCACGGCTCGGCTTCGACGACGGGGGCGGATGCCTCGGTGCCGGCGTCGGCGTCATCGTCGGCGTCGCCCGCGTCGGCGGCGGCGGGCGCGGCGGGCGCACCGGCCGGCACATCGCCGGCGGCGGCGCGCGCGACGAGCTGGTCGACCATCTCCTGGCTGAACTGGCCCTTGCTGAGCTTGATGAGGCGCTTCAGCGCGAGACGGCTGACGGGCTTCAGCACATCGGGGTCCTGCCCGGACTGGGCGAGCAGCTCGCGGATGATCGGTCCGCCGACGGGGTCGGCGAGCCAGGTCTTGATCGACGAGTCGCCGGTGAGCTGGGTGCTCATGGGTGTTCCTTCTTTCATTCGGCCGTCTCGTGGACGGACACCGGGTGTCCGACCGTTTTCGGGGCGACCCCGCCGGGTACCTCAGCGCCTGACTGTGGGTGCATCCCCCTACCGGACATCATTGTCCGGTAGTAGTGTACCCCCGTGGGATCCACCGCGGAAGAGGGGAACGGCACGACCCCGCGGCCCGGTGCGCGCAAGCCGAACCTGGGCCCGAAGGCCGGCCCGGCGAACCGCCGCGCGCTCATCGCCGCCGCCCGTGAGGTCTTCCACGACGAGGGTTTCGGCGCACCGCTCAGCGCGGTCGCGAAACGCGCCGGCGTCGGGCAGGGAAGCCTCTATCGGCACTTCCCCGATCGCATGGCCCTCGCGGTCGCGGTCTTCGATGAGAACCTCGCCCAGGCGGAAGAGCGCATGGACGCCCCGGACGCCACGCTCGACGCATTCTTCGACGTGATCAGCGCCCAGGCGCTCGGCTCCACCGCGATGATCGAGGCGATCGCCTCGCACCGGGACGACGAGCGCGCCGTCGTGTTGAGCACCCGACTGGGCCGCATCGTCGAGCACCTCCGCGAACGCGAGGTCGCCGCCGGGCGCGTCGCCGCACACGTCACCGCCGATGACATCGTGGTCGGCGTGTCGATGCTCGGCCTCGTCGTCGCGCAGGCACCCGAGGCCGACCGTGAACGCGTGTCCGCGCAGGCCCGTGCCATCCTGCACGCGGCCTTCGCGGCATCCTGACGCTGCTCGCCGTGCGAATCGCGCGAATCAGAAGCGGCGCTCTCCCGTTCAGGCGCATCGGGCCGATAGCCTCAGACCGTTCGAGACGCCGCGAGAGGGGACCGCACGTTGACCGACACGCCACCGCCGACGCCCGCACCGACATCCGGGTCGGCACCCGTCAGCCGTTCGATGCTCATCTGGGCCGGCGTCATCGTCGTTGTGCTCGCGTTCGCGGCCGCGTTCCTGGGCGCGCTTGCCGCCGGCGCGGTGGGCGGACAGCCGGCGACCGAGACGGCCCCACCCGCGACGACGACGGCCCAGCCGACCGACGACACCGACGCCGACGACCTCGACGACCTGATCGACGACGTGCTGCCGCCCGGCGCCGAGGTGCGCGCCGGATCCGGAACACCCGGCGACCGCTACGGGTCGGAGGGCGACGTCTACATCGATCTCGACACCACGAACGTGTACGTCTTCCGCGACGGCGCGTGGAAGGCGACCGGCAACCTGCGCACGTCGGCTGCCGAGCAGCTGCGCGGCAAGCAAGGCGAACAGGGCAAGCAAGGCGAGACCGGCAAACAGGGCGAGACCGGCAAGCAGGGCGAAACCGGCAAGCAGGGCGAGCAGGGAAAGCAAGGCGAGCAAGGAGAACAGGGCGAGGCCGGCGACCCGGGCACGCTGGTGCTGCTCGGCACCGACGAGAACGAGGGCGAGCCCTGCGAGCCCGACGGCAGCGTCTACATCAACACGGTCGCGAACACGTTCTCGAAGTGCGAAGGGGGCGTCTGGCAGCTGCGCTGAGCCGGGAGCCTGCTAGAGTTCAGGTACCCCCTAGGGGTATCTGAACCGAAGGAGACATCGTGCACGACCTCGGCCTCATCGCGAAGCAGACCTCCGACGACGGTTGCGCGTGCTGCGCACCCGCAACGGGCACCACGAGCGCTGCGGTGGCGAGCGCGACGGATGCCGCGACCGACGCTCCGGTCGCCGAGTTCGGCGTCGCCGGCATGACCTGCTCGCACTGCGTCGGCGCGGTGACGGGTGAGCTCACCGCGCTCGAGGGAGTGACCGACGTGTCGATCGAGCTGGTCGCGGGCGGCGTGTCGCGCGTGCGCGTCAGCGCCGAGCGCGCGCTCACCGCCGACGAGATCGCGGCCGCCGTCGACGAGGCCGGCTACGACGTGGCCGAGCTGCCCGCCTGAGACGAGCCATCCCGAGCCGAGAGCATCCGATGACCGACACCGCGAGCCGACCCGTCGAACTCACGGTCGGCGGCATGACCTGCGCCTCGTGCGCCGCGCGCATCGAGAAGCGGCTCAACCGCATGCCCGGCGTCGAGGCATCCGTCAACTTCGCGACTGAGAAGGCGACCGTGCGCCTGCCCGGCGGCACGTCGCCCGCCGACGCCATCGCGGTGATCGAGGCGACCGGCTATACGGCCGGACTCCCGGCGCCGCCCGAGGACGAATCGACCCGACGTGACCGGCGGCGCGGCCGCGAGGCATTCCTCGCCCCGCGACTGTGGGTCTCGCTCGCGCTGGCGATCCCGGTCGCCGCCCTGTCGATGATCCCGGCGCTGCAGTTCCCGTGGTGGCAATGGGTGTCGCTCGTGCTCGCGACGCCCGTGGCGGTCTGGGGCGCGTGGCCGTTCCACCGCGCCGCTTGGCTGAACCTGCGCCACGGGTCGGCCACGATGGACACGCTCATCAGCCTCGGCGTGATCGCCGCCTACGGCTGGTCGGTCGTCGCGCTCGTGTTCGGTGACGCGGGCATGCCCGGCATGACCATGGAGTTCCGCCTGCTCGCCGCGCCCGGCAGCGTCGGCGACGAGCTCTACCTCGAGGTCGCCGCGGCGGTCACCGTCTTCATGCTCGCGGGGCGGGTGTTCGAATCGCGCGCGAAGCGGCGGTCGACCGAGGCGATTGCGGCGCTGCTCGAACTCGGTGCGCGCGAAGCGAGCGTGCTGCGCGACGGCGTCGAGGTGCGCGTGCCCGTGGGTTCGCTGATCGTCGGCGACCGGTTCATCGTGCGCCCCGGTGAGCAGGTCGCGACCGACGGACGCGTGGTCGAGGGCACGTCCGCGATCGACGCGAGTCTCGTGAGCGGCGAGTCCGCGCCCGTCGAGGTCGCGCCCGGCGACGAGGTCATCGGCGCGACCGTGAACGCCGGTGGACGTATCGTCGTCGAGGCTACGCGCGTCGGCGCCGACACCGAGCTCGCGACCATGGCGCGGCTCGTCGAGCAGGCGCAATCGGGCAAGGCCGAAGTGCAGCGGCTCGCCGACCGGGTGTCGGCCGTGTTCGTTCCGGTGGTGCTCGCGCTCGCGGCGGTCGCGCTGATCGGATGGCTCGTGGCCGGCGCCGGCGCGGCGGTCGCGTTCAGCGCGGCGGTCGCGACGCTCGTCATCGCGTGCCCGTGCGCGCTCGGGCTCGCGACCCCCATGGCATTGCTCGTCGGCACGGGCCGGGGCGCCCGCATCGGCATCCTCATCCGCGGCCCCCAGGTACTCGAGTCGACGAGGCGCATCGACACGGTCGTGCTCGACAAGACCGGCACGGTCACCACGGGTCGGATGTCGCTGACCGACGCCGTGCCGGCCGGCGATGTTGCTCGTGACGAGCTGGTGCGGTTCGCCGCGGCCGCCGAGGCCGGCTCGGAGCATCCGATCGGCCGCGCGATCGCGGCCTCCTCCGCTTCCTCGACCGCCGCCTCGTCGACCAGCACGGTGGAGGCGTTCGCCGCCGAGCCCGGCGGCGGCGTGCAGGCCGTGATCGACGGCCGCCTCGTCGTGGTCGGCCGGCCCGGCTGGCTCGCCGACGCGTGGAGCATCCCGCTCCCCACCGACCTCGACGCCGCACGCGCCGACCTCGAGACTCGCGGGCGCACGGTCGTCGCGGTCGCCTGCGACGGCGCGGCCCGAGGCATCCTCGCCCTCGCCGACGAACCCAAGCCGACCAGCGCCGCCGCCGTGGCCGCGCTGCGCCGGCTCGGCCTCGAGCCCGTGCTGCTCACCGGTGACCACGACCGCGTCGCCCAGGCCATCGCCGCCGAGATCGGCATCGCCGACGTGCGGGCCGACGTGCGCCCGGCCGGCAAGGCCGCCGTGATCCGCGAGCTGCGGGCCGACGGACGGGTCGTCGCGATGGTCGGCGACGGCGTGAACGACGCGGCCGCGCTCGCGACCGCCGACCTCGGCATCGCGATGGGATCGGGCACCGACGCGGCGATCGCCGCGAGCGACCTGACCCTCATGCGCGACGACCTCGCGGCGGTCGGCGACGCGATCCGGCTGTCGCGGCGCACGCTGCGCACGATCAAGCAGAACCTGTTCTGGGCGTTCGCGTACAACGCGGCCGCGATTCCGCTGGCGATGCTCGGCATGCTGAGTCCGCTGCTGGCCGGCGCCGCGATGGCGCTGTCGTCGGCGTTCGTGGTGGCGAACAGCCTGCGGCTGGCGCGGTTCCGGTAGCCCCTGCCCCTCCCTTCTGCCCTGCCCCTCCCCTCTGCCCCTGCCCCTGCCCCTCCCCCTGCCGCCACGGGAACACATTCGAGGCTGGGGAGGAGCTTCTGGACGAAACGTCCTCCCAATCCTGCAATGTGTTCCCGTGGCGCAGGGCGCGACGTCGGAGGGGCGCAGCCCTCACCTGCGCGGATCAACCCCGACCCGGACGTGCTCGCCCGACGCGGCGCAGGCGAGGGCCGCATCGAGGTCGGCGAGCGGGAACGTCGCGCCGACGAGCGCCTCGAACGGCGGCGCCGCACCCACGCCGGCGAGGTAGTCGATGGCAGCCTGCAGGTGCCGGGGCGCGTAGTTGTGCACGCCGGTGATCGTGATGAGGTTGCGCACGATCCGTTCGGGGTCGATCTCGACGGCGGGCCCGGGAGAGACGCTGCCGACGAGCACGGCCACGCCACTCACGTCGACCGATTCGATCGCGGCGCGCACCGACGCGGCCGCGCCCGAGGCCTCGATCGCGACGAGCGGCGGGATCGCGCCGAGCGCACGCAGCTGATCGCCCGGATGCCCCGCCGCGGGGTCGAGCACCCACTCGGCGCCGAACGACCTCGCGAGCGCACGTCGCCGCGGGTCGGGGTCGACGACGGCGACATCCGCCCCGGCCGCGGTGGCCATCGCGGTGGACGCGAGCCCGATCATGCCTGCGCCGCCGACCAGCACGACGGCCCCGTCGAGCGGGATCCGCGAGGCTGCGTCGAGAGCGGCGACCGCCGTTGCGGTCGCACACGCGGCCGGTGCGGCGACCTCCGCGGCGATGCGCGCGGGCACTCGCACGATGCCCGTGCCGGCGCGCAGCTGCACATGCGTGGCGAACCCGCCCGACAGCTCCCAGCCGCGCTCGAGCCGCTCGTGCCCGTACTTCGCCACCGTGCGGCACTTCTGCGGAACCCCGCCGAGGCAGCGGTCGCACGACCCGCAGTTCGTGGTCACCGTCCACACGATGCGGTCGCCGAGGATGACGGGTTCGCCGTCGACGGCGAGCACGTGCCCGCCGCCCGCCGCGACGACGCGTCCGACCTGCTCGTGCCCCAGCACCAGCGGCGCGGGCGCCGGGCGATGCCCGCTCGCGGTGTGCACGTCGGATCCGCAGATGGTGGCGAACTCGACCTCGACGAGCAGCTCGCCGTCGGCGAGGCAGACGCCCGGAACCGCGATCGGCTCGTGCGGGGTGCCGGGCTCGCTCCACACCATCGCCACCGGCGCGGGGCTGACCGCGACCTCGTGATCGGCCACGCGGGCGACCGTATGCATGACGTGTCCTACCCGTCGTGGCGGTCGAGCCCGAGCAGCTCGAGCAGGTCGGCCACCGAGTCGATGATCTCGTCGGCTCCTGCCGCCTCGAGCGCGTCGCGATCATGCGCGCCCGTCAGCACGCCGACCACGAGACCGGCGCCGGCGTTCACGCCCGATCCGATGTCGCTCGCCGTGTCGCCCACGACGACTATCGCGTCGACCGAGCTCGCGCCCGTGCGCAGCACCGCGGTGAGCGGCAGGTCGGGGTGGGGGCGGCCGCGGCCGGCCTCGGCGGGCGTGAGGGTGGCGTCGGCGAGGTCGTGCCAGCCGAGCGCGTCGATGATCGCGTCGCGCGTCGCGGGCGCGAACCCCGTGGTGAGCACCACCGCGACGCCGGCGCCGCGCAGCTCGCGGATCGTCTCGACGGCACCCGGGATCGCCTCGACGCCGACCTCGGCCACGAGCTCGGCGTACGCCGCCTCGAATTCGGCGTTGGCGCGCTGCGCGGCCTCCTCGTCGCCGGTCAGCGCGCGGAACACCTCGATCTTCGACTGCCCCATCGTGTCGCGCACGTACCGCAGCGCGGTATCGCGCGCCTCGCCCTCGGGCGCGATGCCGGCCCGCTCGGCGGCGAGCACGAACGCCCGCTCGACGAGTCCGTCGTCGCGCACGGTGGTGCCGGCCAGGTCGAGGACGACGAGTTCGACGTCGACGGCGTTCTCGTCGCCGAGCAGGTCGAGTTCGTCGACCGCGGTGATGTCTTCGTGGATGGTCATGCGAGGATCCTTGCCTCCTGGTCGGTGGTGGTGGTGGTCGTCGGTTCGGTCTGCGCCCCATCGGCGAATCGCGCGACGACGGCCTCGGCCAGACCGAATCCGGTGGTCATGCCGATGCCCGTGGTGGCAGCGGCGAGATGCACGCCCGGCGCGACCTCGACGTCGAGGTAGTCGTCGGGGCCGCTGGCGTAGACGCCCTGCCAGCGTTCGACGACGCGCATGGCGCCGGCGCCGAGCCCGAAGAGCTCGGCCGTCTCGGCGAGCATCAGCTCGGCGGTCCGTTCGACTTGGAACGGCGAGACCGTCTCGCCGCGCGCGTGCGTGTCGCCGACGATGAGGGTGCCGTCGGGCAGCTGGGTGTACATCTGGTTCAGGTCGAGAGCGGCGAGGTCGGGGCGCTCGGCCCGCAGGCGGTCGCGCACGGCGACGGCGGCGGATGTCTCGACGAAGCCGCCGTATCGCACGAGCGACCAGCCGGTGAGCAGCGGCGCGGGCAGCGGCATCCGAAGCGGCGCCTCGACGCGCAGCATGTCGAGCGCGCACCGCACGATCCCCACCCGCCCGGCCACCTCGGGGAAGAGCAGGTCGATGTCGTGGTTCACCGCGACGACGACCTGGTCGGCCCGCACCTCACCGCGCGCGGTGCGCACCAGCCCCGGCTCGACCGCGCCGACCGCGGTGCGGAACCGCAGGTCGACGCCGCGCCCCGCGAGATGCGCGGTGATCGCCCCGAGCGCCTGGCGCGGGTTCGCCTGCAGGTCGAGCGGCAGCAGCGCGCCGCCGACCGCGAGCCCCGGCGCGACAGGGGCGCGCTGCTCGAGCTCGCGAGCGGTGAGCAGCACGACCTCGTCGGGCGCGCCGTCGCGGGCTCGCGACGCGGCGAACTCCTCGAGCAGGGCCAGCTCGTCGGCGGCGCGGGCGACGACGAGCGTGCCCTGTTCGCGCATCCAGACCCCCGCATCGCGGGCGAGATCGAGCCAGACCTCGCGCGCGACCTGCGCGTACGACCGCGCGAGGCCGGTCTGCGGAGTCGCGCACAGGTGGCCGAAGTTGCGGATCGACGCACCGGATGCCTCGCTGCCGCGTTCGAGCACGACCACGCGCAGCCCGCGGCGCACCGCGGCGAGCGCGACGCCAAGGCCGACGACACCCGCGCCGACGACTGCCACGTCGACGCGGGCGGCCCCGTTCGTCGATGCCCTGCTCGTCGATACCGCGCTCATCGGAACACCCGCCGCATCCAGACCGCGACGCCCTCGACGATGAGCACGGTCACGAGGATCATCAGCACGATCGTTGTGACGAGCGCGTAGTTCGAGCCCTGGCCCGCATTCAGCAGGTAGTAGCCGATGCCGCCACCGCCCACGATGCCCAGGATGGTCGCGGCACGGATGTTCGTGTCGAGCAGGTAGAACGAGTGCCCGATGAGGGCCGGCACGCCCTGCGGCCACGTCGCCGAGCCGTAGACCTGCAGGCGGGTCGCCCCGGTCGCGGTCAGCGCGCGCTCGGGGCCGCGGCGCACCTCTTCGAACGAGTCGGCGAGCAGCTTGCCGAGCAGGCCGACGCCCCCGAACGCGAGGGCGATCGTGCCCGCCTGGGGTCCGAGCCCGGTGATCACGATGAGCACGATCGCGAGGATCACCTCGGGCACGCCGCGAATGCCGACGAGCAGCAACCGGGCGCCGCTGCGGATGCCCCCGTTGGGTGCGACGTTGCGCGCGGCGAACGAGCCGATCACGATCGACGCGACGACGGTGAGCAGGGCCGCGGCGAGCGCGATGCCGACGGTCTCGAGCATGGCCCCGGCGAGCCGGGTCCAGTCGTACGACCCGAACGAGGGCGGCCAGAACTGCGCGGCGATCGCCGGGATCTTCGCCCAAACGGTGAGGACATCGCCCCACTGGATGTCGCACACGGCGACGGCCGCGATGATGACGGCGATCGCACCCCAACCCCATGCGACGCTGCGCACGCGGGCTGCATCCCACGGCCGACGCAGCGCCGCCTCGAGTCCACCGACGGTCGTCGGTGCGCCGTGCGTGGGTCTCGAGACGTCTCGCTGCTGCGCGTCGGCGCCCCTCGACCGCCGGGGACGGCGAGAGGCCGCCTGGCCGCCCAGCATCGCCGTGCGCACCGCGCTCGACACGATCTCCATCACGACGCACAGGGCGAACATGACGATCGCGATGCCGAGCCCCAGCGAGTAGTCGAGCGACTTGAACGCGAACGACATCTCGAGGCCCAGCCCGGCGACGCCGACGTAGCCCAGCACGACCGAGCCGCGCAGGTTGATGTCATTGCGGTGCAGCACCGTCGCGACCCAGCTGGGCAGCACCTGCGGCAGGATGCCGCTCGTGAACTCCTGCAGCTTCGAGCCGCCCGCGGCGCGGATGGCTCGACGCGGCCCTTCGTCGATCTGCTCGATGGCGTCGGCGAAGAGTTTGGAGATCATGCCGATCGAGTGGATCCCGATCGCGAGAATGCCCGGCAGCGATCCGAGCGAGAACATGAGCACGAACACCATCGCGAGCACGACGTCCGGGATCGCTCGGGTGAACACGGTGACGAAGCGGGCGGCGGCGCGCCAGCCCGGGCCGGGGCTGGTGTTGCCGGCGGCGAGGTAGGCGACGGGCACCGAGATGACCGCGGCGAGCACGGTGCCCGAGATGACGATGCCGAGCGTGAGGGCCGTGAGCGAGATCAGCTCGGCGGGCTCGGGGAACGTGATGGCGCCGACACGGGCGAAGAACCGCTCGGCGTTCGACCAGCTCTCGACCATGCTCGGGATCGAGATGTCGAGGTCATCGAGCGCGACGACGGCGATGCCGATGATCACGACCAGGGTGAGCCCGGCGGCGACGCGCTCGGGCGAGATGCGGCGGCGCGGGGCTCGCGCGAGCAGGTCGGTCGCGATGGCCGTCGCGGTCATCGCGCGGCCTCTTCGGCGACGGCGCGGTCGGCGACCTCGGCGGTCGGCTCGGCGTCACTGCCCGACACCGCGGATGCCGCGACATCCGCCGTCTCGAGCTCGGCCTCGATCGCCTGCAACTCCGCGGTCGCGGTCGCGACCCGGCCGTAGATCTCCATCACCTGGGTCTTCGTGAGCCCCTCGGTGGGGGTGTCGAGCACGACCTCGCCGTGGCGCAGGCCGATGATGCGGTCGCCCCACGAGAGCGCGAGGTCGACCTGGTGCAGGCTGCAGACGACGGTGAGCCCGGCGTCCATCGCGATCTCGCGGATGAGCGACATGACCTGCTCGCTCGACTCGGGGTCGAGCGAGGCGACGGGTTCGTCGGCGAGCAGGATCTCGGGCTCCTGCATGAGCGCGCGGGCGATCGCCACCCGCTGCTGCTGACCGCCCGACAGGGTGTCGGCGCGCTGGTACGCGCGGTCGAGCAGGCCGACCCGGTCGAGGTGGCCGAGCGCGGCGAGCTTGCGCGAACGCGGGTAGCTCCAGAGCCCGAGGCGCGGGCCGCGCAGGGTGGAGAGGGTGCCGGTGAGCACGTTCTCGAGCACGGTGAGGCTCGGTACCAGTTCGAACTGCTGGAACACGAAGCCCACCCGGCCGCGCAGGGCGCGGAGGCGCCGCCCCCTGAGGGACGGCACCTCCTCGCCGAGCACGCGCACCGATCCGGTGGTCGGCAGTTCGAGGCCGTCGAGGTGCCGCAGCAGCGTCGACTTTCCCGAGCCCGAGAGGCCGAGCAGCACGACGATCTCGCCGCGCGCGACGGTCAGGCTCGCGCCCTGGAGGGCGACGGTGCGACCGAATCGCTTGTCGAGGGCGTCGACCTCGATGACGACGGGGGCGTCCATGGTTCCTCCGGGTGGGCGGTGCGGATGGTGCGGGGTGAGGTGCTGATGAATCGGATCTCAGGCCGTGGCCGTCAGCCCTGGCACTGCTTCGCGTTCGTCTTCTCGCAGATGTCGCGGATGGTGTCGTAGTACGCGTCGTCGACCGGCTTGGTCTCGAAGAACACCGACCGGAACCCGTCACTGTCGGCGCTCGTCACGCCCGACTCGATGATCTGGTCGATCGTGACCTCGCCGAGGATGTCGGTGAGCTGCGCCCGCAGGTCGTCGGGCAGCGTGTCGGAGACGACGATCGGGGCACCCGGCACCATCGTCTCGGCGATGACCTTCACCTGGTCGCTCTTGGCGACCTCGCTGTCCTCGGCGAAGCCGACCTCGCACTCGACGCCCTCGCCGACCTTCGCGACGCTCACGTCGTGCTTGCCCGCGAACACCGGAGTGACGTCGGTCTCGGGGTCGATGCCCTCGTTCAGCAGGTTGTAGGACGGGAACAGGTAGCCCGAGGTCGACGACGGGTCGACGAAGCAGACCTTCTTGCCGGCGAAGTCGGCGAGCGACGAGACCGAGCTCGCCTTGGGCGCGATGGCCTGCGAGTAGTACCCGGGCTCCTGGCCCTCGGTGGTGACGATCGACGAGATCGGGGTGATCTTCGCGCCGGCGTTCGTCGCGGTGACGTAGGTGAAGCCCGAGAAGGACGCGACGTCGATCTTGCCGGCGACGGCGGCCTCGATGAGCGCCGCGTAGTCGGTCGATTCGTGGTACTCGACGGTCTTGCCGGTCTCCTGGGCGATGTAGTCCATGAGGGGCTGGTAGTTGGTCTCGGTGTCGACCGAGTCGGGCACCACGCCGAAGACGAGCGTGTCGCTGTCGACGGCGAATCCGGCGTTCGAGTCGGCGGCGGCGTCCTGGCCGGCGTCGGCCGACCCGGAGCAGGCCGAGAGGCCGAGCGCAAGCGCGCCCGCGCCGAGCAAAGCGAGCAGCGTGAGGGAGGAGCGGGTGGTCATGGTTGCCTTCCGTGCGGGTGTGTGGTGGGCAGGACACCGGAAGCCTGCCACCTCGTCGACGAGGTGTATGCCCAACTTCGGGCACCTTCATCACCTGTTCATGGAATTGCGGCCAAGGTGAACGCTGGGTTGCCGATTGCCGCGAAGCATCCCGGCTTAGTAATATGCCTATGTGGCCTCGAGTGTGTACAAGCTGATCGCCGACGACCTCCGCCAGCGCATCGCGAACGGCCAGCTCGCGCCAGGCGACGACGTGCCGACCGAGGGTGAACTCGCCGCGCGGTGGAGCACCTCGCGCGGGCCGATCCGCAACGCCCTCGCAGAACTGCGCAACGAGGGACTCATCGAGACCACCCGCGGCCGCCCGGCCCGGGTCGTCGAGCGCAAGGCGCACCAGGCGGTCGACGTCTCGATTCCGTTCACGAAGTGGGCTCGCGACCTCGGCGCGAACCCGGGCGCACTCACCCAAGAGCTCTCGCTCCGACGGGCGGGCGACGAGCACGCCGCTCTGCTCGGCATCGCGCCCGGCGACCTCGTCGTGCACGTTCTGCGGCTGCGCCTGCTCGACAGCCGGCCGACGATGCTCGAACGGCTCACCTTCACCGAGGACGTGGGGCGCACCCTGTTCGAGCACGACCTCGACGCGGTCTCGATCACCGACGTGCTCGCCGAACGCGGGTTCGGCTACGCCGACGTCGACCACGAGGTCGACGCGGTCGCCGCCGACGAGGTCGACGCGAGCCTGCTCGAGGTCGACCCCGGCTCGCCGATCCTGCGCCTGCGCCGCATCACGCGCGACGCCGACGGGCGTGTGTTCGAGGCATCCGACGACCGCTACCGCAGCGACCTCGTGCGCTTCACCGTCGCGGCCTCGGGCCGAGCCGTCGCGGGCGGCCACTTCATCCGACCGATCGGCGGCTGAGGCTGCGGTTACGTCGCCATCAGCACGACGCCGGCGACGACGGCGACGGATGCCGCGACCCGCCACGTCGCGCGGCCCTCGCGGAGCACGAGCACACCGAAGACGCTCACCAGCACGACGCTGATCTCCCGCAGCGGCGCCACGAGCGACACCGGAGCCATCGTCATCGCCGCCAGAACGAGGATGTACGCGAGCGGCGAGAGCGCACCGAACGCGAGCACGCGCGGCCAGTGCGCCCGCCAGACCGCGACCAACTCACGCCGCCGGCGGCCGAGCAGTGCCGAGAACAGCACGATCTCGCCGAGCGTGGTGCCGACCATGTAGGCGACGGGCGCCGCACCCCAGGTGCGCACCGCCTGTGCGTCCCAGAGCGTGTACGCCGCGATACCCACCCCGGTGGCGAGGCCCCAGGCGAGCCCCGGGTCGACGCGGTCGCGAAGACGCCGGCGGGGGCCCGTGACATCCGTTCCCATGCCGGCCTCGGCTCCCCGCCCGCCCGGCGCGGTCGGCCCGCTCCCCCGGTCGACCAGGCCGATGGCGACCACGCCCGCGATGATGACCGCGATACCCGCGAGCTCTGCGACCGTCGGCCGCTCGCCGAACCACAGCACCGCGACCAGCACCGTGATCGCCGGGCCGGTTCCGCGCGCCGTCGCATACACCGTCGACAGCCGGCCGGTCGCATACCCCCGTTGCAGCACGAGCATGTACGCGCAGTGCAGCCCGGCCGATGCGATGACCCCGATCGCGAACTCGGTCGGTGACGCGGCGCCGAGCCCGCCCGTGAACGGCACGACCGGCAGCCACAGCACGGTGGACGCGATCGCGCCCCACCACAGGAACGGCAGGCCGATGCGGCTCACGCCGTGCGCGACGATGTTCCACGCCGCGTGGCAGACGGCGGCGGCGAGGACGATGGCGAGTGCGGTGATCGACACGGGGACCCTTCGATCCGACGCGCGGCGCGACGGATGGGTCCTCCGGGCTTTTGTCCTGTCAGATGACGACTGTCGATCACGACTGCCGTGGCGCCGCTCGGACCAGGCTGGCCGCACCTCCGCGCGACCCCGGAACCCTAGGCGCTATCGAGATCGAACGTAGCACGGCCGGCGGCACGGTTTCAGCACGGTGCATTGCTGTGCGTCACGGTGCATTGCTGTGAGTATTGCTCGATTTCCCCTGTTCGGCCGTCGACGCGCGTAGCGTCAGGGGTATGTGGACAGTACTTGTGATCTTGCTGGTGGCATGGGTGGTGCTGTCGATCGTCGGATTCGTCTTCGAGGGTCTGCTGTGGCTCGCCATCATCGGCATCGTGTTGTTCGTCGGCACGCTCGTGTTCGGCTTCATCCGGCAGAGCGCGCGACGCGCGAAGGCCTGATCAGACCGGGTCGTCGCCGACGCGGATCCGCAGCGCCTCGGGGCGCACGGTGATGCGAGCGCGCACGATCGGCCCGAAGCTGTCACCGTCGAGTTCGACCCCGTGCGGCGTCTCGAACCGCACCTCGAACCGGCGGCCCTGCGCATAGACCAACGCCTCGAGGTCGGGTGCGAAGCCCAGCATGCGCCGACCGAACCTCGACCGGCGAGCGATGCCCTGCGCGGTGAGGCGGGTGCCGATCCGTGCCCACCCGAACCGGCCCTTCGGCCGCAGCATGACCACGTCGAGCAGCCCGTCGTCGGGCGTCGCGTCGGGGATGAGCAGCAGGTTGCCGGTGAGCGTTCCGCAGTTGCCGACGATGACCGTGTGCGCCCGGGCCGACCTGACGTGCCCGTCGTCGATGCGGAACTGCAGGTGGAACAACCGGTTCGCGATGATCGACCGGGCGATGGGCTGCACGTAGGCGAGCCATCCGAGCCGCTGCTTGGCGACGGCGCTCGTGTGCTCGGCCATCTCGGCATCGAGCCCGATGCCCGCCATCACGACGAAGAGCGCGCGGCTGCGCACTCCGCCCTCGTCCTCGAGTTCGGCGACCGCGATGTCGATCGACCGTGTCGCACCGTCGAACGCCGCCCCGACGGCCCGATCGAGGTCGTTCAACGGCAGACCGAGGTTGCGCGCGAGCAGGTTGCCGGTGCCGGCCGGCACCAGCGCCAGCGGCGTCGCCACGTCGGCGAGCGCCTCCGCGGCGGCACGGACGGTGCCGTCGCCGCCGGCCACGATGACGACCGCGGGGTCGGTGGCGAGCGCCGCCTCGGTCGCCGCCCGCCCCGAGTCCTCGGCGCTCGTCTCGAACCATTGCGACGGGCCCCAGCCGTGTCGGTGCTCGTGCGTCTCGACCGCGGTGCGCAGCCGCTCGAGCGGCGTCTTCACCGGGTGGAAGACGACCGCCGCGTGCGCCTGAGCGGCGTCGGTCGAGGACATGGCAGCAGCCTAGGCGCGACGGCGTCATCCGACCCCGGCGCGCCGCACCCGCACCACGGGAACACCTTCGAGGATGGGGCGGACACTTTGGGGAAAAACGTCCTCCGAAGCCTGCACCGTGTTCGACAACCGCCTCGGGAGCTGCCCGGGGGATGCAGCGTCGGTAGGTCGTGGCACGCTGGGCTCAGGTCAAGCAGAGGGGCACGCGATGTGCGGAAGATTCGTCGTCTCGCAGAAGGTCACCGACCTCACCGACGTGTTCGACGCCGAAGACGACTTCCCCGATTGGCAGCCGAGCTTCAGCATCGCGCCCACCGAGGTGGTGCCGATCGTGCGCGAGCGAGCCGACCGCGAGACGGGCGAGTTCACCCGACGCGTCGAGCCGGCGGTCTGGAACTTCCGGCCCTCGTTCATGAAGGAGTCCAAGCGCCCGCAGTTCAACAGCCGCATCGAGACGGTCGCGACCAACGGGCTGTGGAAGGGCGCGTTCGCGCAGGGCCGATGCATCGTGCCGATGCGCGGCTACTACGAGTGGACGGGTGAGCCCGGCAGCAAGCGCGCGCACTACCTGCACGGGCCGGCCGAACTGCTCGCGGCCGCGGGCATCTCCACGGCGCGCAAACTCGACGACGGCAGCTGGCAGGTCTCGACCTCGATCATCACGAGAGAGGCGAAGGATGCCTCGGGCGAGATCCACGACCGCATGCCGGTGTACCTGCCGCTCGACGAGGTCGACCACTACCTCGACCCGGTGAAGCTCGATGCCGGCGCCATGCAGGCGATGGTGGGCTGGCTCCTCGACGTGTCCGACCGGGTCGCGGCCACCATCACCGAGTACGAGGTCGATCCGCGGGTGAACAACAGCCGCCGCGTCGACCCGGGCGACCCGACGCTGATCGAGCCGATCGACGCGGCCGACTCCAGCTCCTGAAGTTCAGCGGCGGCTCACCCGTCGACCCCGGGAACGATTCGGATGTCTCGCTCGGCGCCGCCGTCGAGCACGTCGAGGGCGTGCTGGTACTCGGGGCTCGTATAGGCCCCGATCGCCGCGGCCGCGCTCGGGAACTCGATCACGGTGGTGCGCAGCTCGACTCCCTGCTCGAACGCGGCGACGGGTTCGCCGCGGGCGAGGAACCGCCCTCCGTGCGCGAGCATGATCGGCCCCGCCAGTGCCGCATAGCGCGCCAGCTTCTCAGGGTCCGAGATGGCCCGGAACGTGTTGATCCAGTACGCGTTCGCCATGCTTCATCGTGACGCCGCGGGGAATCGAGGTACCCGCCGCCGGCTGTGATTGGCGGTGCATCGCGCTCGGTTGGCAGGCGGGCGCCGCCCGTGACCGGTGTAGCGTGCTGCGGGTAGGGAATGGGGGCGGCATGACCGACTGGACGACCGACGAACTCGACCGCATCGGCGACGCCGAAGAGCTGCAGGTCTCCTCGCGCCGAAGAGACGACTCGCTGCGCCCGTTCATCACGATCTGGGTGGTGCGGGTCGGCGACGACCTGTACCTGCGCTCAGCGTACGGGCCCGACAACGGCTGGTTCAGACGGGCGCTCGCGAGCGGCTCGGGTGCGGTGCGTGCCGGGGGCATCGAGCGGGACGTCGCGTTCGTGCACCTCGATTCGGATGACCCGGTGCATGCCGCGATCGATTCCGCGTATCACGCGAAGTACGACTCGCACGGCCCGCGCATCGTGGGCACCGTCGTCGGCGACGCAGTGCGCGGCACCACACTGCGCATCGACGCGGCCTGACGGCCACCCGCGCTCGGTTACTCGAGCCCGCGGTCGAGCTCGGCGACGAGCTTCTTCGGCGCGACCTGCCGCCACGACAGCTCGACCACCTCGTCGAGCCGATCGGCATCGATCGCGTCGAGCTTCACCAGCACCGTCGCATAGCCGTCGAAGTGCGGCGTCGTGAAGAAGACATCGGGTTCGGTTTTCGCCAGCGCGAACTTCACCGACTCATCGGGCACCCGTGCGCCGAGAATCACTCCGTCGGGCGCGGCATCGCCGAGGGCCTCGAAGTCGGCCTTGCGCAATGGGCGTTCCCAGACGACGAGCTTGCCCCGCACCCGCCACGCGATCGCACCCGACGGCGGATGCAGCTCGCCCTCCTCGACGCCGGGCAGCGCCATCGCCGACCTGCGGACCTCGCTGAGCGTCGCCATGCGGCCGAGGGTAGTGGATGCTCCGCATCGCGGCATCCGATCGCTTCGCCCCCGCCGTCAAGGGGGTGCCGTCGTGGGAAGGCCCGCCGTAGCGTGGCAGCACCAGCGGAAACCGATCGAGGAGGTCTCGCATGTCCGAGGGCACTCGCGACCAGCGTTCACGAAGGCGCTCGCGCAGCAGCTCGCACCGAAGGGCATTCGTGTGAACGCGGTGGCGCCGGGCCCGATCTGGACGGTGCTGCAGGTCACCGACGGTCAGCCGCCCGAGAAGCTCGAGCGGTTCGGCGAGGACACGCCGCTCGGCCGTATGGGCCCGCCGGTCGAGTAGCGCCCGACGAAGGAGGGCGCGTATCGAGACCCCGTGACCTGCGCTCGGTCAGTCGTCGAGCGCGGCTCGGGCGGCCTCGGCTCGGCGGCGGGCGCTCGCGGCCTCGCGCTCGAGGGGGCGGATGCCGCGCTCGGCCTCGTGCAGGTCGCGCTCGGCGCGGTCGAGTTCGGCCTCGAGCTGTTCGAGGCGCGCGGTCAGGTCGTCGCGGGCGCGGCGGGCGCGTTCGGTTTCGGCACGCGCGGCTTCGAGGCGATCGGATGCCTCGTCGGCCTGCCGCTCGGCGACCTCGGCCTCGGCTTCGGCCCGCCGGCGTTCGGCCACGAGGTGCTCGGCGCGATCGGATGCGGCATCCGATTCGGGAACCGGCCGAGCGAGCGATGCCGCCTCCCCCGCCATCAGCGCACCGTCGAGGTCGACGTCGGTGCCGATCGCCTCGAGCGCGCGGATGAGCCGGCCCGAGCGCACCGCGGCCTCGGCCGAGGCATCCGTCATGCCCGCCTGCAGGGTCTCGGCGACCTCGCCGAGCACGCCCTCGCGCACCGGATGCCCGAGTTCGTCGGCGAGCGCGCCCGCCTCGCGGGCGACCGCCTGCACGAGTGCGCGGCGCTCGCGAGCGAGCCGGGTCAGCTCGCGCGCGTCGAGGTCGGCCTGCGCCGCGCGAAGCTCGGCACCGAGCGCGAGCAGCTCGTCGACGCGATCGGGGCGATGCCGCACGATCTGGTTGACCAGCCAGGCCGCGGCCGACGGCTTGCGCAACTCGCCGATGCGGCGAGCCAACTCCCGATCGTCGGTGCGCACCTGCTTGGCGCGCGCGTTGCGCGCCGCGGTGAACTCGTCGGGCGGCAGCCCCGCGAGCTCGTCGGCCTCGGCGAGCAGTGCGTCGTCGGGAGCGCTCATCCCTCGACGGCGGTCGCGTCGTGCGGGGCGCCGACCGGCTTCGATTCCGAACTGCCACGCTGGCGCAGCACGATCGAGAACGCGACCATGCTGCCGACCGCGAGGAACTCCGACTGCCAGTTCTGCAGCGTGCGGTTCCAGAAGTCGGCGTTCACCAGATACTCGGCGACGGTGAACGGCGGCTGCCCGTGCAGGGCCTGATCGGCGTTGTAGACGGTCGTGCCGGCGAGCAGTTGCACCAGCCAGGAGAGCACGAAGATCGCACCCATCGTGAGCAGCAGCGAGTTGCTGTACAGCCACGTGCGGAAACCGCCGACCTTCGCCCACTTCGGCGAGTCGGGGCGGGCGTGCGCCCCGACGAGCTGCTCCGCGTCGCTGCCGACGCCCTCTTCTCCGGGCTTCTTCGACTCGGGCGATCCGCGCTGCACGAGCCAGATCGTGGCGAGGATGAACAGGAAGAACTGCAGGTACTCCGACTGCCAGTTCTCGGCGACGTCGACCACGAAGTCCGACGACGTCACGAAGTCGAGCCAGCCGATCGTCGACGCCCCGTGCGCGACCTGCTCGTCGTTGAACACCGAGAGCCCCGCGAACGACTGTCCGATGAGCGCCAGCACGAAGATGGCGCCGAAGAAGATGCTGAGCGTGTGCTGCTTGAGTCGCATGCCGATCATCTCCCGATCGCCACGATCACGAACATGTACGCGAGCCCGACCAGGATGCCCGCCAACCACACGGTGAACACGACCTTCATGTTCCGTACCGTGGCCCGCCCGAAGGCGCCGCGTCAAGGGGTCGACGACACCGTCACCGCCGGATGCGCAGCTCGACCCGGTCGACGTCGGCCCAGCCGTCGCCCACGGCGAAGGGTCCGACCCAGGTGCCGACGAACCGGCTGGTGCGGCCGGTCGCGAGCGACGACAGGTCGACCTCGCCGAGGGGGCGACCGGCGACGAGCAGTTCGGCGTGCAGGCCGTCGATGCGCGCCTCGAGCGCGATCGCACCGGATGGCACGCCGGTCAGCGTGCCGACGATCGTCGGCACGCCCTCGTCGACGAGGGTCGCGATCGCCACGCCGTTGTGGTCGACCGCGAGTTCGAGGTGCGCACGCTCGGACGTGCGCAGGAGGAGGCCGGCGCGAGATCTCGAGGTGCGGCCGGCACCGCCGAGTTCGAGCACGACGGTCACGTCGACGCGGTGGTCGGGCAGCCGCCGCCCGAGGAATGCGAACGGCTCGAGGTCGGATGGCCCGGCCGGCGTCGCCCGGAGGCGCACGTTGCTCGGTCGCTCGCCGAGTGCTGCGAACGCCGTCGGCAGCATGCCGACACCGGTCCACGCGAGGTCGAGGTCGGCCGCGTCGAAGTCGTCGACGAGTTCGGTCGGCCACGGCGCCTGGTCGGGTACGCCGTCGACCTCGACCTCGAGCTGCACCCGCCCGACACCGGGAGCGAACAGCGGCCGGCCTCCTTCCCAGTCGACAGGCACGAGATGGGTCTGCCGGCCGAGCAGCCCGTTCACGCCACCGCCCTGGTCGTCGATGAGCAGCTGCGTGCCGAGCACGGTCGCCCAGGTGCGCCCCGCGCCGTCGTCGACGAGGTCGGCATGGCCGACGTTCGCGATCGGCGCCCGGTCGCCGAGGTCGCGATGGCTGAGCCTCGGGTTGCCGGGGTCGCCGGTGTACGGCCCGGTGATTTCGTCGGCGTAGGCCACGCACACCGAGTGGTCGCGGTCGGTGCCGCCCTCGGCGGCGACCAGCATCCAGCCTCCGCCGGGCCGCGGGAACAGGTGCGGCCCCTCGGCCCACCCGGCGCCCTCGAGCGCGCCATGCCAGATCAGGTGCTCGTCGCCGATGACCGCGAAGGTCGCCGGGTCGAGTTCGCGCAGCCAGATGTCGGTCTGCCCCGGCCAGAGCCCGGGCGATGCGAGTCGGTTGCCGCACAGCCACACGCGGTCGTCGTCGAATACGAGCGACGGGTCGATGCCCTCGAGCCCGTCGAACCAGATCGGGTCGCTCCACGGGCCGGCGGGGTCGTCGGCGGTGACGAGGAAGTGCCCGGCGCGCGGCCACCCGCCCTCGGGCGGCGCGGCCTGGTGCGGCGCGGGCACCACGACGGTGCACACGACGAAGAATCGGCCGTCGTGGTGCCGGATGGTCGGCGCGTACAGCCCCTTCGAGCCCGGCAGCCCGGCGAGGTCGAGCTGCCCCTCGCGGTGGATGGCGTGGCCGATCTGCTGCCAGTCGACGAGGTTCGTCGACCGGTGGATCGGCAGCCCCGGCAGGTACTCGAACGTCGAGGTCACCAGGAAGTACTCGTCGCCGACCCGGCAGATGCTGGGGTCGGGGTGGCACCCCGGCAGGATCGGGTTGCGGTAGCGGCCGGTCGGCGCGGGTCGAGTCATCCGTCTCACCTTCGAAGCGTCGCCCGCCGCCGCTCGCCTTGCTTCCTCGCGCTCGACGTGGCAGGTTAACGTTTACATGCGAGGTAAACGTTATCATCAGCGCACTGGTGCGCAAGCGGGTGCGAGTGCGTCGGCGGCGACCCGGGGAGCGGATGCCTCGGGCTCACGGCCGGGGCCGCCCCGTCGAGCCGCGCACCTGCAACTGCGCGCCGAGCTCGCGATGCAGTTCGAGCGCGGCGACGGTCGCAGCCTCCGCATCGCCGTCGGCGCCCTCGACGCCCGAAGCGGCACCCCTCGCCGCGGCGCCGCGCGAAGCCGCGCCGTCGATGCGCTCGATGAGCAGCTCGACCGCGGTCTCGCCGACCTCGCGCAGGTCGGCTCCGACGCTCGTGAGGTGCGGCGCCGACAGCTCGGCCACGTAGGTGTTGTCGAAGCCGACCAGGCTCACGTCGTCGGGCACGCGCACGCCCAGTTCGGCCCAGCGAGCGAGCAGCCCCATCGCGGCCAGGTCGTTGTAGGCGATCACCGCGGTCGCACCCGAGTCGAGCGCATCCTGCGCGGCGGCACGGCCGCCCTGCGCGGTGGGCTCGAACCCGCCGAGGTCGGTCACCTCGAATCCGGCCTGCACGGCCGCGGCATCGCGGATGCCCCGCAGTCGGCGAGTCTGCGACCAGGAACGAGCCGGGCCGCCGACGTACGCGATATGCCGGTGACCGAGCCCGGCGAGGTGCTCGACCGCGGCGCGAGCCGCGGCCGCCTCATCGACCGTGACCGTCGGGGTCGCGTCGTCGCGCCCCTCGAGCGTGCGGTTCACGAGCACGCATCGGTGCGCCGCGGCGATGTCGGCGAGCGCCGCCTCGTCGAGTCGCGACGACACGAGGATGAGGCCGTCGATCTGGGGGGCGACCGCCTCGATCTCCTCGAGCTCGACCTCGGCGAGCTCCGTGGTGTCGACGACGACCAGTCCGTAGCCGCGGGCGCGCGAGCTGGCCTGCGCGCCCTTCGTCAACGACGAGAAGTACGGGTTGTCGATGTCGGGTACGACGAGCGCGATCGTGCCGGTACGGCCGCGGCGCAGGCCTGCAGCCGCCCGGTTGGGGCGGTAGCCGAGCTCGCTGATCGCCTCGAGCACGCGGACGCGAGTCGGCTCGGTGACCCGATGCGGCGTGCGGATCGTGCGCGACACGGTCGCGATCGAGACGCCCGAGCGGGCGGCGACATCGTGAACGGTGACCAAGTCGTCGACCTCGCTTCGAAGCGGATCGGGCGCCAGCCCGGCCCGGGGGTGAGAGTGCGTTGAACACTATTGTAAGAACGTTTACACGGCAAGGAGCCCGCGCATGACCTGGACGCTGCACCCCGACCGGGCGCTGCCCGCCGAACCCGGGCTGCGGGCGATCGCACGCGGGATCCTCGATGCGACCGAGCACCTGCCGATCGTCTCGATGCACGGTCACGTCGATGCACGACTGCTCGCCGACGACCTGCCCTTCACCGACCCCGCGTCGCTGCTGGTCACGCCCGACCACTACCTCGTGCGCATGCTCGTGTCGCAGTCGACCTCGCCGGGCGCAATCCGCGACGCGGGGGTGCGGTCCAACGGGTCGCTCGGGGTCGGCGGGGCGAACGCACGCGGCGACGACCTGCCCGAGGGCGACCCCCGCGAGATCTGGCGGCGGTTCTGCGCCGGGTGGCCGGCGTTCCGCGGCACGCCGACGCGGTTCTGGCTCGAGCACGTGCTCGCCGAGGTGTTCGAGGCGCCCGTGCCGCCGTCGCTCGAGACATCCGATCTGCTCTACGACCACGTGAGCGAGCGGCTCACGAGCGCCGAATACCGGCCGCGCGCGCTGTTCGAGCGGTTCGGCATCGAGCGGCTGGCTACGACGGATGCCGCGTCCGACCCGCTGACCGCGCACGCACGCCTGGCCGACGACGGCTGGGGCGACCGTGTCATCCCGACCTTCCGTCCCGACGACCTGCTCGAGGCGGGCCGCGGCGGCTGGCGCGACCGGCTCGCCGAGCTGAGCGACGCGAGCGGTGTCGACGCGTTCGGGTACGACGGGTTCCTGGCGGCGATGCGGGCGCGCCGCGACGCATTCGTGCGCGCCGGCGCGCGAGCGACCGATCACGGGCACCTCAGTGCCGACACCACCCGACTCGCCGACGCCGACGCGCGTCGCCTCTTCGATCTCGCGTTGCGCGGCGACCTCGGCCCGGGCGACGGCGAGGCGCTGACCGCGCACCTGCTGTTCGAGCAGGCCGCGATGTCGGCCGACGACGGGCTCACCATGCAGTTGCACCCGGGCGTGCTGCGCAGCCACGACCGCGGCCTCGCGGCCCGGTTCGGCAGCGACCTCGGCTTCGACATCCCCGTGCGCACCGAGTTCACACGTGCACTGCGGCCGCTGCTCGAGGCGTTCGGGCACCGTGACGGGTTCCGGCTCATCGTGTTCACCGTCGACGAGACGACGTACTCGCGCGAGCTCGCGCCGCTGGCCGGTGCCTACCCGGCGATGCGGCTCGGCGCGCCGTGGTGGTTCCTCGACGCGCCCGACGCGATCCGCCGGTTCCGCGAGGCGACCGTTGAGACGGCGGGGTTGCGCAACACGAGCGGGTTCGTCGACGACACTCGCGCGTTCTGCTCGATTCCGGCGCGCCACGACCTGGCGCGGCGGGCGGATGCCTCGTACCTCGCCCGGCTCGTCGCCGAGCACCGGCTCGGGCTCGACGAGGCGATCGACACCGCCATCGACCTCGCCGTGCGGCTCGCGCGCGAGAGCTACCCGGTGCCTGTGGGCGCGCCGCTGACGCGCGACTCGCTGACTCCGGCGGTTGCCCGATGAGCGACGCGCACCCGATGTGGCTGCGCCCCGGGCCGATCCCCGGCCTTGCGGGCGGCGCCGTGCTGATCACCGGCGACGACCCCCTGCTCGACACCGTGCGCGCCGAGGCGCGCGCGGCCGGCATGCACCTCGTCGGCCCCGACCAACCCGCCGCGCTCGTGCGCATCTCCATCGATCGCGCATCGGGCGGAGCACCGGGAACGGAGACCGGGTTCGTGCTGACGGGCGACGGCGAGCGCACGGTCGTCGTCGCGGGCGGAGCATCCGGTGCGCTGTGCGGATGGTTCGAGATCGTTCGCCGGGCCGCGACCGGCCGCCTGCACGAGCCCGGCACCACGCGCCACGAACCGGCGCAGGCGGTGCGGATCCTCGACCACTGGGACAACATCGACGTGCACCCCGTGATGGGCCAGGTCGAGCGCGGCTACGCGGGCGGTTCGATCTTCTTCGACGCCGGGCGCGTGCGGGACGACCTCTCACGCGTCGCGGCGTACGCGAGATTGCTCGCCTCGATCGGCATCGACCGGGTCGCGATCAACAACGTCAACGTGCACGCGCGCGAGGCGCGGCTGCTCACCGACGACCTCGCCGACGTGGCGCGCATCGCGGCCGAGTTCAGGCCGTGGGGCATCCGACTGCACCTCTCGGTGAGCTTCGCGTCGCCGATCGTGCTCGGCGGACTCGAGACATCCGACCCGCTCGAGCCGGCCGTGCGCGCCTGGTGGCGCGAGGCTGCCGACCGGGTCTGGGCCGCGATCCCCGACTTCGGGGGGTTCGTCGTGAAGGCCGACTCAGAGGGCCAGCCCGGGCCGTTCGCCGACGGCCGCGACCACGCCGACGGCGCGAACCTGCTCGCCGAGGCCGTCGCCCCGCACGGCGGACTCGTGCACTGGCGCGCATTCGTCTACAACCACACCCAGGACTGGCGCGACCGCACGACCGACCGCGCCCGCGCCGCCTTCGACCACTTCACGCCGCTCGACGGGCGCTTCGCCGACAACGTCATCGTGCAGGTCAAGCACGGTCCGATGGACTTCCAGGTGCGCGAACCCGTCTCGCCCGTGCTCGCCGCGATGCCGCACACGCGAGTGGCGCTCGAACTGCAGGTCACCCAGGAGTACACCGGGCAGCAGCGGCACGCGGTGTACCTGGCGCCGATGTGGCGCGAGGTGCTCGACTTCGCGCCGTTCGGAGCGGCCGGCCCGACCATCGCCGACCTCGCCGCCGCGGGCGGCGGCATCGCGGCGGTGTCGAACGTCGGCGACGACGGGTTCTGGACGGGGCATCCGCTCGCCCAGGCCAACCTGTACGCGTTCGGCCGCCTCGCCTGGGATGCGACGCTCGACCCTGCGGCGATCCTCGACGAGTGGATCGCGTTGACGTTCGGGTCGGGTGCGTCGGGCTCCGACGGCGAAATCGCCGCGGTCGTGCATGAACTGCTGGATGACTCGTGGTCGACGTACGAGTCGTACACCGCGCCGCTCGGCGTCGGGTTCATGGTGACGCCCGGAACCCACTACGGGCCGTCGGTCGACGGGTACGAGTACTCGCCGTGGGGCACCTACCACTTCGCCGATCGCGACGGCATCGGCGTCGACCGCACGGTCGCGACCGGCACCGGCTACGCCGGGCAGTACCCCGAGCCGTGGGCGTCGACGTACGAATCCCTCGACACCGTGCCCGACGAACTGCTGTTGTTCTTCCACCATGTGCCGTACTCGCACCGCCTGCACAGCGGCTCGACCGTCATCCAGCACATCTACGACACCCGGTTCGCCGGGGTCGAGCGGGTCGATGCGATGGTCGACATGTGGCAGCGACTCGACGGGCGCATCGACGGCGACCTGTTCGCGCGGGTACGCGACCGGCTCACCGAGCAGCAGCGATCGGCGCGCGAGTGGCGCGATCACGTGAACACGTACTTCCTGCGCAAGTCGGGTATCGCGGATGAGCGGGGTCGCGCCATCCACCCGTGAGCGGCCTCGGGCTGCGCTCGCTACTCGGCCAGCCGAGGGTTGGGCTCGTCGGTGAAGCGGGCGGTGATGTCGGCGACCATCGCGCGCGAGTTCGCCAGCAGGAACACCCCGAGCAGCGAGCCCGCGAGCGCGATGAGCCACGCGAACCCCGTCGCCGCCGCGGTCGCGACCACGATCAGCACCGCGAGCGCGCCGACGCTGGCGAGCGGCTTCGCCACGAGGTACATCAGCGCGAGCCGGGCGACGTCGCGCGTGCGGAACGAGAACACCGCGGCGATCACGAGCGCGTGCAGGGTCAGCACCCCGACCACCGCGGCGAGCACGATCGCGATGACCGCGAAGATCGGGTCGACCCCGGCCGCCGCCGCGAACGCCACGTTGATCGCGAGCACGGTGAGCACCACCAGCGCGGGCACCCACACGAGCAGCACGTCGCGCAGGTCACGCCACCACGCCCGCCAGAACCGCGGCCACACGACGAGGTCGTGCGAGCCGTCGAGCGCCCGGAACGTTCCGATCACTGCGGCGAGCGCCGGCCCGAGCGGCACGAGGCACAGCGCGTAGAGCGGGATGTTGCTCGGGTGCGGCTGCAGGAACAGCATGCCCAGGATGCCCGGCGCGACCGCCGCGAGGAACGCGAGCTCAGCGACGAGCATCCGGTACACGGTTCCGGTGATGCGGTCGAACGCGGTGCGTGGCATCCGTGCCATGGAGCATCCTCTCGATTCATTGCGACGACCCCAAGGGCGGACCCGCGTCCAGTTCGACCGGGTCCGCCCCTGGGGCGTCAGCGTCAGGCGGTGCGACCTACTCGGCGCTGCCGCCCTCCGACAGCACCTTCGCCTGGCGCTGCTGGGCCTCGTTCAGCATGTCGACGTACTGATCCAGGTTCGCCGACTTCAGCTCGTCGACGTACGCGTCCCACTCGCTGAGCGGGCGGTCGCCGTTGATGAAGGCCGCCGTGTTCTGTCGCACGATGTCGAGCAGCGCGGTCTTCCAAAGGCCGGCCTGCTCGTTCTCGAGCTCGGTGAGCGGCGCGGCCGGGGCCGTGGGCAGCTGCTCCTTGGTCAGCATCGAGTCGACGAACTCGCGCGTCTCGGGGAGCATCATCGACAGGCGCAGCTCTTCGGTGCCGCCCTCGGCCGGCATGAAGGCGCCGTTGGCGAATCCGCCGTCGACGTTCAGCAGCTTGGTGGCGCCGGGGTTGAGCAGGTCCTTCGCGCGGTCCCAGTCGGCGGTGAGGGTGCGGGTGCCGCCGCTCTTCTCGAAGGTCAGGCCCTCGACGCCCCACTTGGCGAACTCCTGGCCCTCGTCCGAGTAGTACAGCCAGTCGATGAACTGCAGCAGCGCCTTGAAGTGCGGCTGCTCGGCGGCCTTGGCCGAGATCATCAGGCCGGGCAGGCCGTCGACACGGCCACCCGAGGCGAGGTGGTCGCCGGCAGGACCGGCGGGCACGCGGACGAGTGCGACGTCGGCCTCGGTGTTGCCGACCTCGGCGAACGAGGTGCGCGACTGCGGCAGGAACTGGTCGTTGCCGCCGATCACGAACGAATCGCCGTTGAAGAAGCTCGCCTTGGCGTCGTCGTCGGTCTGGGTGACGCTCGCCGGGTTGAGCACGCCGTCCTCGACGAGACCGTGGTAGTACTCGAGCAGGCTCTTGTACTCGTCGGTCGCGCCGGCGTAGACGAACTCGTCACCGTTCCACCAGCCGCCCGAGCCGGCCGCCAGGCCCCAGCCCGCGGTGATGCCGAAGTTCGGCGCCGCGAAGTTCAGCGCGCCGCCCAGCGGGTCGGGGTCGTTGTACTGGTCGGAGATCACGTACTTGTCGGGGTACGCCGCCTTCACCTTCTTGAGGTCGTCGGCGAAGTCGTCGAAGGTCTCGGGGGCGTAGCTGAGACCCAGCTGGTCCCAGATGTCCTTGCGCACCACGTACGAGTACTGCGGCACGTTGATCTCGGAGATGCCGGGCAGCAGGTAGTACTTGCCGTCGTCCTTGCGCAGCACCGCGTCGATGTCGTCCTGCAGGCCCCACTTCTCGACCTTGTCGGTGAAGTTCGGCATGTACTGCACGAAGTCGCTCACCGGCAGGATCGCGCCGCCGGCGACGAACGGGGTCTCCTGGCCGGGGTAGGTGACGGTGATGATCTCGGGGGCGTTGCCGCTCGCGATCGCCGCCGACCGGGCGTCCTCGTAGCCGGTGCGCGGAGCGCTCTCGATGTCGAACGACACCTTCTGGTTCTCGGCGAGGGCCTGGAAGAACGGCCAGTCCTCGTTGAGCGGGTACGCCTCGTGGTCGCGGTAGAACATCGAGAACGTGACATCCTCGGTGGCCTCGAAGGTGTCGCCGACGCCGAAGTCGGCCATCGCGCCGACGTCCTTGCCGGTGAAATCGAAGTCGCCGTCGTCGCCGCCGTCGTCGGCGGAGCAGCCGGTGAGTGCGAGGCCGGCCACGGCGAGGCCGGCGACGAGCGCCGTGATGCCGCGGCGCCGACGCATCGGTGCGCCTGCGTGCTGTGTCATCTGGGTTCCTTTTCTCTCGGTCGGTGGTGCGGAGGGTGGTGCGGTGCGCTGGATCTGTGGGTGGAGAAGGGCGGGTCGGATGTCTCGGGCCGGATGTCTCGGGCTCAGGCCTTGACCGAGCCGAGCATCACGCCCGAGACGAAGTACTTCTGCAGGAACGGGTAGAGGCACACGATCGGCAGCACGGTGAGCAGCATCGTCACGGCCTTGACGTTCGCCGCGATCTGCAGGCCTTCGGCGCTGTCCTGCGGCTGCGCCGACGAGAGCAACAGGTTCCGCAGGTAGACCGTCACGGGGTACAGCTCGGGTTTGCTCATGTAGAGCACGGCCGAGAACCACGAATTCCAGAACGTGACAGCGTAGAAGAGCACCATCGTCGCGATGACGGCCTTCGAGAGCGGCAGCACGATGCGCCAGAGGATGCCGTAGGTGGTGAGCCCGTCGATGGCGGCGGCCTCTTCGAGCTCTTCGGGGAAGTTCTCGAAGAACGCCTTCATCACCAGCAGGTTGAAGATGCTGATCGCGTTCGGGATCACGATCGCCCAGATCGTGTTGCGCCACCCGAGCGAGTTGATGAGCACGTAGTTCGGGATGATGCCGCCCGCGAAGAACATGGTGAACACGGCGATGCCGACGAAGAACGCCCGACCCTTCAGCCGCTTCTTCGACAGGGCGTAGGCGAAGATCGTGGTGAGCACCATCGAGATCGCGGTGGCGACGGTCGTGTACAGGATCGTGTTGCCGTAGTTGCGCCAGAACATCGGGTCGCCCATGACGATGCCGAAGGTCGTGACGTTGAACCCGAGCGGGATGACGCTGACCTGCCCGGCGTTGATGTACCCCTGCGAGCTGAATGCGACCGCGACCACGTTCAGGAACGGGTAGAGCGTCACGAAGCAGATCGCGAGGATCAGCACCGCGTTGACGACGCGGAACACGGTGTACCCGCGCGAGTCGCGGATGCCGCCGACCTTCCTCGGGCGGAAGAGCTTCGCGACGGTGCGGTCGGCGGGCCGGCCGATGCTCGTCGTGAGCGTGCCGGTCTGCAGGTCGGGCGTGGTCACCACAGGCTGGCTCCCGTCACTCGGCGCGAGATGAGGTTCGCGCTCAACACCAGGAAGAGGCCGATCAGCGCCTCGAACAGGCCCACCGCGGTGGCGTACGAGAAGCTCCCGGAGCCGATGCCGACGCGATACAGGTAGGTCGCGATGATGTCGGCGCTCGACAGGTTGAGGGGGTTGTAGAGCAGCAGCACCTTCTCGAAGCTCACCGACAGGAACGTGCCGATGTTGAGGATGAGCAGCACGACGATGGTGGGCGCGATGCCGGGCAGGGTCACGTGCCACGTCTGCTTCCATCGCCCGGCGCCGTCGATGCGGGCCGCCTCGTAGAGCTGCGGGTCGATCGTGGTGAGTGCGGCGAGGTAGAGGATCGTGCCCCAGCCCACGGTCTGCCAGACCTCGCTGCTGACGAAGATAGGGCGGAACCACTCGGGTTTCTGGATGAAGTCGATCGGGGTGCCGCCGAGCGCGTCGACGATCTGGTTCACCGTGCCCCGGGTCGAGACGAGTTGCAGCACCATGCCCGCGACGATCACGACCGACATGAAGTGCGGCAGGTAGCTGATCGACTGCGCGATGCGCTTGAACTTCGCCGAGCGCAGCTCGTTGAGCATGAGGGCGAGGATGATCGGCAACGGGAAGATCAGCACGAGGCAGAGCGCGCCGAGGATGATCGTGTTCGTGAAGACCCGCCAGAACGTCGGGTCGTTGATGAACATCTCGAAGTAGTGGAAGCCGACCCACTCGTCGCCGAAGATGTTGCCGCCCGGCCGGTACCGGCGGAACGCGATGATGTTGCCCGCCATCGGCAGGTACCGGAAGACGAGCAGGAACACGAGCGGCAGCACGAGCAGCGAGTAGAGCCGCCAGTCGCGCTTCAGCGCGGTGCGCCAGGTGAGCTTCGCCGGGCGCGGCGGGCGCTTCGGCTTCGAGGGGCCGGATGCCGCGGAGCCCGTCTCGGCACGACCGGCGCCGCCGGCCGGGGTCGCCGCGTCGACGATCGCGACGTTGGTGGTGGTCGACATGCGCTCCCTTGCGGCTGTCAGTGTGACTCATCCGGGGGACGGTGAGTCACGAAACTTTCGGTGTTTCAAGCGATAACGGGTATGAACGTAACCCGCGCTCCGGGGAATGTCAACGTTTTCACGCTAGGGTGTGCAGACCGTGACCCAGCCGTGACCGACCGAACGAGGAACCCGATGGCCCGCTTCGACCTGCCGCCCGAGGCCCTGCGCACGTACCGTCCGCAGCTCGCCGAGCCGACCGACTTCGATGCCTTCTGGGCCGACACGATCACGGCGTCGCGGGCCGCGGCGGGTGCGGATGCGAGCGCCGACGCGGTCGACGCGGCCGACGCGGCCCGAACCGCACGCCGGCGGGTCGCCACGCCGATGACCTCGTTCGACGTCGACGACGTGACGTTCCCCGGCTTCGCCGGCGACCCGGTGCACGCCTGGCTGGTCACCCCGCACGGTGCCGACCGGCCGCTGCCCGCCGTCGTGGAGTTCGTCGGGTACGGACGCGGACGCGGCCTCGCGCACGAGCGGCTGCACTGGCCCGCCGCCGGCTACGCCCAGCTCATCGTCGACACGCGCGGCCAGGGCAGCGTGTGGGGCACCGGAGGCGAGACCGCCGACCCGCACGGCTCGGGTCCGGCCGCACCCGGCTTCCTCACCCGGGGCATCGAGCACCCCTCGACCTACTACTACCGGCGCGTATTCACCGACGCCGTGCGCGCAGTCGACGCCGTGCGCACGTTCGCCGAGGTCGATCCCGCGCGCGTCGCGGTCACGGGCAACAGCCAGGGCGGCCTCATCGCGATCGCCGCGGCCGCACTCAGCGACGGGCTCGTCGCCGCGCTGCCGACCGCGCCGATCCTCTGCGACGTGCCGCGCGTGCTGGGCCTGACCGACGCCGACCCGCACGTCGAGATCGCGAGATACCTCGCGGTGCACCGCGGCGCCGAGGAGCGCGTGCTCGCGACCCTCTCGTACTTCGACGGCGCGATCCTCGCGACGCGGGCGACCGCGCCCGCGTTCTTCGGCACCGGGCACCTCGACACCATCGCGCCCCCGTCGGGTGTGTATGCGGCCGCGAACCGTTGGGGCGTACGCGCCGAGGTGGTCGACTACCCGTGGAACGGACACGAGGGCGGCGAGGGCGCGCACTGGGTGCGGCAGGCCGAGTGGCTCGCCGGCGAGGCATCCGCATGACCGCCCCGCGCCTCACCCGCGCGCGCCTCGCGGTGGCGGGCCGCGCACTGCCCGCGGCGCCGGTGCGCATGGTGCACGTCGGGGCCGGGGCGTTCCACCGTGCCCACCAGGCGTGGTTCACGGCGCGCGCAAGCGACGCGACGGAGTGGGGCATCGCCGCGTTCACCGGCCGCTCTCCCGACATCGCCGGCAGGCTGGCCCCCCAGGGCGGCGTGTTCACGCTCGTCGAGCGCGGCCCGAGGGGCGATCGGTTCGGCCACGTGGGCAGCATCGTCGAGGCATATGCCGGCAATCGCATGGAACGGTTCGTGCCGCTCGTCGCCGACTCACGCGTGGCCGTGATCACCCTCACCATCACCGAGGCCGGATACCGGCTGACCGCCGACGGAGCGCTCGACCTCACCGATTCCGACACGACTCGCGACATCGCGGTGCTGCGGGCGGGCGCGACATCCGACCGGCTCCGCACACCGCTCGGGCGCATCCTCGCGGGCCTCGCCGCCCGCTCGCCCGACGCGCCCATCGCGCTCGTCTCGTGCGACAACCTGCCCGACAACGGGCGCCTGACCGGTTCGGCCCTGGCTTCACTGGCGGATGCCTCGGGCCTCGGCCCGGCGCTCGAGGGCGTGTCGTTCGTCTCCACGAGCGTCGACCGCATCACGCCGCGCACGACTGCGGCCGACCTCGACGCCGTCGAGGCCGCGACCGGATGGCGCGACGAGGCCGCGGTCGTCGCGGAGCCGTTCGCCGACTGGACGCTGTCGGGCGAGTTCCCGGCCGGCCGCCCCGCGTGGGAGACGGCGGGCGCGCGCCTCGTCGACGACATCGCGCCGTTCGAGCAGCGCAAGCTGCTGCTGCTGAACGGCGGGCACCTCGTGCTCGCGTTCGAGGGGCTGCTGCGCGGGCGCACGACGGTGGCCGCCGCGATCGCCGACCCCGAGTGCCGGCAGGCACTCGATGCGTTCTGGGCGGAGGCCGCCCGCGCGGTCGACCCCGGCGTCGACACCGCCGAGTACCGCCGAGCGCTGGTCACGCGGTTCGAGAACGGCCGCATCGAGCACCGGCTCGACCAGATCGCCGTCGACACCGCGACGAAGCTGCGCCTGCGCGTGCAGCCGGTAATCGATGCCGAGCGGGCCGCCGGCCGCGATGCACCCGGCGCGACCGCCGTCGTCGACGCCTGGCACCGGTGCCGTGAGGCCGGGCTGGTCGAGTAGCGCGAAGCGCGTATCGCGACCCCGCGAGACGCCTCACCCGTCGTAGTCGAGCAGCACCGTTTCGCTCGTGGCGTGCGACTGGCACGTCAGCACGTACCCGCGCTCGAGCTCGTCGGGCTCGAGCGCGTAGTTCTCGCGCATGTTCACCGACCCCTCGACGAGCTTCGCGCGGCACGTTCCGCACACACCGCCCGCACAGGCGAACGGCACGTCGGGCCGCACCCGCAGCGCCGCGTTCAGCAGCGATTCGTTCGCGCTCACCGGCGAGTCGACCGACGACGACTGGCCGTCGAGCGTGAAGTCGAGGTGCACGACCGGCTCACCGGCCTGCACCACCACGGGCCTCCCGGCATCGGGCCTCACCTCGCCGGGCTCTCCGGTCGTGAACAGCTCGAACCGCACGTGCGCCGCATCGACGCCTCGACCCTCGAGCGTGTCGCGGCACAGCTGCACGAGCTCGAACGGGCCGCACAGGAACCACTCGTCGACCGTTGCCGGCGGGATCAGCGCGTCGAGCATGGTGTCGAGCTTCGCCTGGTCGATGCGACCCGACAGCAGCGGCGCGGTGCGCTGCTCGCGGCTCAGCACGTGGTGCAGCGCGAGGCGCGACGGGTAGCGGTCCTTCAGGTCGGCGAGCTCGTCGAGGAACATCACGTCGAGCGTCGACCGGTTCGTATACACGAGGGTGAAGCGGGCGGTGTCGGATGCCTCGAGCACCGTGTGCGCCAACGCCATCATCGGCGTGATGCCGCTGCCGGCGGCGATGGCGACGACGTGCCGCCCGTCGAGGTCGGCGAGGTTCGAGGTGAACGTGCCCTGCGGGCTCATCACATCGATGCGGTGGCCGGTCTGCAGCTCGCGATTCGCCCACGTCGAGAACCGCCCGCCCAGGTCGCGTTTGATCGCGACGCTGATCGAGCCGGGCCCGGTTGCGGGCCGCACGGGCGGGCGGCAGATCGAGTAGCTGCGCCGCACCTCGTGTCCGTCGATCTCGGCGCGCAGCGCCACGTGCTGCCCGGCGACGTAGTCGTACTCGCCGGTCAGCTCCTCGGGCACGGTGAACGTGACCTCGACGCTGTCGGACGTGAGCGGGCGCACCTCGGCGACCTCGAGCTCGTGGAATCGCCCGCGGCGCTTGCGCACGCCCGTCGACCCCAGGTTCACCGCCGTCATCACAGCACCTTGAACGAGTCGAACGGCTCGAGGCAATCGAGGCACTCGTAGAGCGCCTTGCACGACGTCGACCCGAAGCGCGAGATCTCGCGGGTGTGCAGCGAGTCGCAGCGCGGGCACTTCACGGCGAGCGCCACGCGCATCGGGCCGGCGGGCCGCACCGGAGCGCGACCCGACGGCGGGGCGATGCCGTACGCCTCGAGCTTCTGCCGGCCGTCGTCGGTCATCCAGTCGGTGGTCCACGCGGGCGTGAGCACGAGTTCGACCGAGACATCCGCATAGCCCGCCGCGCGCAGCGCGGTGAGCAGGTCGTCGCGGATCGCGTCCATCGCGGGGCATCCGCTGTACGTGGGCGTGATGTGCACCCGGACCCGCCCGTCGGAGTCCTCGACGTCGCGCAGGATGCCGAGGTCTTCGATGGTGAGCACCGGGATCTCGGGATCGCAGACCGTCGCGGCGATGTCCCATGCGCGCGAGCGCACCGCGGTCACCACGATGCCCCCGGGTGTGTGCGGGCGAGCACCTGCAACTCGGCGAGCAGGTATCCGAGGGTCGGGAAGTGCCGCCCCTCGCGCCCGCCGCCCGCCGCGATGAACGCCGACTTCGGTGCGAGGTCGGCCTCGGAGAACACGTCGGCGAGCACGGCGTCGAACGGCTCGCGCAGCGTCGACGGGCGCACGGCGACGCCGTCGAGGCGGTCGATGAGCGGCTCGTCGCGGAACAGCTCGTCGACGTACGGCCAGATGTCGTCGAGCGCGCGGATCATGCGGCGCCGCGACTCCTCGGTGCCCCCGGCCAGGCGCAGCGTCCACTGCACGGCGTGGTCGCGGTGGTAGTCGACCTCCTTGACGGCCTTCTCGGCGATGGCCGCGAGGGTCGCGTCGGTCGACGCGCGCAGGCGCTCGTACAGTTCGAACAGGTAGACGGATGCCACGAGCTGCCGGGCGATCGTCTTCGCGAAGTCGCCGTTCTCCTGTTCGAAGAGCCAGGCGCTGCGGAACTCGGGCTCATCGCGCCAGTACGCGAGGTCGTCTTCGCTGCGGCCGTCGACGGTGCCGGCGTAGTGCAGCAGCGATCGGGCGTGACCGAGCAGATCGAGCGCGATGTTGCCGAGCGCCATGTCCTCCTCGAGCTCGGGCGCGCGGCTGATCCACCAGCCCAGCTGCTGCGAGAGCACGAGGGCGTCGTCGCCGAGCCACAGCGCGTACTCCGCAGCATCCGGACTCGCGATCTGGCCGGTGTCGCCCGCGAGCTCGTCGGCGAGCGCGACGCGGTCGACGTGCACGTCGCCGTGCGAGGTGTCGGACGCATTCACAGGTGCTTCACCCCCTCGGATGCCGTGTAGTACACGGCGTGCCGGTAGTTCTTGCCGGCGGGGCTCTCGAAGAACGCACCCTTCGCGTCGGGGTCGCTCGTGGTCACCGCGTCGGCGGGCACGACCCAGATCGACTGGCCCTCGTTGCGGCGGGTGTACAGGTCGCGTGCGTTGCGCAGCGCCATCTCGGCGTCGGGCGCGTGCAGCGAGCCGACGTGCACGTGCGAGAGTCCGCGGTTCGCGCGCACGAACACCTCCCAGAGCGGCCACGGCTCGTTCGAGGTTCCCGGGGTGCTCATGCGGCCTGCTCCGTGATCTGCGCCCGCTTGCGCGCGTATTCGGCGGCGGCCTCGCGCACCCAGGCGCCGTCCTCGTGCGCCTCGCGCCGACGACGCAGCCGCTCGGCGTTCATCGGCCCGCGGCCGGCGAGCACCTCGAAGAACTCGGTCCAGTCGATCTCGCTCATGTCGTACTGCTGCGTCTCGTCGTTCCAGCGCAGCTTCGGGTCGGGCAGGGTGACGCCGAGCACCTCGGCCTGGGGCACGAGCATGCCGACGAACCGCTGGCGCAGTTCGTCGTTCGTGAACCGCTTGATGTTCCACGCCATCGACTGCGCCGAGTTCGGCGACTGGTCGTCGGGCGGGCCGAACATCTGCAGTGCCGGCCAGTACCAGCGGTCGACGGCGTCCTGCGCCATTCGCCGCTGCTCGTCGGTGCCCTGCATGAGCGTCAGCAGGATCTCGAAGCCCTGCCGCTGGTGGAACGACTCCTCTTTGCAGATGCGCACCATCGCCCGGCCGTATGGCCCGTACGACGCACGGCACAGCGGCACCTGGTTGCAGATCGCGGCGCCGTCGACGAGCCAGCCGATCGCGCCCATGTCGGCCCAGGTGGGCGTCGGGTAGTTGAAGATCGACGAGTACTTGGCCTTGCCGGCGATCAGCGCCTCGGTCATCTCGTCGCGCGGGGTGCCGAGGGTCTGGGCGGCCGAGTAGAGGTAGAGCCCGTGGCCGGCCTCGTCCTGCACCTTGGCCATCAGGATCGCCTTGCGCTTGAGGCTCGGCGCCCGGCTGATCCAGTTCGCCTCGGGCTGCATGCCGATGATCTCGGAGTGCGCGTGCTGGCTGATCTGGCGCACGAGCGTCTTGCGGTAGGCCTCGGGCATCCAGTCGCGCGGCTCGATGCGGCCGTCGGCGGCGATCAGCGCATCGAACTGCGCCTGCTCGGGTGTGGTGGTCATCGTCGACTCCCAGGGGTCTGCGGTGATCGGATTACTAACCGATCGTTCAGTTAGTATATGCTCGTCATGCGAGGGTCGGCAACACGGCCCGGTCAGCCCACTCGAAGGAGAGTGAACGATGACGGATGCCACGGCCGCCGCTCCCCTGCGACCGATGATGCGGCGCGATCGCGCCTCGGCCCTGCTGGGCCTGCGCGTCGAGCGCGACGAACCCGGTCTCGCGGTCGTGTCGATGGCCGTCACCGCCGACCACACGAACGGCTTCGAGATCACGCACGGCGGATTCGTATTCGCCCTCGCCGATACCGCGTTCGCGATCGCCTGCAACGAAGACGAGCAGGTCACGGTCGCCGCCGGCGCCGACATCTCGTTCCTGAAGGCCACGCACGCCGGCCAGACGCTCACCGCCACCGCCCGACGTCGGGTCGTGAGCGGCCGCAACGGCCTCTACGACGTGACCGTGACCGACGAGACGGGCGACGTCGTCGCAGAGTTCCGCGGCCGCTCCCTCACCACCAACCGCTCGCTGCCACCGGTGGTCGAGTAACCCGATTCGTTCCGCCGGTCGAGTAGCGCGAAACGCCTATCGCGACCCCCACCACCAACACCCCGGAGTCCCCATGTCGATGACGACCACGGCCACCACTCCCACCACCACCGTCCGCCTGGGCACCGCCCCCGACCCGGCCGCCCTCGACCCCGAAGAGCGCATGACCCGCGCCGAGGTCGAGGCACTGCAGCTCGAACGCCTGCAGTCGACCGTGCGGCACGCCTACGAGCACGTCCCCCTCTACACGAGGAAGTTCGACGATGCGGGCGTGCACCCCCGTGACATCCGGTCGCTCGACGACGTGCAGAAGCTGCCGTTCACCACCAAGGAGGACCTGCGCGCCACCTACCCCTTCGGCATGTTCGCGGTGCCGATGAGCGACGTGCGGCGCATCCACGCGTCATCCGGCACCACCGGCCGCCCGACCGTGGTCGGCTACACCGAGGGCGACCTCGACCGCTGGGCCACGCTCGTGGCCCGGTCGCTGCGCGCGAGCGGCGTGCGCCCCGGCATGAAGGTGCACAACGCGTACGGCTACGGCCTGTTCACCGGCGGACTCGGCGCGCATGCCGGCATCGAGAAGCTCGGCGCCACCGTCATCCCGATGTCGGGCGGCCAGACGGCGCGCCAGGTGCAGCTCATCCACGACTTCGCGCCCGAGGTCATCCTGTGCACGCCGAGCTACCTGCTCACGATCGCCGACGCGATGGAGGAGGCCGGCTACGACCCGCGCGCTTCGTCGCTCAAGGTCGCCGTGCTCGGCGCCGAGCCGTGGACGAACGAGATGCGTGCCGAGCTCGAGCGCCGCCTCGACCTGCACGCCGTCGACATCTACGGGCTCAGCGAGGTGATGGGGCCGGGCGTCGGCAACGAGTGCGTCGAGACGAAGGACGGCCCGCACCTGTGGGAAGACCACTTCCTGCCCGAGATCATCGGCGACGACCTCGCGCCCCTCGCCGACGGCGAACTCGGTGAGCTGGTGTTCACGTCGCTCACCAAAGAGGCGTTCCCGGTCATCCGCTACCGCACGCGCGACCTCACGCGGCTGCTGCCGGGCACCGCGCGCCCCGGTATGCGACGCATGCAGAAGATCACGGGGCGCAACGACGACATGATCATCCTGCGCGGGGTGAACCTCTTCCCGACCCAGATCGAGGAGATCGTGCTGGGCATCGAGACGCTGACGCCGCACTTCATCCTCGAGCTCTCGAAGTCGGGCCGCATGGACGCGCTGACCGTGCGCATCGAGCGCCACCCCGAGCTCACCGTCGAGGTGTGCCAGGCGGCCACGGTCGTGCTGCAGCAGCGCATCAAGGTGCTGATCGGCACGACGGTGGCGGTGCAGCTCGAGGAGCCGGGCGCGCTGCCGCGCAGCGAGGGCAAATACAAGCGGGTCTACGACCTGCGCTGAGACCCCAGCGGGGGCTGGAGGCCGGGTCGCGTGGGGGCGCGACCCGGCCGGACCGGCCCCGGCTGGTCGAGTAGCGCGAAGCGCGTATCGAGACCCCGCAACGCACCTCACCAGGTCTCGAGACGCTCGCCGGCGCTCACTGCTCGACCAGCCCCCTACCGCCGCGTCGTGAAGCCGGCGAACAGGCTGTGCAGCAGAGCCGGGATCGACGCGATCATGAGCACGGTGCCGAACATCAGGTCTTGAGCGCGCAGCACCGCACCCGAGATCAGCAACGCCGCGAACATCACCGCTGAGATGAGCCGGTAGGCCAGGCGCTCGAGGCTGCGGATGCGCAGCTCGAGGCGCGGCGAGTCGACGGCGATCTGCCCGTTCTCGAACCGGGTGATCATGTCGTCGACGCGTCGCGGCAGACGCGCCGTGATACCGGCGACCGCGACGGCCTCCTTCGCGAACGCCTGCACCGCGTTGCCGCTCTCGTCGCGCAGCAGCCGGGCGGCGTACGGTTCGACGGCGTCCCAGATGTTGAACGCCGGGTCGAGCGCACTGCACAGGCCCGACGTGAGCGAGACGGCCCGGATGATGAGCAGGAAGTTCTCGGGCAGCTGGAACGGCAGCGACCGCACGATATCGCCGAATTCCGTGCCGAAGTCGCGGAACTCCCGCGGATCGACCTCGCGCAGCTCGGCGAAGCCCATGCCGCCGAAGCGGGCGAACAGCTCGGTCATCGCGTGCTCGAGCACCGCGGTGTCGGCCGAGGGAAGCAGCACCCCGACCTGCTGGATGCTCTCGACGAGCTGCCGCCCGTTGCGCGCCGCGACCGCGATGACGAGTCGGCGCAAGCCCTCGCGCAGGTGTTCCGAGACCTCGCCCATCATGCCGAAGTCGACGAAGGTGAAATGCCAGTCGGGTGCGGCACCGGATGTCGCGTCACCGGCCGCACCCCCACCCGGTGCCCGCACGCCGGGCGTCACGAAGATGTTGCCCGGGTGCGGGTCGGCGTGGAAGAACCCGTGCACGAACAGCTGGTCGAACATCACGTCGGCGAACGCGGTCGCCACGGCCGACGGATCGATACCCGCCGCCCGCAGGGCATCGACGTCGTTGACCTTGATCGCCGTGACATCCGCCAGCGTGAGCACCCGACGCGTGGTGCGCTCCCACGCGACCGCAGGCGACTCGACGCGCGCGTCGCCCGCGAAAGCCTCGGCGAACCGCTCGGCGTTGGCGGCCTCGTGCAGGTAGTCGATCTCTTCGCGACTCGTCGCCGCGAACTCCTCGATGAGCACGGGCAGGTCGACGTGATCGGACACGATGCGCACCCGGTCGAGCCAGCCGGCGACCTTGCGCAACGCCGCGAGGTCGACCGCGACGACCTGGTCGATGCCCGGCCGCTGCACCTTCACGACGACGTCGGCGAACCCGGCCTGCGCCGCGTCGTCGGTCGCCAACCGGGCGCGATGCACCTGCCCGAGGGATGCCGCGGCGACCGGTTCGGGATCGACGAACGCGTACGCGCGCTCGAGCGGCACGCCGAGCTCGGCCTCGGCGAGCGCGCGGATCGCGGCGAAGTCGACGGGCGGCACCTCGTCTTGCAGCCCCTCGAGCTCGTCGGTGATCTCGGGCGGCAGCACGTCGAGCCGCGACGACATGAACTGCCCGACCTTGATCATGAGCCCGCCGAGCGAGACCGCCAGCTCGTGGAAGTTGCGGGCGATGCGCTGGAGCCTCGCGGCGCGCTGGCGCGCGGCGAGCGAGGAGAGCCCGAGCCGCGGCAGCACGAGTTCGAACCACCACGCCTGCACCATGTATCGCAGTGCGAAGCGCAGGATGCGCCGGTAGCGGGCGCGCGAGGCGCGGGCGTCGGTCATCGAGCCTCCTGAACGCCGATGCTCCGACGCCACGCGGCGCGGATCACTCCTGGGCGAGGATCGAGTAGAGCTTACGCCTGGCCTCGTCGAGCACGTCGACCGCCTGCGCGACCTGTTCGGGCGTGCCGCCGCGAGCGACCTGCCCGACCGCTTGCGCGAGCTTCATACCGGCCTTCGGCAGCACGGTCGAGCGCGCCGACTCCTTCGTACCCGACTCCCAGGGCGCGGCGCGATCGGCCGCCGACTCGGCCTCGGCCCGACCGGTGTCGGTGAGCGAGTAGGTCTTGCGGCCGTTCGACTCCTCGGCCGTGATGAGCCCCTCGTCGGCGAGCAGTTGCAGCGTCGGGTAGACCGAACCGGGGCTCGGCTTCCACGCCCCACCGCTGCGCTCCTCGATCTCGTGGATGATCTGGTACCCGTGCATCGGGCGCTCGGCGAGAAGTGCGAGCACGGCCGCACGCACGTCGCCCCGCGACATCCGCGGAGACAGGCGCTGCTCGAACACGTCGCGGAACTGATCGAGCGTCTCCCAGAGCGGGAACCCGCCGAACCCGCCCGGCCCTCCGGGCCCGCCCGATGCTCCCTGCCCTCCGGGTTTCGAGCCGAATCCTGCGGTGAACGAACCGTCCATGGCGGCCTCCTCGCGTAGCTGAGCGATACTCAGACGATAGTCACCGATATATCGTTCGGCAACGGCTTCACCGAATCATCCGGATGTCTCGGAGCCCGCCGCCCGCGCCGCCTCGGCGGCACGCTCGACCCACTTGGGCGTCTCGCCGTAACGCTGGAACGGCACGAGCCGGCCCGCCGCGCTGTCGTCGATGAGCTGCTGCAGCCGCTTCTCGCGTGTCGCTTGCTGCTTCGCGGTGATCACCCAGTGGGTCACGGTGCGACGGTAGGTCGGCGTCGCGGCCTCGAGGAACGCGGACGCCGCGGGGTCGGCCGCGAGCCGTGCCGCGAACTCGGGTGGCAGCTCTTGGCCGGGATTCTCGTGCGAGTACACGCCGGTGCGGTCGGCGCGACGCCGCTCGAACGCGGCGACCCCCGCGGGATGCATGCGCCCGTCGGCGGCGAGCTGCTCGACCAGCGCGACGTTGACGGCCGACCAGTTGCTCGAGGGCTTGCGTGGAGTCCACCGCTGGCGCACCGCGTCGTCGTCGATGCGCTGGGCGACCGAGTCGATCCACCCGAAGCACAGCGCCTCGGGTACCGCCTGCTCCCACGTCAGCGCGCGGTGGGGCACATGCTTCTTGTAGATGCCCATCCACAGCTCGGTGGCCGTGTCGTGGTTCGCCTCGAGCCACGCGCGGAACTCCTCGGGCCCCGAGAAGAAGATCGCCGGCCGCTCGGGCGTGCCGCCGGGGGTGCCGATCGTCGCCATGCCCCGAGTCTGGCACCGCCCTCCGACACCCCTCTCCCTCTCCCTCTCCCTCTCCCTCTCTCCTCTCCCGTCCCTTCCGAATGTTTCCGTTCGCGCCGACCGTTTCCGCCCTTCCGGAAACCCCTCGCGCAAACGGAAACACTCGGCGAGCCGCGCGAGCCGCGCGAGCCGCGCAAGCCGCGCCGAGCCGACCGAACGGTCGGTCGCATGGAAGACTGAACGCATGCCCGCACCCGCCGAACCCCGCCGCGGCCGCCCCGGCTACGACCAGGCCGGCGTGCTCGCCGTCGCCGTCGCCGCGTTCAACGAGCACGGCTACGACGCAACCTCCATCAGCGTGCTCGCCGACCGGCTCGGCATCTCGAAGTCGGCGATCTACCACCACTTCGCCTCGAAGGAGCAGATGCTCGATCGCGCGCTCGGCGAGGCGCTCGACGAGCTCGAGGGCGTCATCGATGAAGCGGATGCCTCGGGCGGCCGTGCGATCGACCGGCTCGAGCAGGTGCTGCGCGGTGCCACCCGCGTGCTCGTCGACAAGCTGCCCTATGTCACTCTGCTGCTTCGGGTACGCGGGAACACCGAGGTCGAGCGGCGCGCCCTCGGGCGCCGCCGCGCGTTCGACCGGCGTGTGACCGACCTCGTGAGCGAGGCGCAGAGCGAGCGGGCGCTGCGCACCGACATCGACGCGAGCGTGGTGTCGCGGCTCGCGTTCGGCATGATCAACTCGATCGTCGAGTGGTACCGGCCCGGGGGCCGCGAAGACGCCGACCGGCTCGCCGACGACGTCATCGCGATCGCCCTCGACGGTCTGCGCATGCCCACGTCGAACCGAGTCGAGGAGTTGCTCGGCTGACGCCCCCCGTCGTCGAACGTTTCCGTTCGCGCCGAGCGTGTCCGGTCTACCTGGCACAGGGTGCACGAACGGAAACGCTCGGCAGACGAGCGGACGACGAGTGGACACGGATGTCGCAGGCGAGTGCGAGGCTGGGGCGATGACCGACGCCACGACCGACACCCGTGCGGCCGCCCTCACCGCGCTGCGCGCACTCGTCGGGCGCGACGACGCCGAGTTCCACGACGGTCAGTTCGAGGCGATCTCGGCACTCGTCGACGAGCACCGTCGGGCACTCGTCGTGCAGCGCACCGGCTGGGGCAAGTCGGCGGTCTACTTCGTGGCAACGCTGCTGCTGCGCCGGGCGGGTGCCGGCCCGACGGTGCTGGTGTCGCCGCTCCTCGCCCTGATGCGCGACCAGGTCGCCGCGGCCGAGCGGGCCGGCGTGCGCGCCGTCTCGATCAACTCCACCAACCCGCACGAGTGGGCCGACGTGCTCGCCCGCCTCGACGCCGACGAAGTCGATGTGCTGCTCGTCTCGCCCGAGCGGCTCAACAATCCGTCGTTCCGCGAGCAGCAGCTACCGGCGCTCGTGCGCCGCATCGGGCTGCTCGTCGTCGACGAGGCGCACTGCATCAGCGACTGGGGGCACGACTTCCGGCCCGACTACCGCCGGCTGCGCGAGCTCATCGCGCAACTGCCGGCCGGCGTGCCCGTGCTCGCGACCACCGCGACGGCGAACAGCCGAGTCGTCACCGATGTCGCCGAGCAGTTGGGCGGCGCCGACGTACTCACCATCCGCGGCCCGCTGGCCCGCGCGTCGCTGCGGCTCGGGGTGCTGCAGCTGCCGAACTCGCCGAGTCGGCTCGCGTGGCTCATCAGCCACCTCGACGACCTGCCCGGGTCGGGCATCATCTACACGCTCACGGTCGCGGCGGCGATCGACACCGCGCGGGTGCTGCGCGAGCGCGGTCACGAGGTGCGCGCCTACACGGGTCAGACCGACTCCGACGAGCGCACCGAGTCCGAGGGCATGCTGAAGCGCAACGAGGTCAAGGCGCTCGTGGCGACGAGCGCGCTCGGCATGGGGTTCGACAAGCCCGACCTCGGGTTCGTGCTGCACCTCGGCGCGCCGTCCTCGCCGGTCGCGTACTACCAGCAGGTGGGTCGTGCCGGCCGGGCGACCGACAGCGCCGACGTGCTGCTGCTGCCGGGCGTCGAAGACCGCGACATCTGGCACTACTTCGCCACCGCGTCGATGCCCGACGAAGACCGCGCCGGCCGCGTGCTCGCCGCGCTCTCCGACCAACCCACCTCGACGGCCGCCCTCGAGGCGATGGTCGACCTTCGCCGCACTCCGCTCGAGTTGCTGTTGAAGGTGCTCGATGTCGACGGCGCCGTGCGTCGGGTGCAGGGCGGCTGGGTCTCGACCGGCGAGCCGTGGGTCTACGACGCCGAGCGCTACCGGCGCATCGCTGCCGAGCGCCTCGCCGAGCAGCAGCACATGCTCGATTACGAGACCACCGAGATGTGCCGCATGGAGTTCCTGCAGCGCTCCCTCGACGACGAGACGGCGGCGCCCTGCGGGCGCTGCGACAACTGCGCCGGCACCTGGTATCCCACCGGCATCGCCGACGACGCGACCCGCGCTGCCGCGTCGGCCCTCGATCGCGTCGGCGTGCCGATCGAGCCGCGCAAGATGTGGCCCACGGGCGCCGACCGCCTCGGCGTGCCGGTGAAGGGGCGCATCGCGCCGGGCCAGCAGGCCGCCGAGGGTCGGGCGCTCGCCCGGCTCACCGACCTCGGCTGGGGCGGCGCGCTGCGCGAGGTGTTCGCCGCCGGCACGCCCGACGCCCCGGTGCCGCCCCGGCTGCTCGACGCGTGCGTGCGGGTGCTCGCCGACTGGGGGTGGGCCGAACGACCGGTCGCGGTCGTCGCGATGCCGTCGACGTCGCACCCGCAGCTCGTCGACTCCCTCGCCTGCGGGCTCGCCGAGATCGGGCGGCTCCCGTACGTCGGCGCGCTCGCGCTCCGCGACGGCGGCCCGACCGGCCAACCCGGCGGCAACAGCGCCTACCGGCTCGCCGGCGTCTGGAATCGGTTCGACGCCGACGCACTCGACGTGCCATCCGGGCCTGTATTGCTCGTCGACGACGTCGCCGACAGCCGGTGGACGCTCACCGTCGCCGCCCGCGAGCTCCGCATCGCGGGCGCGACCGACGTGCTGCCGTTCGCGCTGGCGCTGCGCGGGTGAGGAGTACTCCATGACCCGCGCGACGGCCTGATGTCTTCCCGCGGTGCAGCAGGCGATTCGTTGGCGATCCGCGTCCACACCTCCGGCTAGGCTGCCCGCATGGACCGTGAGATCGGCTCGATCTGGGCGATACTGATCGCCCTCTCAGTCGCCATCTTCGCCGTGGTGCTCGCGATCGTGTTCGGCAGGCCCACCCTGTTGCTTCTCGTCGGCGTCGTCTCGGTGCCGATACTGGCATTCGACATCATCAGGCGCCGGGCTGCCCGCATGGACCGTGAGATCGGCTCGATCTGGGCGATACTGATCGCCCTCTCAGTCGCCATCTTCGCCGTGGTGCTCGCGATCGTGTTCGGCAGGCCCACCCTGTTGCTTCTCGTCGGCGTCGTCTCGGTGCCGATACTGGCATTCGACATCATCAGGCGCCGGGCTGCCCAGCGTTCGAGCAGTCGAGCAACAGCACCGAACTGACCGCGTGCGCGAGATCACGCCGCCACCCTACCGAGCGAGAAGAGTTCCGATGCCGAAGCATCCGCCCCTGCCCGTCCTCGCCGTCGCCGTCGCTGCGACGCTCCTGCTCAGCGGGTGCGTCACCGTCTCAACCGAGGGGGCGACTGCGACGTCGGTGCCCACCGCGACGCCGTCACCGAGTGTGCCAGACGACATGACGATGCGCGTCCCGCCCGCCGACTGGGAGTGCGGTCAGCTCAGTGCGCTGAGCGGCATCCTCTATCGCAGCGCGTGGGAGCACACCGAGGGGCTCATCGACGACGCCGAGTACGCGTCGCGCGTCGCCGCCGTGCAGGATGCGTGGGCGTATATGCCGCTCGGCAAGAGCGGCGTCACACCCGCCCTCCGCGAGGTGCAGCAGGCGGCACCCGATGGCCTCACCTACGACAACGTCGAGTACGCGCGCGCGATCGACGCGGCGAACGCCGCGTGCGACGCGGCCGGCTCGATCGTGGGCATCGGCGCACTTCCGGGCCAGGGCGGCTGAATGGATGCCACGGGCTGAGCCGCTGACCCGCGTCACACCGCCGCCGGCACCCGCTCCTTCGCCACGAGCGTCAGCACGTCGTACTGCGCCACGACCTCGTCGCGCTGGTTGCGCAGCACGGCGTCCCACCGCACCTCGCCGTACTCGTCGGTCTCGCGCGGCGTGATCTGCTTCGCGGTGAGTTCGACGCGGATCTCGTCGCCGGGCGATACCGGGGTCATGAACCGCAGGTTCTCGAGCCCCGAGTTCGCGAGCACCGGCCCGGGCGCCGGGTCGACGAACAGGCCCGCCGCCCACGACACGAGCAGGTACCCGTGCGCGACCCGGCCGGGGAAGAAGGGGTTCGCCGCTGCGGCCTCCTCGTCCATGTGGGCGTAGAACGTGTCGCCGGTGAACGCCGCGAACGTCTCGATGTCCTCGAGGGTCACCGTGCGTGCGTCCGACACCACCTGGTCGCCGATCGCGAGCTCGGCGAGGCTCTTGCGGAACGGGTGCTCATCGCCCGTGGTCGCATACGGCCGAGCGGATGCCCCGGGGTGCCAGATCCCCGTCAACGCCGTGAGCATCTCGGGCGACCCCTGCACCGCCGTGCGCTGCATATGGTGCAGCACCGCGCGGATGCCGCCGAGCTCCTCGCCGCCGCCGGCGCGGCCCGGCCCGCCGTGCACGAGCTGGGGCAGCGGCGACCCGTGCCCGGTCGACGACCGCGCGTCGTCGCGGTCGAGCAGCAGCACCCGGCCGTTGTACGCGGCGATGCGGGTCGTGAGCTCGGCGGCGACCGCCGGGTCATGGGTCGCGATGCTGGTCACGAGCGACCCGCCGCCGCGGGCGACGATGGCCGCGGCATCCGCGAGCGACTCGTACCCGATCACGCTCGACACCGGGCCGAACGCCTCGACCTCGTTCACCGCCTCGGTCGATGCGTCGTCGAACCGCAGCAGCACCGGCGCCACGAACGCGCCGTCGGGGTTCATGCCGCCAGGGGCATCCGTCGATCCGACGACGACCCGGCCGCCGGCGTCGACGAGCCGGCCGACCTGGCGCAGCACCTCGTCGCGCTGCTCGACGCTCGCGAGCGGACCCATCGTGGTCGCTTCGTCGCGCGGGTCGCCCACGACCGTGCGGGATGCGATGCGCTCGCGCACCGCATCGACCACGTCGTCGATCGAGCCCGAAGGCACGACCGCGCGCCGGATCGCGGTGCACTTCTGCCCGGCCTTCGTCGTCATCTCGACGACGAGCTGGCGCACGTAGGCGTCGAACTCGGGCGTGCCCGCGACCGCGTCGGGTCCGAGCACCGAGGCGTTGATCGAGTCGGTCTCGCTCGTGAACCGCACCCCGCCGGTCTGCACCGACTCGTGCGAGCGCAGGCGTTCGGCGGTCGACGCACTGCCGGTGAAGGCGACCAGGTCGCCGAGGCGCAGGTGGTCGAACAGGTCGGGCACGCTGCCCGACACGAGTTGCAGCGATCCATCGGGCAGGAGGCCCGACTCCACGAGGATCCGCACGAACGCTTCGGCGAGGTACCCGGTCGGTGTCGCGGGCTTCACCACCGACGGCACGCCCGCGAGGAACGCCGGTGCGAACTTCTCGAGCGACCCCCACACGGGGAAGTTGAACGCGTTGATCTGCACCGCCACGCCCGGAAGGCTGGTATAGATATGCCGCCCGAGGAATGAGCCGTCCTTCGAGAGCTGCTCGATCGGCCCGTCGACGTAGACCTTCGTGTTGGGCAGTTCGCGCCGGCCCTTCGACGAGTAGGAGAAGAGCACCCCGATGCCGCCGTCGATGTCGACCCACGAGTCCTGCTTCGTCGCGCCGGTACGCGCCGACAGTTCGTAGAGCTCGGCCTTGCGCTCGGTCAGCGCGAGAGCGAACTGCTTGAGCAGCACGGCCCGCTGGTGGAACGTCAGCTCGCGGAGCGAGGCCTGCCCGACCGTGCGGGCGTACTCCAGCGCGCCGGCCAGGTCGAGGCCAGCGGTCGACACGTGGGTCACGATCTCCCCGGTCGACGCGTCTCGCACCGCGGTCGGCGGCTGCTGCGTGGCATCCGTCGACGCGTCGGCGCCGGGCGTCCACCACTCGCCCTGAACGTAGCTGGGCAGCATCTCGGTCATCTCAGTCCTCGCAGTTCTTCTTCTCGTGCGCCCGCTGCGCGACCCGGTGGCCACGCGCACGCACGGCGGGCGACCCCACGCCCACGCGGTGCGCCACGTCGGCAGCCTCCGTGCCAGTCCGACTGGCGCAGAGCACGCGCGGGTGGCGCAGCGAGCAGGGCAGCAGCGGGCCGGTGCTCACGATTCGCCCCACACGTAGAAGCCCTCGCCGCTCTTGCGGCCGAGCTTGCCCTCGGCGACCATCCGCCGCAGCAGCGCGGGCGGCGCGAACCGTTCGCCGAGCTCGGCGTGCAGGTACTCGGCGATGCCGAGGCGCACGTCGAGGCCGACGAGGTCGGTGAGCTCGAGCGGCCCGACCGGATGCTTGTACCCGAGCGTCATCGCCGCGTCGATGTCGGCCGCCGTCGCGACGCCCTCCTCGAGCATGCGGATCGCCTCGAGCCCGATCGCGAGCCCCAGCCGCGAGCTCGCGAAACCCGGTGAGTCGGTTACGGAGACGGCCGCCTTGCCGATCGCGGCGACCCAGTCGCGCGCGGCCTCGGCGAGCCCGGGCTCCGTCGCGCCGCCGACCACGATCTCGACGAGCTTCGACGCCGGCACCGGGTTGAAGAAGTGCAGGCCGAGGAATCGTGTCGGCCGTTCGAGCGCCGCGGCGAGCGCGTCGATCGAGATGGACGACGTGTTCGACGCGAGCGCGGCGTCCGCATCGAGCACCGCCTCGACGCGTCGCAGCGCATCGAGCTTGAGGCCGAGATCTTCGGGCACCGCCTCGACGACGAGGCCTGCGTCGGCGAAGGCCGCGGCATCCGTGTCGGTGGCCAGCGCCGCGCTCAACTCGGCGAACGACCGGTCGCCCGCGGTGCCCCGCTCGACCGACTGCATGAGCGAGGCGCGCACCCGGTCGCCGGCCGCGGCGGCCGCGCCGGGGTCGCGTTCGACGACGGTGACCCGGCTGCCGGCGATCAGGAACGCGTGCGCGATGCCCGCCCCCATGCGTCCGCCGCCGAGCACGCCGACTACCGCCGGCGCCGCGCCCGACCGAGTCGGAGCACCACCCGCCGGCCGAGAACTCGAATCCTCGGGGCGCACACTCATCGCCGCGACCTCTTCTCCAGGAACTCCGTCATCCGCCGCTGCTTCTCCGGGCTCTCGAAGAGCTCGGCCTGCAGCTCGAGGTCGATTCGCGGGTGGGCGGCGCGCGGCGCGGCGAGCGCCCGCTTCATCGCGATGG